>JAEZMB010000048.1 GCA_023435825.1 Pseudomonadota bacterium | reverse complement strand
ACTCCGGAGCGTATGGATGGCAAGAGCATCTTGGATTATTTCGACGGCAGGATTGCAGCGGAAATTCGTTTACCTGAGGCTATTGATCGAAAACTTTTATGCCCCTTTCAATACTTCGGCGTGACGGATACGGTGGACTTGAATGACTTAAAATGGGTGCGTGGAGGATATGATAAGTCCGAATTAAGTAACCTCTATTCCATAAACCGCGCGGTGGCTATGCGCCGTGCAGGGCACATCATACATTCTCTAGATAAATATGTTACGGATATGAATGACGTAAAGGGTTTAGGCTTTTGCGTATCTGTGGAGCATGCAAAGTTCATGGCAGAATATTTTAACGCAAACGGGATACCTGCTATTTCACTCGTAGGTCAATCCGCGGACGAGGAACGAAGCTCAGCTAAGAAACGGCTTGTATCCGGTGAGATTCGTTTTATCTTTGTTGTAGATATTTATAATGAAGGCGTGGATATTCCGGATGTCAATACAGTTCTGTTTTTAAGACCGACTGAATCACTGACTGTCTTTTTGCAGCAGCTTGGCCGTGGTCTGCGCCTTGCTGATAACAAGGAATGCTTAACTGTACTTGATTTCATCGGGCAGGCAAACAGGAAATATAACTTCGAGGATAAGTTTGCTGCGTTGCTTTCCAACACCACCCGTAGCGTGCAGTACGAAATGAAAAACGGGTTTGCTGCCGCCCCCAAGGGTTGTTATATCCAGTTGGAGAAGAAAGCTGCTAAATTTATTTTGGATAACATCAGGAGCTCTTTTGGTTTTAGGTCGGGAATCGTTAGTCGGTTGAGTACCTTCAAAGATGATAGTGGATTACCGTTGACGCTTAGCAACTTCGCGGAGTATTACCATTTGGATATCCGTACGATTTACGCAAAATTCAGCTTTGCGCGACTATGTGTTTCAGCGGGCGTTAAAGAGGAGTTTCAAGAACCTATCGAGGATGTGCTTACAAAAGCATTCAGCCGCATTGCGGCTATCGATTCACGCCGATGGATCTCTTTTTTGCTTAACATTCTTCCAATGCTAGATGATATAGACTTTTCTGATTTATCGGATATTGAAAAGCGTATGTTGCAGATGTTCTATATTAGCGTATGGCAGGAGGCTGCAGAGGATTGGGAAAGCGATGAGGTGTTTACTAATTTATATGCACTTGCCGACAGCCCCATAATGCTAGCTGAGCTTATAGAGCTTTTGCAATATAGATATAGCCAAATCGACTTCATAGACGAGCCTGTCAATTTGGGCTTTGCCTGCCCGCTTGATTTGCACTGTACCTACACGCGCGATCAATTGCTGGTTGCATTGGACTATTTGAATCCTTCTAACGTGCGCGAAGGCGTAAAGTGGTTACCGGAGAAAAAAATTGATGTGCTGTTTGTGACGCTGAATAAGTCCGATAAGGATTATTCGCCTACAACCATGTACAACGATTATTCGATCAATGAGAGCTTATTCCATTGGCAAAGTCAAAGCACCACGGCGGACAGTTCCTCAACAGGCCAACGTTATATACACCATCAAGAACACGGCAGCCGAGTATTACTGTTTGTTCGCGAGTTCAAAAACGATATTGCAGGCGCTGCACCGTATACCTTCTTAGGCCTTGCACAGTATGTGCAGCACTATGGAAGTAAACCCATGAACATCAAATGGAAGCTAGAACGACCGATTCCAGCGAAGTACTTAAAGAAGACAAATAAATTGGTGGTAGGGTAGGATGAACAAATACGCACAAACCGCCTTAATAGCGGCTAAACAAGTAAAGACCGGCATGTCTCCCGAAGCAGCCTGGGAAAAAGCAAGTTGTGAGATATTTGAACAAGGCAGTCCTTCTCAAAGAAAAGGCTGTCCCAAGAATGCATTCTTAGGGTTGTACGGGGTGAATGTGCAGAGCAAAAATGCGCAATACGCGATAAACGCACTGCGCTATTTAAGAACATGCACATCAACTAAAATTACTCCCGGTGAGCTTTGGCAAATCATCCTCCCTGGCGAGTACAAAGCACATAATAGCCAAATGGATGTTGTGCTTGTCCTGTATAGAGAGGCACTGATTCAATGATGGAGGTTGTGGCTGCCCTCATTCGGGACGGCAATAAATACTTGATCTGCCAACGACCAGCCTGCAAGGCCAACGGTCTCCTGTGGGAATTCGTCGGCGGTAAAGTGGAGAGTGGCGAAACGAAGGAGCAAGCGCTTATCCGAGAATGCCAAGAAGAACTAGCGATTGCTCTTTCTATTGGCAATTGCGTTACGGACGTAATGTATGAGTATCCCGAGGTGACGCTGCATCTTACATTGTTCAATGCGACGATCGCCGAAGGTACGCCGCAAAAGTTGGAGCATAACGACATTCGCTGGATCACCATGGATGAGATTCCGAAATATACTTTTTGCCCGGCGGATGAGAAAATCCTAAAGAAACTGCTAGATGGCGTTATCACCAACCCGTAACAACAAGCATTTGGTTAAATTAACGCGATGTACAACTCCGAAAGCGAGCAAAACTATGCACGATACAAAAGAGCTAAAACCCTTATATACCCCCTGGGGAGAGACAATCGATAAGGCCTGTCCTTTATACGACTGTCCGCGCCCGCAAATGCGGCGGGAGAATTGGACATGCCTAAACGGCCTCTGGCAATACGCGATACGCGAGGATAAGGGTTTTCCCGATGTGTGGGATGGCGATATATTGGTGCCGTTTTCCCCCGAAAGCCTGCTTTCAGGCGTTGGAAGGCAGCTTTTGAGCGGCCAAACGCTTTGGTACAGCAGGCAAATTCAAATGGAAAGCTTGCCAAACGGAAAGCGTCGTTTGCTGCATTTCGGTGCGGTGGACCAATTTTGCCGCGTGTGGTGCAACAATACGCTTCTTGGGGAGCATTCGGGCGGGTATTGGCCTTTTTCTTTCGATATCACGGATGCCGCAAACGGCGGTACGTTTACATTGACGGTGGCGGTAAAGGATTTTAGCGACGGCGGCGATGAGGCCTACGGTAAGCAGATAATGGAGCGCGGCGGCATCTGGTTCACCGGCCAAAGCGGCATTTGGCAAACGGTCTGGTGCGAGGACGTGCCAAAAACGCATATTGAGAACTTAAGGATCACTCCTATATATAAAGAAGGTGCTGTCGAGATACAGGCAGAGGGT
>JAEZMB010000298.1 GCA_023435825.1 Pseudomonadota bacterium | reverse complement strand
GGGGTTATAAAAAACCCCGACCAGCCCCCCGGCGGCCGGGGCCCGGCGCCCCCCGGACCCCCCATATGGGAAAAAGGGTTAAGTGGCGGCGGCGCTGGCTGGACAGGGGATGGCGGCGGGGCTAGATACGGGCTATGGGCATCCGCGCGCTTATCGTTGACGACGAAAAACCGGCTCGCGACGAGCTGGCCTATCTGCTGGGCGAACACCCCGACGTCGAGGCCAGCCAGGCCGACGGGGCCGAGGCCGCCCTGGCCGCCATGGCCGTCTCTCGTCCCGATCTCGTTTTCCTCGACATCCGCATGCCCGGCCGCGACGGCTTCGACGTCCTGGCCGAGGCCGCCAGCCTGCCCCATGTGCCGCTTTTTGTCTTCGTCACCGCCTTTGACCAATACGCCGTGGCCGCTTTCGAGCAAAACGCCGTGGACTATCTGCTAAAGCCCGTGGCCGCCGAGCGCCTGGCCGTGAGCCTGGACCGGGTGCGCCGCCGGCTGGCCGAAGGGCGCGCCGGCCTCACCGACGCCCTGGGCTCGCTTCTGGCCGGCCTGGGCCGGGCCGGCGGGGGCCTTGCCCGGGTGGCCGTGCTGCGCCACGGCCGCATCGCGCTTTTGCCCGCCGCCGAAGTGGTGCTCATCGAGGCCGACGACCGCGACGTGGGCGCGCTCACCGACCAGGGCCGCTTTCCCTGCCACGGCTTCCCCACCCTGACCCGGGCCGAGGAACGCCTGGCCGGCCAGCCTTTTTTCCGGGCCAACCGGGCCGTGCTGGTCAATCTGGAGCGCATCGCCGAGCTCTCGCCCTGGGTCGGCGGCAAATATCTGCTGGTCATGAACGACCCGGCCCGCACCGAGGTAACGGTCAGCCGCAACCGGGTGCGCGACTTCAAGGAACGCCTGGGACTCTGACGGAGGCCCCATGAACCTCGACATCCTCACCCCCGAAGTCCCGGGGCTTTTTATCCACCTCTCCCAGCGCTTCGGCCTGCTTTTGGCCGGCGGCTTCGCCATCATGACCATGGCCCCTTTCGAGCGCATGGGCCTGGGCCAGAAACGCCCGGCCTGGGCCACGATCGCCGTCACCGTGCTCTTTGGCGTCTTCGGGATATTGGGCACCTACACCGGCAACGCCGTGTTCCACTCCTACGCCAACCTGCGGGCCATGGGCGTCATCACCGCCGGGCTTTTCGGCGGCCCGGTGGTCGGCATCGGAGCCGGGCTTATTGCCGGCGGCCACCGCTACTTGATCGATGTCGGGGGATTCAGCGCCCTGCCCTGCGCCCTGGCAACATTCCTGGAAGGCGCGGCGGCCGGACTCATCGCCCGGCGCTTTCCCGGCCAGTCCCTGGACTGGGGCTGGGCCATGGCCCTGGGGCTGGTGGGCGAGACCGTCCACATGGGGCTGGTGCTGGCCCTGTCGCGCCCCTTTGACGAGGCCCTGGAACTGGTCAAGGTCATCGGCGCGCCGATGATCGTCATAAACGCCATGGGCGCGGCCATCTTCACCCGGGCGCTTCGGCTCCAGCGCAGCCTGCGCGAACGCCAGGACTCCACCGAGGCCCGGCGCATCCTGTCCATCGCCAGCCAGACCGTGCCCCACCTGCGCGGCGGCCTGACCCCGGAATCGGCCCAGGCCACGGCCGCCATCATCCGCCAGGAAACCGGCGTCGCCGCCGTGGCCATCACCGGCGACAGCACCATCCTGGCCCATGTCGGGGCCGGCCAGGACCACCACCTGGCCGGCGAACCCTGGCGCACCCGGGCCACGCGCCTGTCCTACGAATCCGGCGCGGCCCTGTTCCTACGCGACCAGGAAAGCATCGGCTGCGCCCTGCCCGACTGTCCGCTGCGCGAAGCCATCATCGTGCCCCTGCGCAAGGGCGCGGCCATCCGCGGTTGCCTGAAAATCTACGGCACCAAGCAGCGTCCCCTGGACCAGCCCCTGTTCGAGCTGGCCAAGGGTCTGGCCGATCTCTTCTCCACCCAGCTCGAACTGGAAGACATCGGCATCAAAAACCAGCTCCTGGCCCATGCCGAAATAAGCCGGCTCCAGGCCCAGATCAACCCGCATTTCCTGTTCAATTCCCTCAACACCATTGCCTCGTTTTGCCGCACCGCCCCGGGCCAGGCCCGGGAACTGCTGCTCGACCTCGCCCGCTACATGCGCCGCAACCTCGACAGCTCCCGGGGGCTGATCCGCCTGTCCGAGGAGATGGAGCAGGTGCGCTCCTATCTCGCCATCGAGCAAGCCCGCTTCGGCGAGCGCATCGTTTCGGAAATCGACCTCGAACCCGGCTGCGAGGATTGGCTGCTGCCGCCGCTTCTCATCCAGCCCCTGGTGGAAAACAGCGTGCGCCACGGCTTGCAGGGCCGGCCCGAAGGCGGCCGGGTAACGGTCTCGGCCCGCCGCCGGGACGGGCATCTGTGGGTGGAAGTGGCCGACGAGGGCCTGGGCATGTCGCCCGAGACCCGCTCGCGCATCCTCTCGCCCGACGCCGCCGGGTCCCTCACCGAAGGCGTGGGCGCGCGCAACACCAACCAGCGGCTGGTGCAGCTTTTCGGCCACGATTACGCCCTGCGCATCGAAAGCGCTCCGGGCCAGGGCACGCGCATCGTCTTTCGCGCGCCGCCGGCCGCGCCGCCGGCCGTCCCGGTCCGGGCCGTCCCGGACATCCGTGACGCACCGGACGCCGCTGTTTCCGCCGGGCCGACGCCGTCACAGCCCGCGCCCCCGTCCGACCTGTTCGTCGCCCCGTAAAACCGCCCTTTCGCCCCCGACAATCGCCCTTTGGCGCGCGGCATCTTGTTGTCGCCGGCCCGGGATGCCATCCCGGAGCCGAACATCGGCAACGGACCGCCCGATCCCCGGGCGGCCCAAACACGGGAGGCTGGCATGAACGCCATGACCCTGGTCTTCGCCGCCCTGTGCGTCTTCGCCATCGGCTACCGCTTCTACGGGCTGTTTTTCACCCGCAAGGTGCTCGGAGCCAAGATCGACCGGATCACCCCGGCGATCAAGATGGCGGACGGACATGACTACGTAAAGACCAACAAGTACGTCCTCTTCGGCCACCACTTCGCGGCCATCGCCGCGGCCGGCCCCCTGCTCGGGCCGGTGCTGTCGGCCCAGTTCGGCTACCTGCCGGGCACGCTGTGGATCCTCATCGGCTGCGTCCTGGCCGGCTGCGTCCACGACACGGTGGTGCTTTTCGCCTCGGTGCGCCACAAGGGCCGCTCCCTGGCCTACATCGCCACCCAGGAAATCGGCAAGGGCACCGGCTCCGTGGCCGGTTTCGCCGTGCTGTTCATCCTCGTTTTGACCCTGGCCGGCCTGTCCATCGCCGTGGTCAACGCCATGCACGACAGCGCCTGGGGCACCTTCACCGTCTTCGCCACCATCCCCATCGCGCTCATCATGGGCGTCTATCTCCACAAGTGGCGTGACGGCGACGTGTTGGGCGCGTCCATCATCGGCGTGGGTCTGCTTTTTGTCGCCATCCTCATCGGCCCCTACGTGGCCGCCAGCCCCACCTGGGGACCGCTGTTCAACATGCCCCGGCCGGCCATCGCGCTGACCATCCCCATCTACGGCTTCGTGGCCTCGGTGCTGCCGGTCTGGCTGCTCCTGTGCCCGCGCGACTACCTTTCGACCTATTTGAAGATCGGCACCATCGCCATGCTGGCCATCGGCATCTTCTACGTCCGGCCCGACTTGCAAATGCCGGCGCTCACCAAGTTCGTCAGCGGCGGCGGTCCCATCATCCCGGGTGCGGTCTTCCCGTTCCTGTTCATCACCATCGCCTGTGGCGCGCTGTCGGGTTTCCATGCCATCATCGGCACCGGCACCACGCCCAAGATGCTCGATAACGAGAACAACCTGCTCTTCGTCGGCTTCGGGGCCATGCTCATGGAAGGCTTCGTGGCCATCATGGCCCTTATCGCCGCCTGTGTGCTGGTTCCGGCCGATTACTTCGCCATCAACACCAAGCCCGAGGTGTTCGCCACCCTGGGCATGGCCACCGTCGATCTGGCCCAGCTCTCCGCCGCCGTTGGCGAAAACATCACCGGCCGTCCCGGCGGTGCGGTGTCCCTGGCCGTGGGCATGGCCCACATCTTCTCGTCGATTCCCATCATGAACCATCTGATGGACTACTGGTACCACTTCGCCATCATGTTCGAGGCCGTGTTCATCCTCACGGCCGTGGACACGGGCACCCGCGTGGGCCGGTTCTTCCTCCAAGAGATGATCGGCCAGGTGATCCCCAAGTTCCAGGAAAAGCACTGGATGCCGGGCATCCTGTCCACCTCGGCCATCTTCACCTTCATGTGGGGCTACCTCGTCTACACCGGCGACATCTCCACCATCTGGCCGCTGTTCGGTATGTCCAACCAGCTCCTGGCCGCCGTGGGACTCCTCATCGGCACCACCATGATCATCCGCATGGGCAAGGCGCGTTATGCCTGGATGACGGCCGTGCCGGGCCTGTCCATGGTGGTCATCACCTTCTGGGCCGGTTATCTCCAAGTGTTTAACAACTACATCCCCAAGGGGCTCTACCTGCTGGCCGTCCTGGCCATCATCGTCATGGCGCTCATGGCCGTGGTCATCGTCGGCACGGTGCGGCGCTGGATGGAACTCCTCAACATCAAGAAGACCGTGGTCGATCCCTACGGCGATCCGGTCCTCGAAGTCGTGCCCGAATAGCTTCGGGACAACCGCAAACGAAACGGCCGGGGCATGGCAGTGCCCCGGCCGTTTTGTTTGGACGATAGCCCCGGCTTATGCCCGCTTCCCTGCTCGCCTGAACCCGCCAGAAAACACCCGGCCTCGCCGGAGGAACCGTGTGCGCCCCATCGCGGACGGCATGCTGGAATGCAGGCCTTACTCAGCCAGTGTCCAGCCGAGCAGTCCGCCCAGATGCTCCAACAGTTTGGCCTTACGGATGGGTTTGGTCAAAAAGGCGTCGCAACCGGCTGCCCGGCCCTTGCTCTCGAATTCGTACAAGGCATGGGCGGTGAGAAGAGTCACCGGCGTGCGGCGGCCCCCCCGGTCGGTTTCCAGCCGGCGAATGAGCCGGGTGGCCTCCAGCCCGTCCATGACCGGCATCTCCACATCCATGAGCACCGCGTCGAAGGGTTCCCGCGCCTCGGTGACGGCGGCCACGGCTTCGTAACCGTTGCGCGCCCACACAAGTTCCACCGGCTCGTTCTCCAAAAACAGCTCGATGAGTTCCCGGTTGGATTCGGAGTCCTCGGCCAACAACACGCGCCGTTTCTTGTCGGCTGCACCATGCGTCATCGCCGTCTCCCGACGCGTCGAAGGGGAAAGACCCGCAACCACCAATGGTTCCGACGCGCCCTGCCTGCCGGCTCGCAGTGCCGGCAGGGTGAAGGAAAAGCACGACCCTGCGCCGGGGGCGCTTTCCGCCACGACATCACCGCCCATGAGCCGGGCCAGCGCCCGGCTGATGGAAAGCCCAAGCCCGGCCCCGCCCTGGCGGCGATGGGCCGCGGCGTCGGCCTGGGAGAAAGGATCGAAAATGCGGGACATGGCCTCGGAGGGGATGCCCGGACCGCTGTCGCGCACCGAAAATACGACGAATTCCCGGCTGTCCGGGCCGTTAGAAGGTGCGGCCGAAACCGTGACCCGGCCGGACTGGGTGTATTTCACGGCGTTCCAGACGAGGTTGAGCAGCACCTGGCGCACCCGCAGCGGATCGGCCACCAGCCGGCCGGGCAGGGCCGGGTCCGTATGCACCTGCAAGTCCAACCCCTTGCCGGCGGCCGTCTCGCCGGCCAGACCGCACACGTCCCGGGCCAGGGCCGCCGGATCGAAGGCCTCGGGAAATAGCGACACCCGGTCCGCCTCGATCTGGGAAAAATCCAGGACATTGCTTAAAAGCTGGGACAGCATCCGGCCGGAGCCGGCGATGGCCTCCAGGTAGCGCCGCTGGGACGAGGAGATCGACGTCTCGGCCAACAGCTCGGCCATGCCGAGAATCACGTTCATGGGCGTGCGAATCTCGTGGCTCATGCTGGCCAGAAAGGCGCTCTTGGCCCGAGACGCGGCCATGGCCGCGTCCCGGGCCTGGGCCAGGGCCAGCTCGGCCTCCTTGCGCCGGGTGATGTCCGTGGTCGCGCCGGTCAGCAGGGTCAACCGGCCGGCCCCGTCATGGACCGGCGCGCCACGGCCATGAAGCCAGCGGTAGGAACCGTCCTTGGCCAGCAGCCGGTATTCCAGGGAAAACGAGGATCTTTCGCCCCGCACACAGGCGTCCAGCACCCCCAAAACCCGGTCGCGGTCATCGGGATGCAGCAGGGCATTGCAGACCTCGCTGGTGGTCGTGATATCCCCAGGCTCGTAGCCGAGCAGACGCAACCATTGCCGTGACAGGTAAATTTCGTCAGTGACCGGATTCCAACTCCAGGCCCCGTCGTCGATATGCGGCAACGCCTGGGCGAAGTAGGCCTCGCTGTCCTGCAGGCCGCTGCCGATGAGTCCCTGCAGGGCCGGACTCGAATACATGCAGCAGGCCAGCCGGCGCACGCCCCAGCCCAGCATGGCCACGGCCAAGCGGCAAGAGGCGCGCACGCCGTCCCGGCGCACCAGCGTCATGGCCGGGCTATGGCCCGGCGCTCCGGCTTCGGCCGCCGTGACGCAGGCCCGAAACAACTCGCGGCAGGCGTCATGTTCCTCCACAGGATGCAGCACAGACAGCGTCTTACCAACGATATGCTCGCGGCTGAAACCCAAGAACTCGCAGGCAGCCCGACTCGACTTAACGATACGCTCGGAATCAGGATCCACGACAAAAACAATATCACTGCTATTATCCAACAAGAATCGCATTCCGCCATCGGACACAACAAAGCCTGTTCCTTCAACCATCAATGAAGAACAAGATATTTTAATATTTCCGCAGTCATCACAACCATCGACAAAGGCGTCACGCCGACCATTACCAAAAATATCAGTTATCTTATCAACCATTTTTTGTTTCATCCTTCAACAATGCAATCCATTGATCGGCACTACTCCTATCATACATCGTTAATACCGCAAGAAAAAGGAAATACCATACAAAAACAATTCCACATACACCATTTACCAGGCTGCGGCCCTCACGCCGCCACCCCATGGCCGCCTTCGGCTGTACCCCCGCAAACAATGCTTGCCTCCAGAAACCACTTCAGGCATGTTCGACGTGCTGCCGCACTGGGGCTGTTTGGGTCCTGGCGCGAAGGCAACGACACCATATCGCGATCTGACGGCAAGGGGACGCCTCCCTGCGCCGAAGGGGGACGCCATGAATCAGCCGCAGACCGACGCCTTTGTTTTCCCATGGGAAACAAAGGCGTTTTTTATTGCCCCAAAGGAGACCCCATGAACAGGCGCATCGGCGTGGTCGGCATCGTCATCGAGGACCCCAAGCACGTCTCGGACAAGGTCAACGCCGTCATCAGCGACCACGGCCACATCGTACTCGGCCGCATGGGCATCCCCAAGCCGGAATACCAGGCCGGCGTCGTCTCGCTGATTATCGAAGGCACAACCGATGAGATCGGTTCGCTTACCGGCAGACTCGGGAATATTCCCGGCGTAACCGTCAAATCCGCCCTGACAAGCAAGACGCTTGGCAAGGAGGCCCAACATGATTGACGAATCCCAGCGTTCCTCGGACGCCTTCATCGACGACGACCGCATCCACGCGGCCCTTTCCAATGCCAAGACCCTGGCCGCCAACCCCGACGCCGTGACCGCCATCATCGACAAGGCCCTGGACTACAAGGGACTTAACGCCGAGGAAGTGGCCGTGCTCCTCGAAGTTTCCGACCCGGCCCTGCTCGATCGGATGTTCCGGGCCGCCAAACAGGTCAAGGAAGCCATCTACGGCAAACGCATCGTGCTTTTCGCGCCGCTCTACATCTCCAGCCACTGCATCAACAACTGCGTCTACTGCGGCTACAAGCGCAGCAACAAGGAACAGCTGCGCAAGCGCCTGACCATGGACGAGATCCGGCGCGAAGTGGAGATTCTCGAGTCCCTTGGTCACAAACGTCTGGCCGTGGAAGCCGGCGAGGACCCGCTCAACTGCCCCATCGAATACGTCACCGACGCGATCAAGGCCATCTACAGCATCAAGGACGGCAACGGCTCCATCCGACGCGTCAACATCAACATCGCCGCCACCACCGTCGAGGACTACAAAAAGCTCAAGGACGCCGAAATCGGCACCTACATCCTCTTCCAGGAAACCTACAACCGCGAGCGCTACGCGGCCCTGCACCCCACCGGCCCCAAGCACGATTACAACTGGCACACCACGGCCATGGACCGGGCCATGCAAGGCGGCATCGACGACGTGGGCATCGGCGTACTCTACGGCCTCTACGACTGGAAATACGAGACCGTGGCCATGTTCCTGCACGCCGAGCATCTGGAAAAGACCTTCGGTGTCGGCCCCCACACCATCTCCGTGCCCCGGATGCGCCCGGCCGGAGCCGTCAACCTCGACACCTTCCCCTACCTCGTGCCCGACGAGGCCTTCAAAAAAATCATCGCCGTCATCCGCCTGGCCGTGCCCTACACCGGCATGATCCTGTCCACCCGCGAGGACCCGGATTTCCGCGACGAGCTCATCAACTACGGCGTCTCCCAGATCAGCGCCGGCTCCTGCACCGGCGTTGGCGGCTACCAGAAGGTCCACGAGGACCACGAACCCACCAGCAACACCAACAACGGCCAGCAGTTCGAGCCCAGCGACCAGCGTTCCCCGGCCGAGGTCATCCGGATGCTGTGCGAACGCGGTTTCATTCCCAGCTACTGCACGGCCTGCTACCGCCAGGGCCGCACCGGCGACCGGTTCATGAGCCTGGCCAAGGACGGGACCATCCAGCACGTCTGCCTGCCCAACGCCCTGCTCACCTTCAAGGAATATCTCATCGACTACGCCGACCCCGAAACCCGGGCCATCGGCGAACAGCGCATCCAGGAAGCGCTGTCGACCATCAGCAAGGACGGCATCCGCGACCTGACCATCGAGCGTCTGCAAGACATCGAACACGGCAAGCGCGACATGTTTTTCTAAGGGTCGCCATAGGGGGATGCCTCCGGCGGCGGGGGGGGGGGGGGGGGGGGGGGGG
>JAEZMB010000280.1 GCA_023435825.1 Pseudomonadota bacterium | reverse complement strand
CCCCCCCCCCCCCCCCCCCCCCCCCCCCCCCCCCCCCCCCCCCCCCCCCCCCCCCCCCCCCCCCCCCCCCCCCCCCCCCCCCCCCCCCCCCCCCCCCCCCCCCCCCGCCGGAGGCATCTTCTCTTATTGCAATCCCCCCGCCATCCTCAGAAACATTTCCCGCACCTCCAGCGGCAGCGGCAACTGTCCATCGGTGGCGAGCATGGCGTAGGCCTTGCGCAGCTCCGCGTCCACGGCGCTTATGGCGCCCAGCCGTCTGGCCGGCGCGCCGGCGGCGGCCAGTTCCTCGGCCAGGGCGATGATGCGCCGAGCGCGTTGCACCAGGGTATGGTTGGCCAGCACTTGGCGTTTGCCGGCGGCAGCCAGGGCGGCCAGGGCGGCCGGATCGGCCAGGGCGGCCTGGGCCGTGGCGGCGGCCGTCTTGGCGTCGCCACGGGGGTAGGTCAGGATGTCGGTTCCGGGAGTGAAGAGCTTGGTCAGGCCGTTGCCGGTGGCCTCGGTGAGCACGGCCGCGCCGCAGGCCATGGCCTCGAACAGGCGGAAATTGAGTTCCCCGGCCGCGCTTTGGTTGAGCACGATCCGGCTGCGTCCGAAGATGGGGGCGTACGCGCCCTGCTTGCAGAAAAGCGGCGCAACGGTCTTGAAGGCGTCGAGAAACGGCTTGCGCCCCGGGTTGGCCGCGCCGTCGAGGGTGCCGACGAACGACACCGGGATGTCGCGCTCCCTTCCCGGGTCCAGGTCCCGGGCCGGATCGCAGAAAAGCGGCAGCCACTGGGCCGGCCGGCCGGTCGGCGAGTCCGTAAAAAGCGGCAGGTAATCCTTCTGGGCCACCAGCACGGCGTCGAAGGCGGCGCTGTAGGGCACGTGCCAGGGGTGCATGTACTGGTCCACGGAATAGCCGATGACCACCGAGGGCAGGCGCTCGAAGCCGAACACCCAGGGCGGCTGGCAGGCGTCGTACCACAGGACGAGATCGGGCCTGAAACCGCGAGCGCCCAGGACCTCCAGGAATTTCGCGGCGGTCATCGGCTCGGCCAGACGCACGTCGGCGCTGGCCATGCCGCTGACGGTCAGCACGTCGTGGCCGAGCTTGCGCAGGATGGGGGCAAAGCCCATGTGGTGCAGGGTGACGATGCGCATGGGCGGGAAGGCCTCAGGGCCGGGCGCTTGCCAGCCGGCCGGTGAATGTGGGAAACTTGGGGTCGCGGCCAAAAGCCGGACAACCCTCCGCCAAGGACATCGTCATGCGCAGCTCGCTTTTCAAGTCCGGGCTTGAGAAAGCCCCTCACCGTTCATTGCTCTACGCCCTGGGCCTGACCAAGGAAGAAATGCGCCGCCCGCTTATCGGCGTCGTCAATTCCGCCAACGAGGTCGTGCCCGGCCACATCCATTTGAACACCATCGCCGAAGCGGTCAAGGCCGGCATCCGCCTGGCCGGCGGCACGCCCATGACATTCCCGGTCATCGGCGTATGCGACGGGCTGGCCATGAACCATGCCGGCATGCACTTTTCCCTGGTCAGCCGCGAGATCATCGCCGATTCCATCGAGATTATGGCCAGCGCCCATCCCTTTGACGCGCTGGTGTGCATCCCCAACTGCGACAAGGTCGTGCCCGGGATGCTCATGGCCATGCTGCGGCTCAACATTCCGGCCGTCATCGTCAGTGGCGGGCCCATGCTGGCCGGCACCACCTCCGAGGGCAGCTTCGACCTCATCGATGTGTTCGAGGCCGTGGGCAAGTTCAAGCGCGGGGCCATCAACGAGGATCAGCTGGAAGAGCTTGAGGAAAACGCCTGTCCCGGCTGCGGCTCGTGTTCGGGCATGTTCACGGCCAACTCCATGAACTGCCTGTCCGAGTCCGTGGGCCTGGGGCTTCCCGGCAACGGCACCATCCCGGCCGTGTCGGCCAAGCGGGTGCGCCTGGCCAAGACGGCCGGCATGCGGATCATGGATCTGCTGGAAAAAAACATCCGCCCCCGGGACATCGTCACGGCCAAGAGCATCGAAAACGCCGTGACCATGGACATGGCCCTGGGCTGCTCCACCAACACCGTGCTGCATCTGCCGGCGGTCTTTGCCGAGGCCGGGCTGCCGCTGACCCTCGACATTTTCGACGCCGTCTCGCGCAAGACCCCCAACTTGTGCAAGCTCTCCCCGGCCGGCAAGCACTACCTCGACGACCTGGAGCGGGCCGGCGGCATCCCGGCCGTCATGTCCGAGCTGGCCAAGCGGGGGCTTTTGCATCTCGACGTCATGACCGCCACCGGCAAGACGCTTGGCGAGAACCTCGCCGACCTCAAGGCGCGGGTCAAAAACTTCGACGTCATCCGGGCCAAGGAGCCCTACGCCAACGAGGGCGGCATCGCGATTTTGCGCGGCAGCCTGGCTCCGGACGGCGCGGTGGTCAAGCAGTCGGCCGTGGCCCCCTCGATGATGCGCCACACCGGCCCGGCCCGGGTGTTCGACGGCGAGGAAGCGGCCAACAAGGCCATCCTTGGCGGCGAGATCAAGGCCGGCGACGTGGTGGTCATCCGCTACGAAGGCCCGCAAGGCGGCCCGGGGATGCGCGAGATGCTCTCGCCCACCTCCAACATCATGGGCATGGGCCTTGGGGAATCCGTGGCCCTTATCACCGACGGGCGCTTTAGCGGCGGCACGCGCGGCGCGGCCATTGGCCACGTCTCTCCCGAGGCGGCCGAGGGCGGCCCCATCGCGCTGATTCGCGACGGCGACAGCATCGAAGTGGACATCCCGGCCCGCAAGCTCAATGTCCTGGTGGACGCGGCCGAACTGGAAGCGCGCCGGGCCTCGGTCGTCGCGCCCGAGAAAGTCATCGAATCGCCGCTGCTGCGGCGTTATGCCTCCCTGGTCAAGTCCGCCGCCCAGGGCGCGGTCTACAAGGACCCGGCGGCGAAGTAGCCTTGCGTTCCTCACCAAATACGGCCGTATTTGGTGAGAAACGTTTACGGGTTGCGCGTGTTGCCCGCCAGCCGCCTCGGCGTGGCTCGTGGACGTGGCACGTGGCGGCCTGGAGTCTGGAGAGCGCCTTCGGTCCGTACCGAGGCGCGCTCCGGGCCGATGACGGCAGCCCCGCCGTCGGCCGATGCCCCGCTTTCGGGGCGCTGGCAGAGCCAAAGCGGCAACACCTGACCGCACGGACATGCACATGTGGGACAAGGAAACCGCCCGGCGCTACGACGCCTGGTTCCAGACCGAGCCGGGGGCCTTTGCCCTGCGCCGCGAGATGCGCCTGTTGGAGCGCATGACCGCGGCTTGGCCGCGCCGGGGCCAGCGGCTGCTGGAAATCGGCTGCGGCACGGGCGTCTTTCTGGACGCCCTGCATCAGGCCGGCTTCGACGTTACGGGCCTGGACGCCTCGCCCCACATGCTCGAAGAGGCCCGGGAGCGGCTGGGCAACAAGGCCGATCTGCACCTGGGCGACGCCGGGCACCTGCCCTTTGACGACAAGCAGTTTGATTTCGCGGTGCTTTTGACCGTGCTGGAATTCTGCCCCGATCCGGGGCTGGTGCTGCGCGAGGCCGCCCGAGTGGCCCGCAAGGCCGTCTTGGTGGGCTTTTTGAACCGCGCCTCGTGCTACGGCGTCTCCTGCAAGCTGTGGCCCGGGGCCACGGGCAAGCTGTTGCGCCACGCCTGCTGGTTCACGCCCTGGGGCCTGTCGCGGCTGGTGCGCCAAAACCTCGGTCCCAGGCCCCTGCGGATGGGGTCGGTGCTGGTCGGCCCCAAGTCCACCTGGCGCGAGGCCGCGCCCTGGCGGCAGCTCAATTCCTGGATGTTGCCGCTGCCGGTGGGGGCTATCTGCGCCTGCGCCGTGAGGCTCACCCGGGAGCCGGTGGTGACGCCCTTGCCGGCCTTTCGGGCCGGGGTGTGCGCCGGCTGCCTGTCCGGCTTTTGACAACGCCGGCCCGGTCATCTAAGCTAGCCTGTCTTTTTGACCTGCGCGAAGAACCTTCCACCCCGGCGGATTTCATGGATAAAATACAGAAAATCAAGGGCTTTGCCGATCTTTTTCCGCCCGATTCCACGGTCTTTTCCTTTATCGAGGAAACCGCCCGACAGGTGTTTTCCCGCTACGGCTACAAGGAACTGCGCGTGCCGGTGCTGGAACGCACCGAACTTTTCTGCCGCTCCATCGGCGAAGAGACCGACGTGGTCCAAAAGGAAATGTACACCTTCCCGGACCGCAAGGGCCGCTCCCTGACGCTGCGCCCCGAAGCCACGGCCGGCGTCATGCGCGCCCTGGTCGAGGACGGCCGTGCTTCCGAAGGGCTGGCCAAGTATTTCGCCTACGGCCCGATGTTCCGCTACGAGCGGCCCCAAAAGGGGCGCATGCGCCAGTTCCACCAGATCGACGTGGAAGCCGTGGGCTCGCCCGATGCGCTGCTTGACGCCGAGGTGCTGCTCATGCTGGACCAGTACCTGCGGGCGCTGGGGCTTAAAAATCTCGTCATCGAACTCAATTCGCTGGGCTGCAAGGCCTGCCGCCCGGTCTTTCTCGACACCCTGCGCGAATTCCTCAAAGGCATGCACAAGGAGCAGCTCTGCGAGGACTGCATGCGCCGCAAGCTCAGCAACCCCCTGCGGGTGCTGGACTGCAAGGTGCCCCAGTGCAAGGAATTCACCGCCGACGCGCCCAAAATCACCGACCACCTCTGCCCGGACTGCGCCGACCACTTCGCCGCCGTGCGCCGGGTGCTGGACGGCGCGGGTTTGGCCTATACGCTCAACCCCCGCCTGGTGCGCGGCCTGGATTACTACGTGCGCACCACCTTCGAGATCGTCTCCGGCGACATCGGCTCCCAGTCGTCGGTGGCCGGCGGCGGCCGCTACGACGGGCTGGTCCACTCCATCGGCGGCCCGGACGTGCCGGGCGTGGGCTTTGCCTGCGGCATGGAGCGCCTGGCCCTTCTCATCGACAAAAAGGCCGAACCGGCCCCGGATTTCGCCCTGGTGGTGCTTGACGCCACAGGCCTGGAACGCGGCCTGCTCCTGGCCCAGGAACTGCGCGCCGCCGGCTTTGCCGGCGAAGCGCCCTACGCCGCCAAGAGCGCCAAAAGCCAGATGCGCGCCGCCGACAAGTCCGGCGCGGTCTTCTGCCTGGTGCTGGGTTCCGACGAACTGGCCGCCGGCACGGTGGTGGTCAAGAACATGCGGGCCGGCGGCCAGGAAACGGTCAGCCAGGACCTGCTCGCCGCCCACCTGCGGGCGCGGCTGGTCGCCGGGCAGGAAGACTAGAAGATTTGGGGGGGGGGCCCCCCCCCCCCGGGGGGGGGGGGGGGGGGGGGGGGG
>JAEZMB010000239.1 GCA_023435825.1 Pseudomonadota bacterium | reverse complement strand
GGCCAGGGACGGGGCGGGGGGAGGTTCGGCCGGGGCGTCGCCGTCGGGACCGGCGGCGTCGGCCTCCCGGGCGGCCGGCCGGGCCATGGGCGCGCCGGCCCGGAAGCGGCCGGCCTTCAAATCCCGGCGCTCCTCGTCGGAAAACACGGTGATACGGCCGTACTGGCCGTCGTAGCCGGCCTGGCGCGACACCTGCCCCTGGCGCATCCGGCGTACGGCCTCGCCCAGGGCCGGATGGACCCGGCGCAGGTCCTCCACCGGCGCGTCGCGAAGGACCGCGATTTCCGTGCCGAAGCGGGCGAAAAGGGTGGTCAGGAGATTTTTGACCTTGCCGGTCTTGGGCCCCACGCCCAGCACCTCGCCGGCCACTTCATCCAGGGGAATAAGCGAGGTGAAGCCCGGCGCGCCGTCCGGGCGCATCGGCGTCTCCCGGTCGGCCAGTTCCAGGACGCGGTGCAGCACGCCCAGGGTCAGCGGCTTGCCGCATTTGGGGCACAGGCAGCCCAGGGCCTTGGCCTGGGCCGGTTCCATGGCCACGCCGCAGTCGCGGTGGCCGTCGAGGTGGTATTTGCCTTCCTCGGGAAAGAATTCCACCGTGCCGGCAAAGGCCGTTTCGCCGGCCTTGCCGCGCAGGGCGTCGAAGATGCCGGTGTAGGAAGCCGGGCCGGTGAAGAGGTTGCATTCCCGGCCGAGTTTCTCGCCGGAATGGGCGTCGGAGTTGGAGATGAGCCGGATGCGGTCCAGGGCCGACAGCGTCCAGTTCATGTCCGGGTCCGAGGACAGGCCCGTTTCCATGGCAAATATTTCCCGCGACAGCGAGCCGAAGCATTCTTCGATGGAATCGAAGCCGGACTTGGAGCCGAAAAGCGAAAACCAGGGCGTCCAGATATGGGCCGGCACGAGGAAACACAGGGGATCGGTCTCCAGCGTCAGTTCCAGCAGGTGGCGGCTGTCCAGGCCCAGGATGGGCCGGCCGTCGGAGGTCAGGTTGCCGACCTTGGCCAGCTTGGCGTTTAAGCGCTCGGCCGCCTCGAAGCTTGGCGCGTAGAGCAGGTTGTGGACTTTGCGGACCTTGCCGCCGCGCTTGTAGATGGAGCTGATCTCGGCCGAGAGCAGAAACCGGGTCGAGCCGGCAAAGCGCGTCTCGGGCAGCCAGGGGATTTCCTTGGCCAGTCCGGCCGGGTCGGTGAGATGCAGCAGCCCGTCGTCGCCGGGGGTGAGCGACGCCTTGAGTTCCTCCAGCCAGCCGGGGTGGGTGAAGTCGCCGGTGGCGACCACGTCCAGGCCTTTGACTTCGCCCCAGGCGGCCAGGCAGCGGGGGGTGAGGCCTTTGCTGGTGGCCCGGGAATGGCGGGAATGAATGTGCAGGTCGGCGAGGAAGGACATGGGGGAAAGGTACAAGGATCGGCGGCCTGCGGCAAGGGGCGGCGGGGGCCGTGGCGAGCCTTTGCGGCGGCGTTTGGGTGACGCCGGTGACAACGGCGGGAGGCCGGCGCGGGCCATGGCGGCGTCGGCCGGCCAGGAGCGGCCGTGGCCGCCGGGCACGGGAGGCGGCCAGGGGACGCGGCGTGGAGCGTCATGACAAAGGAAACGTCCGCACCTGTTCCCTGGCCGCCAGGACCAGATGCGCCTTGGGCGCGGTTTAGAGCGTCATAAAGGAAACGTCATCGCTCTTGATGCATTGCACGGCAAAGGCCCCGTCGACGACGCAGGCTCGTAATTGCGGCACATACGTGGCCACATGCGCGCTTTTCAGGTGCGCATCCAGAGCCTGTTGCGAGCTCCAGCGCTCAATGGTGAGGAAGGTGTCCTTGTCGATGAACGACTCGTATTGCTCACACCCTTCCTCGTGCGCGGCATACGTGTGTTGCAGGATGTCCGCGACCTTTCTGAGCCTCTCGTGCGCATTCTCCAGAATGGTCGCCTTGACGATCGCGATGATCATAAGCGTTCCTCTCGTTGCTCCAAGGGGACCGAAGCCTTTTGGAATTTCCCGCTGCAACGCGCCGCCGCAGCCGTGGCGCGGCGGCAGCATGGGGCTCCCGGAGACGTTTTCAGCGCCCCGTCTCCCCTTCGCACCATTCCCGCGCCAGGGCCTGGGCTTCTTCCGTGAAGGCCTGCCTGTCCTTGGCGGTTGAGGATTCACTGAGCCCGACGGCCCGGATGAATCGCGGCGGGTCCATGCCGTACGCCTTCATGAAGAACGCATACTGCTCGGTCAGGTATTGGTACGCCTCTTCTCCCTGGCCCTGCGAGAAGATGAGCAGGGCTTTCTTGCCCGGGGGCAGCCGGCAGGGATCGGGACGGCCGAAGAAGTTCGGCTTCAAAAAGGAGAACGTGCGGTCGAGGAAAGTCTTAAATTGCCCGGAGACGTTGTGGTAGTAGACCGGGGAAGCCATGACCAGGACGTCGGCCCCATGGATGGCGTCGAGCACCTCGGTGAGATCGTCCCGCAGGACGCAGTGTTCGAGGGTTTCCTTGCAGGCCATGCAGCCCTGGCATCCCCTGAATTGCATGGTGTTGAGGTGATAGTTGATAACCTCGGCCCCCAGCGACTGCGCCTTCTCCGAGAACGCCCGGGCGATGGAGCTGGAATTGCCCTTTTTTCTGGGGCTTCCCAGAATGGTGACGACCTTCATGTTTACCCTTCTTGATGTTTAGATTTCGAAATCTTTCGAACAAAAGGCCAAAAAAAACTACCCGTCCAGGAGTGCGCGCAGGGCTTTGACGGCGTTGTCGTCCACCCAGAACAGCATGTCTTTGCCGTCGCGTTTCATGTGGATGAGGCCTGCCTGCCGCAACTCCTTGAAATGGTGGGAGACGGTGGATGGCGCAAGGCCAAGGCGTTCGGCGAATTCCCGCTGGCAATTGCTGAAGTTCTCGGCCGGTCCCGTGACGACCTGGCCGGCCCAGCACGTGGAAAGGGTCTTGAAGATGCGGAGACGATGCGGGTTGGAAAGGGCCTTGAACATGCGGGCCGCGTCTTCCAGTTCCTGCTCGCTGCGTTCTGGCGCAGTGTTCGACATGTTTCGAACTGTAGAGGACTCGCCCGAGGGTGTCAACAGCCTTGCCGCCGGGAAACCACGGTCAGCGAGCGGTGGCGGCGTAGTGCCGTGGTTGCGCGGCGGTGGGCTTGCGCGTGCCGTCCGGCGTGGCCGCAATGCCTCGGGCCGTCAGGGCGTTGAGCCAAAAAAACGGGGGGACGCTTGCGCGTCCCCCCGGAGCAATCGGATCGATTGCGCGGACTGCTTATTTGGCGGAGTCGCCGGAAGCAGCGCCGTGCATCTTGATCTCGACCTTCTCGGTCAGACCTTCGTAGTACTCGCGCAGGATCACGAGGACTTCGTCACGGCCGAAGTGGTCGGGGATCTCGCCGCCCTCGGACAGCATCTTGCGCAGCTTGGTGCCGGACAGGATGACGCGGTCTTCCTTGGTGTGCGGGCAGGTGCGCAGGGAGGCCATGCCGTCGCACTTGTAGCAGTAGAAGGTCCAGTCGATCTTCAGGGGCTCGCACAGCAGAGCCTGGCCGGGCTTGCCGCCCTTGGGGATGCGGTCGAAGATTTCCTGGGCTTCGAACATGCCGTAGAAGTCGCCGACGCCGGCGTGGTCACGGCCGATGATCATCTTGTTGACGCCGTAGTTCTGGCGGAAGGTGGCGTGGAGCAGGCCTTCGCGGGGACCGGCGTAACGCATGTCGAGGGGGTAGCCGCCCTGGATGACGTTCTTTTCCACGAAGTAGTACTTGCACAGGGTGTCAATGCACTTCACGCGGACTTCGGCCGGGATGTCGCCGGGCTTCAGGTTGCCGATCAGCGAGTGGATGATGACGCCGTCGCAAACTTCGATGGCGATCTTGCACAGGTACTCGTGGGAGCGGTGCATGGGGTTGCGCAGCTGCAGAGCGGCGACGGTGGCCCATCCGCGCTCGTCGAACATGGCGCGGGTTTCGGCCGGACGCAGGTACACGCCCTTGTACTTGGTCGGGTATTCGCCTTCGGACAGCACGTTGACCGGGCCGGCCAGGCAAACTTCCTTGCGCTCCATGACCATCTTGACGCCCGGATGGTCGTCAAGAGCGATCTTCCAGAACTTGTCGTCGGCGGAGTCGTCGCCGGCGCCCTTGTAGACCAGCTCGGATTCCCACTTCTTGTCGGCTTCGGTCAGCTCGAACTTCTCGGTGACCTTCATGGTGGCGTAGATTTCGCCGTTGCGCTCGAGGGTGATTTCCTCGCCCTCTTTGATGCCGGCGGCTTCTTCCTTGGTCACCGCCAGGACGACCGGGACGGGCCAGAAGGTGCCGTCGGCCAGGGTCATCTTCTCAACGGAGCTCTTCCAGTCGGCCTTGGTCATGAAGCCTTCCAGCGGCGAGAAGCCGCCGATGCCGATCATGATCAGGTCGCCCTTTTCCTGGGCGGTGATCTGCACTTTCTTGAGGCCAGCGGCCTTCTTCAGTTCGGCTTCCTTGGCAGCGCCTTCCATCAGACGGATGACCAGGCCTTTGCCTCCATGCGGCGGAACCAATTTGGACATGTAAAGCCTCCTTACCGGTGATTTTGTTAAAGTTTCCGCGTTTCAAAGGGGGCCGGCGATTTTCCGGAACCGGTTGTCCCCTTGAGTGGGTTCCATTCATACACCAGCCCCAGGGGAATACCAAGTGAAAAATGTGTCAAAGGCCACGAAAATGTCCCCGCCAGCCTCGCCGGCAGGCGGATTTTTTGTCCGGCCACTGCCGCCGCCCCGACGCGTTTCCCGCGCCGCATTGACCTTGGACACGGCTTCCATTATGAGGCGGTTCGATCAATCGCGCGCTTCCGCAAAGGCACCCCCCGAATGGACACGTCCCGCATCCGAAATTTCAGCATCATTGCCCACATCGACCATGGGAAATCCACCCTGGCCGATCGCATACTCGAAATCACCGGCGTCATCACCGCCCGGGAAATGCGCGAGCAGTACCTCGACCGCATGGACCTCGAACGCGAACGCGGCATCACCATCAAGGCCCAGACCGTCCGCATTCCTTATAAAGCGGCCGACGGCAAGGACTACATCTTAAATCTCATCGACACCCCGGGCCACGTCGATTTCTCCTACGAAGTCTCCCGCAGCCTGGCCGCCTGCGAAGGCGCGCTCCTTGTCGTGGACGCCACCCAGGGCGTCGAGGCCCAGACCCTGGCCAACGTGTTCCTGGCCCTGGACAACGACCTGGAAATCATTCCGGTCCTCAATAAGATCGACCTGCCCAGCGCCGACCCCGAGGCCGTCAAAAAGGACATCGAGGAGGCCATCGGCATCCCTTGCGCCGACGCCGTGTCCGTCTCGGCCAAGACCGGGGCCAACGTCGGGGCCGTGCTCGAACAGATCATCGCCCGTATCCCGCCGCCCAAGGGCGAGGCCGACGCGCCGTTACGAGCGCTCATCGTCGATTCCTGGTATGATTCCTACCAGGGCGTGGTGGTGCTGTTCCGCGTCATGGAAGGCTCCGTCCGCCTGGGCCAGCGCATCCGCATGATGTCCACCGGGGCCGATTTCGAGGTCATCCGCCTGGGCGCGTTTTCCCCCGGCCCGGTCGACATCCCGTCGTTTGGCCCGGGCGAAGCCGGTTTCTTGTGCGCCAACATCAAGACCCTCACCGACGCCCGGGTGGGCGACACCGTGACCCTGGCCGAAAATCCCGCCGCCGAGGCCCTGCCGGGATTCCAAGAGGTCAAGCCCATGGTGTTCTGCGGCCTCTACCCCGTGGACGCCGCCGAGTACGAGGTCTTGAAGGGCGCGCTGGAAAAGCTGCGCTTAAACGACGCCGCCTTCACCTACGAGCCCGAGACCTCCCAGGCCCTGGGCTTCGGCTTCCGCTGCGGCTTCCTCGGGCTGCTCCACATGGAGATCATCCAGGAACGCCTGGAACGCGAGTTCGGCGCCAACCTCATCGCCACCGCCCCCTCGGTGGTCTACAAGGTCGAGACCCTCTCCGGCGCGGTCATCCCCGTGGACAACCCCAGCAAGCTGCCCAAGATCCAGGAGATCGCCGCCCTCTACGAGCCCTTCGCCCGCCTGGAGATCCACACCCCCAACGAGTATGTGGGCGGTGTCTTCAAGCTGTGCGAGGAAAAGCGCGGCATCCAAAAGGACGTGCGCTACCTGACCGCCACCCGCGTCATCATCACCTACGAGCTGCCCTTTGCCGAGATCGTCTACGATTTCTTCGACCGCCTCAAATCCGCCACTCGCGGCTATGCTTCCCTCGACTACGAAATCGTGGACTATCGGGCCTCCGACCTGGTCAAGCTCGACATCATGATCAACGGCGATCCCGTTGACGCCCTGGCCGTCATCGTCCACCGCGAAAACGCCTACCACTACGGCCGGGCCCTGGCCCTGCGGCTCAAGCGGGTCATCCCCCGCCAGCTCTTCGAGGTCATCATCCAGGCCGCCATCGGCACGAAAATCATCGCCCGCGAGCGCAACGCCCCGGTCGGCAAGAACGTCATCGCCAAATGTTACGGCGGCGACATCACACGCAAACGCAAGCTCTTGGAAAAACAGAAAGAAGGCAAGAAGCGCATGAAGCGCATGGGCAACGTCGAACTGCCCCAGGAAGCCTTCCTCGCCGCGCTGCGGGCCGGGGACGACTAGTCCCGGCCCCTCCGCCTTTTCCGAGCGCGCCCTCGCGACGCGCCCCAACACCACCAAAAAGGAACCGCGCCCATGAATCCGAGATGGCAAAAAGTGCTCTTGGAATACCTGGAAGCCCTGGCTGTAGCCCTGATCCTGGCCTTCGTCATCCGCACCTTCGTGGTCCAGGCCTTCAAGATCCCGTCGGGGTCCATGCTCGACACCCTGCTCATCGGCGACCACCTGCTCGTCAACAAATTCCTCTACGGCACCCGCATCCCCTTCACCGACAAGGTGATCATGCCGCTGGAAGACCCGAAGCAGGGCGACGTCATCGTCTTCGAGTTCCCCGAAGACACCTCCAAGGATTTCATCAAGCGCATCATCGGCGTGCCCGGCGACGTGGTGGAAATGAAGGACAAGGCGCTTTTCCGTAACGGCGAAAAGCTCGTCGAACCCTACATCAAGCATACCGACCCGAACGCCCAGCAGCGCCGCGACAACTTCGGCCCCATCACCGTGCCGGCCGGCAAATACTTCGTCCTTGGCGACAACCGCGACGAATCCTACGACTCCCGCTTCTGGGGCTTCGTGGACAAGGAAAAAATCCGCGGCAAGGCCTGGGTCATCTACTGGTCCTGGGACGGCCCCTCCGACATCCGCTTCGACCGCATCGGCCGTATGGTGAAGTAGGGCAGGGTAAGAGAAGAGTGCCTCCGGCGGCCGGGGGCCTGAGGCCCCCTGCCCCCCCATACGGGGAAAAGGGGGGCAGGGGTGAGCTTTGGAAGCACGCCTGGGACGCAATCCATGAGAAAAAAAGGCCAGTGGCTTGGGCTGCTGGCCTTGACCGTTTTGCTGGCCGCCGGCTTTTCCGCCCTGGAGCTGCCGGCCGCCCTGCTGCTCGGCCCCATGGTCGCCGGCATCGCCGTGGCCCTTGGCGGCGCGTCCATCCGCCTGCCCGACGCGCCCTTCGTCCTGGCCCAGGCCGTCGTCGGCTGCCTTATCGCCCGGGCCGCCTCCCCGGCCGTGCTGCCCGAATTCCTGGCCCACTGGCACCTGTTTTCCCTGGTCATCCTGGCCGGCATCGCGGCCAGCGCCGCCATGGGGCTGGTCCTGTGCCGCCTGCGCGTCATGCCCGGCACCACGGCCATCTGGGGCGCTTCCCCGGGCGGGGCCGCCGCCATGGTGGTTATGGCCGACGCCTGCGGGGCCGACGCCCGGCTCGTCGCCTTCATGCAATACCTGCGCGTGCTGTGCGTGGCCCTGGCCGCCACCGTGGTCGCCCGGGCGGCCGGCGGCAGCGCCCCGCCGCACCAGGCCACGGACTGGCTGCCGCCGCTCACCGCCGGCCTGGCTCCGGCCCTGGGACTCATCGGCCTGGGCACGCTGGCCGGCCTTCGCACGCGCCTGTCCGGCGGCGCCATGCTGGTCCCCATGTTCCTGGGCGCGGCTCTGCGTTTGACCGGACTCGTCGAAATCGACCTGCCGCCCTGGCTGCTGGCCGCCGCCTACGCCGGCATCGGCTGGCGGGTGGGCCTGGGGTTCACCAAAAAGATCGCCCTCTACGCCGCCCGGGCCGTGTCGGCCATCCTCGTCGGCATCTTGGCGCTCATCGCCTTTTGCGGCGGGCTGTCCTGGCTGCTGGCCAAGACCACCGGCATGGACCCGCTCACCGCCTACCTGGCCGCCAGCCCCGGCGGCATGGACTCCGTGGCCGTCATCGCCGCCAGCTCCCCAGGCGTGGACTTCGCCGTGGTCATGACCATGCAGACCATGCGCTTCTTCCTGGTCGTGCTCCTGGCCCCGCCCATGGCCAAGTACCTGTCCAGCCGCGCCGAGGCGCGGGGGGTGGAGGAGAAGAAGGAAGAGGTGAAGGCGGAAGAGTGCCCCCGGCCCCCCCGATAGGGGGAAAAGGGGTAAAGGGGAGGGCTTAGGGGCGTTGGGGGGAAGCTTGGGCGATGGCCGCGCCGAGGCAATCGAGAAAGGCCGTTTCGGCCGGCCCGGGGTCGCGGCCGGCCAGCCGCATCACCGTCACCGCCGCCGTGAAGCCGGCCTCGGCCCAGGGGAGAAGCGCCAGCTCGCCGCCGCCCGACAAGGCCGCCGCCGCCAGCCTCGGAGCCAGCCCCACCCCCAGCCTCGCCGCCACGCAGCGCGCCACAAGCGCCAGACTGCCGCATTCCGTCACCGAGGCCGGCACGGCTCCGGCCCGGTCCAGCCCCTGCTCCAGCCGTTCGCGAAGCCCCCAGACCTGGGGCGTGACAAAGAGTTCGCGGCCATGCAGATCGGCCGGTCCGACGGCATTTCGGCCGGCCAGAGCGTCCTCCGGCGGCGCGATGGCGACCAGCGGTTCGCGGTGGATGACCGTGGCGGCGATGCCCTCGGCGGCGTAGGGCTGGCCGAGGATGACGCCGCAGTCGACCACCCCGTGGCGCAGGTCCCGGGCCAGCCCGGCCGCCGAACGCTGGGCTAGGATCAACCGCACCCCGGGATGGCGCGCCCGAAAAGCGGCCAGCACGTCCGGCAGCACGGCCAGCCCCAGGCTTTCCGACAACCGCACCGTGAGCTGCGGCCCGTCCTCGCCGCCGCCCGCCAGCCGTTGCCGGGCCTCGGCTTCGAGATCCAGCAGCCGTCTGGCGTAGCCGACCAGCCGCCGGCCGTGTTCGGTGAGCGTGGCCCGGTTGCCGGTGCGGTGGAAAAGGGGCATCCCGACCGCCTGCTCCAGGGCCTTGATGCGGGCCGTGACGGCCGAAGGCGACAGGGACAGTTCCTCGGCCGCCCGGCGCAGCGACCCGGCCGAGGCCGCCGCCAGAAAGGCCTTGAGCTGCCAGGGGTCGAGCATGTGCATGTTTTTGAAACCTCGCGTGCCGAATTAGGCGTTTGCCAGGAAAAATAGACCGGATTAGGCTGGCGGACAACGTTTGGGAATTTGCAACACGGCCCCAGCCGTGAACAGGAACGGAAACGGATCATGGCGTTGTCTCACCTCGCGCTGCTGTGGCTGGCCGCCTTTGCCGGCGGCTTCACCCAGGGATTGGCCGGTTTCGGCTCGACCCTGGTGGCCCTGCCCATCCTGGCCCTTGTCCTTGATCTCAAGGTGGCGGTGCCGGTGTGCACCACCCTGGCCGTGACGCTCAACCTCGTCATGATCATCCGGCTGCGCGGCCATGTGCGGCGCGGCCTGCTCGGGCTGCTCATCCTCTCGTCCCTGCCGGCCATGCCGTTTGGGGCGTACATTTTGCGCGTCATTTCCGGCGATTGGCTGAAGCTTGCGTTGGCTGCGGCGATTCTCGTCTTCGTGATCATGCAGGGTCGGCCCGGCGCGCAGGCGTCCACGGCCGGCCGGGGGCGTGGCTGGGGCGTGCTGGCCGGGCTGGTGGCCGGAGGCATGGGCGGGGCCATCGGCATCAACGGCCCGCCCATCGTGGCCTGGATGAGCCGGCTGGGGCTGCCCCGCGACGCCTTGCGGGCCACGCTGGTGTCCTACTTCTTCCTGGCCGGCTGCGGCGTGGTGGCTTCCCAGGCCGGGGCGGGGCTGGTGACCGGGGCGGTCCTTGGCCGCACCGGGTTGGCCCTGCCGGCCTTGGCCGCCGGCATTTTCGCCGGCATGAAGCTGTGCGGCCGGGTGAGCGAGGCGGCTTTCCGCCGCATCATCCTGGCCATCCTGGCCTTCAACGCCGTCACGCTCCTGGCCCAGGGCCTTGTCGGCCTCCTCGGCCGTTGACCTTATCGCACGGGCCGTCATGTCCTCGCCCTCGTCTATACCCAGGTAGGGGGTCCGGGGGGCTTAGCCCCCCGGCGGAGAGGTCCCGGAGAGGCCGCGCCGCACCTGGCCGCCGGCGGCCCGCGTCCGCATCCCCGTGGCTT
>JAEZMB010000226.1 GCA_023435825.1 Pseudomonadota bacterium | reverse complement strand
GGCCTGAGGCCCCCGGACCCCCCAAAGGGGTGACGGGGGGAGCCAGGTTATGGGGAATGCTGTAGATCAGGATGGGGGGAAGACCCCGGCGGCGGGACGGCGTTGGCCGCGTCGGCTGGGCCTGGGCTTGGGCGGGCTGGCCGGTCTGGTCGTCGTCTTGTGGCTGGCGCTGTTGACGCCCTGGGGGCTTAGTGGCGCGGCCTGGGTGGCCGAGCGCGCCATCACGGCCGGCAGCGGCTTTGCCGCCCGCATCGAAAACGTCTCGGGCACCCTGCCCTTTTCCCTCAAGGTCGGCCGCTTCGCCCTGGCCGACGCCAAGGGGCCGTGGCTCGTCATCAGCGATGCCGCCTTTTCCTGGTCCCCGGCCGCCCTGCTGACCGGCCGGGTGGTCATCCACGAAATCGCCGCCGACGTGGTGCGCCTGCGCCGCGCCCCGGATATCCCCGAATCCCACCGCGTGCCGGTGCAATTCCAGTGGCCGCCCCGCTTTCCCCGGCTGCCGCCCATCCTGCTGGACCGGCTGGCCGTCACGCGCCTTATCCTCGACAAGGAACTGGCCGGCCAGGCCGCCGTCATCGGCCTGTCCGGCCGGCTGGCCGAGTCGGGCCAGGGCGCGGCCGCCCTGACCCTGGCCGCCAAGCGCCTGGACGGGCAAGCGCCGCTGGCGCTGTCCGTTGGCGCTGCGCTCAATTACGCCGACTGGCGACTGGCCGTGAAGGCCAGCCTCACCGACGCGCCCGGGGGCCTTGTCGCCTCGGCCCTGGCCGGCGACGACCGCACGCCCTTTGCCCTGGAAGCCCTGGGCGACGGCCCGCTTGCCGCCTGGAAAGGCCGCCTGTCCGCCCGCCTTGGCGCGGCCGATCTCCTCGTGGCCGACCTCGGGCTAGGCATCCCCCTGGCCATGGACGCCCGGGCCGACTTTTCCCTGGACCTCGACCTGCGGCCCACCCCGGGCCTGCTGCCGCCCTTTTTCGACGATTTCCTGGGGTCGCGCTGCCGGCTGGTCCTGGCCGGCCGGACCGGGCTGGCCGATTCCGCCCTGGAGCTTTCCACGCTTGAAGTCTCGGGCGCGTTCGGCAAGGTCGCCCTGTCCGGGACCATGGACCCCGACGCCGATGCCCTGGCGGCGAGCGGCGTCATCGACATCAGCGACGCCTCGCGCCTGGCGACCTCGGCCCTGGCCGGCCGGCTCGGCGCGAAATTCACCGTCGCCGGCCCGCTGTCCCGGCCGTCGCTAGCCGCCGACGCCACGGCCCGGGGCTTCCGGGCCGGCCCCGTGCATCTGGCCGACGGCGACATCAAGGCCTCGGCCCAGGTCGTCACCCCGATCAAGGACAGTTTCCCGGGCGCGACCCTGGCCGCCCAGGGCAAGCTCGCCGGCCTGGCCGGTCCCGACGGCACCACCCTGGCCGGCCAGAACCTGGATTTTACTGCCAAAGGTTTGCTGACGTCCGACTGGATCGTGGATGTGGACCAGGCCGCCCTGACCGGCCAGGGCGGCACCGTGACCCTGGGCCAGGTCCATATCGACGGCGGCAACGTGCGCGGCCGGTTGGCCGTTTCCCTGGCCGATCTGGCCGGCGCGGCCTCGCTGGTCGGCCTTCGGCTGACTGGCGGCGCGGCCGTGTCCGGGGATGTGACCACCGCCCCGGACGGCCACGGCACCACCAGCCTTGCCGCCTCCTTCACCAAGCTGGCCGCCCCGGCCTCGGCAAGCTCCCTGGACGCCTCGGTGGCCGCCCTGCTTGGCCCGTCGCCCAAGCTCGATCTCACGGCCGCCTTCTCGGCCGAGGGCGCGCGCCTGACCGAACTGTCCCTGGCCGGCAAGGGCCTGACGCTGGCCGGCACGGGCGGTTATACCGCCGCCTCGGACAGCCTGGACGCCAAGGTGAACCTGGACGCGCCGGATCTGACCCTGCTGACCGCCGCCCTGGGCCAGCCCTGCGCCGGCGCGGCCGAGGCCAAGCTGACCATCTCCGGCCCGGCCGTGTCGCCGCGCCTGGATGTCGCGGCCGGGGCCAAGCGCCTGCGCCTGGGCGAACTGGCGCTCTCCGAAGCATCCCTGGAAGCGAGCCTGGCCGACAGCGCCCGCCGTCCCTCGGGCAAGGCGACCATGGCCGCCGTGCGCGAGGGCGAAACCGCCCGGGCCGAGGCCGCTTACTCCCTGACCGGTTCGCGCCTGAACCTCATCGGCCTCAAGCTGGCCGCCCCGGACGCCGCCTTTGCCGGCGAGGCCGACATTGATACGGCAACCGGCCGCGTCTCGGGCAAACTCGCCGGACAGGCCGGCAATCTGGCCGGCCTGGGCCGCTTCGTCGGCCTGCCGCTGGCCGGTTCGCTCAAGCTCACGGCCTCGGCCGCCGCCGGGCCGGGCAAAGGGGCTGCCCAGTCGCTCACCGTCGATCTTTCCGCCGCCAACCTGCGCCTGCCCGGGCTGGCCGCCGGCAGCTTGACCGTAAACGCCGCCCTGGACGACCTGTCCGGCGCGCCGCGCGGCAAGGCCAGCCTCACCGGACGCGGGCTGGAAGCCTCGGGCGTCTCCCTTGCCGCCCTTTCGGCCACCGCCAGCGGCGACGGCCGGGCCATGGCCGTTTCGGCCGAGGCCAAGGGCAAGCTCGCCGGCCAGACCGCCGTCGAGGCCAGCCTGCGCCTGAGCCTGCCCCCGGCCGAGGCCGGCAAGCGCCGCATTGCCGTGCAGTCCCTGGCCGGCAGCCTGGAGGGCCGCAAATTTTCCCTGGCCGGACCGGCCGCCGTCACCCTGGGCAACGACGCCCTGCGCGTCGAGGGCGTGAACCTCGCCTTGGACAAGGCCAAGATCACCGCCTCCGGGACCCTTGGGCCAAACGAAGCCAGCGGCAAGGCCACGGTGGACAACTTTCCCCTGCCGCTGCTCGGGCTTTTCGGCCTGGCCGGCATCGACGGCACGGCCACCGCCAGCGCCACCCTTTCCGGCACGCCGGCCCGACCGCAGATCGCGGCCGAAACCCGCGTGTCCGGGCTGCGTCTGGCCGCCGAACAGGGCAAGGGCCTGCCGTCGGTCAGCCTGTGGGCCAAGGCCGCCTGCAACGGCGCGCGCCTGGATGTCACGGCCGGACTGGCCGGCAAAAACGCCAAGGAATCCAAGGGAGGCAAGGCTTCCGACGTCGTCACCGTCACGGCCGGCCTGCCCATGCGCCTGTCCCTGGACCCCTTTGCCTGCGACCTGCCGCCCAGCGGGGCGCTGTCCGGCCAGATCGCCGCCGACGCCGACCTGGCCGATTTCGCCGGCCTGCTGGCCCGGGTCAACACCCGCATCGTCGGCCGGCTCACCGCCGATCTGGCCCTTGGCGGGACGCTCAATGCTCCAGCCGCCACCGGAGCCCTGGCCCTGGCCGCCAACCGCCTGGAAAACGCCGACGCCGGACTGGTGCTTACCAACGTCGTGCTCAAGGCCGACGCCTCGGGCGGCCGGCTCACCATCGCCAATGCCTCGGGCGAGGACGGCCGGGGCGGCCGCTTCACGCTCTCCGGCACGGTCGGCATCGCCGACCCCGTCAACGGCCCCGTGGACCTGAAGCTCGCCCTGTCACATCTGCGCGTCGTGGGCCTGGACATCGCCACCGCCGCCGCCGACGGCACCATCGCCGTCACCGGCACGCTCTCGCGCCTGCGCGCCAGCGGCAACATCGTCATCGGGCCGGCCGACGTGAACCTGCCCACCTCCCTGCCGCCCGATGTGGCCGTCATTCCGGTCACCTACATCAACGATCCGGCCGCGCCCAAGAAACCCGCCGCCAAGGCCGCGCCGCCGGCCGTGGCCCGCCACGTGGACCTCGACCTCAAGATTTCCCTGGGCCAGGCCGTCTACGTGCGCGGCCTTGGCCTGGAGTCGCGCTGGACCGGCCAGATCGCCGTCACCGGCACGGCCGCCGCGCCCATCGTCATCGGCCGCTACGCCGTGGACAAGGGCAGCCTCGACCTGCTCGGCTCAATGCTCGAAATCACCAAGGGCGAACTGACGTTTAGCGGCGGGACGCCGCCAGCCCCGACCTTCGACGTGCGAGCCGAAACCACCAAGGACAACGTCACCGCCGGCATCGCCATCACCGGCGACGCCGACGCCCCGGTCATCACCCTGACCTCCACCCCGCCGCTGCCCCGAGACGAAATCCTCTCGCGCCTGCTTTTCGGCCAAAACGCCGGCTCGCTCTCGCCCATCCAGGCCGCCCAGCTGGCCCAGGCCGCCGCCTCCATCTACGCCGGCGGCACGCCCACCAGCATCCTGGCCCGCACCCGCCGCGTCCTGGGCCTGGACCAGCTCTCCATCGTCAACGGCAAAACCGGCGGCATGACCGGCAGCGTGCTCAAGGCCGGCAAGGAAATCTTCAAGGGCGTGACCGTGGGCGTCGAACAAGGCATGGGCGCGCAAAGCGGCGCGGTGTCCGTGGAAGTGCAGGTCACCCCCAACATCACCGTGGACAGCCGCGTGGGCGTCGATAACAAGCAAGGCGTGGGCGTCAACTGGAAGTGGGATTATTAGATAACTTGGAAGAATAGAGAAAGAAGATGCCTCCGGCGGGGGGGGGGGGGGGGGGG
>JAEZMB010000200.1 GCA_023435825.1 Pseudomonadota bacterium | reverse complement strand
TTCGGCGGCGGGGCGGGGCAACCCCCCCCCGGCCCCTCTTTGTGGGGGCGAGGGTAACGAGCGCGACAAGCGCGGCTGTTTCGGCTACACCGGGCAAAACGCTTCGGAGCCGCGCCCATGAAAAGCTTTCGCAAGGAACTGTGGTTCAACGTCCCCAGCCGTAGGGGATTCGTCAACATCACCCGCGACGTCGAGGCCTGCCTCAAGGAATCCGGCGTCACCGAAGGCCTGTGCCTGGTCAACGCCATGCACATCACGGCCTCGGTGTTCATCAACGACGATGAATCCGGCCTGCACCACGACTACGAAGTCTGGCTGGAAAAGCTCGCTCCCCACGAACCCGTGTCCGCCTACCGCCACAACGTGGGCGAGGACAATGCCGACGCCCACATGAAACGCCAGATCATGGGCCGCGAGGTCGTGGTGGCCATAACCGAAGGCCGTCTGGACTTCGGCACATGGGAACGCATCTTCTACGGCGAATTCGACGGCCGGCGCAAAAAACGCGTGCTGGTCAAAATCATCGGGGAATAGTCCCGCCCACCCGCAGCGACATTGCCCGTATGCTTCTTCGCCCGCTTCCCTTTGCCCTATGAACGCCCATCATTCCTCTCCGGCACTTGGCTCTCGGCCCAACCCCGGCCGCAAGCACTGGATCGACTGGCTGCGGGCCATGGCCGCCTTTGCCGTGGTGGTCATCCACGTCACCGCGCCGCTCTACGCCCAGATCGCGACCCTGCACCGCACCGACTGGTGGATCGCCAACGTCGCCAACTGCGCCGTGCGCTTTGCCGTGCCGCTTTTCGTCATGCTGGCCGGCGCGCTGCTCCTGGGCCGCGACGAGGACGCCGCCGCCTTCTACGGCAAACGCGCCACGCGCTTGCTGCCGGCGTTCATCTCCTGGAGCGTGTTCTATCTGCTCTTTGCCTGGGCCACGGGCGGCGACGGCCTGGACATGCGGGAGCGCTTTGCCAATGCCGTCCTCGTCACCGGCGCGACCTATTATCACCTCTGGTATCTGCCCATGTTCTTCGGGCTGATGCTCGTCCATCCCTTTTTAAACGCCTGGCTCATCGGCCGGCGGCCCGACCGGGCCGATCTGGTCGCCTTTTTCGCGGTGGTCGCTTTTTTCGCGGCCCTGCACCAGGCGGCGGAACTCATCGAAGCCATCAAGGGCCTGCGCCTGGAATGGGCCGGGGCCTTTGCCTGGTTCGTGGGCTGCTACGCGGCCGGCTACGTACTCGAAACACGCCTGAACCGGCGGTTGCCCAATCTCTTGCTGGCCGGCGTTTTCTTGGCGGTGGTCGCAGCCGGAGCGCTGGGCAATTTCGCCCTGGTCATGGCCACGGGGCTTCTCCAGCGGCAATTCGTGCTGCCGGATTCCGGCGTCGCCGTCCTGGCCATGACGGCGGCGGTGTTTTGCCTCTTCCGGCAAAACGCCGCATCGTTGCCCCATAGCCGGTTCGTTGCCGCGGCGGCCGACGCGAGCTTTGGCATCTACCTAATCCATCCGGTCTTTTTGTACGTCCTCGACCACGCCCTGCCCCTGCCCCAGCGAACGGCGGCCTGGTACATCCCGCTGGCGGCTATCGGTGTCTTTCTCGCCTCCTTGGGGACCATCGCGGCCCTGCGCCGCATCCCGCTTTTCCGGGCCGTCTGCTGAGTCGGTTCGCCAACCGCCCGCTCCGCCGCGCGCGACAAGGCCTCGCCCCGTCCCAATGACAAAACCCCGGCAGCAGCGTGCCAACGCCGCCGCCGGGGTTCCGACGTGAAGGGAAAGGATGCCGACCGCTGCTATTTGGCGCTGGCGTAGAGCGTCTTGATGGACTCTCCGAGCTTCTGGGCCAGGGGCGAGGCGGCCATGCGGTCCATGACCACTTCGATGTAGGCTCCCGTGCCGCAGCTCTCGGCCTTGGCCATGGCCGCTTCCAGCTCGGCGTTGGTCGTGACCTTGGCGCAGTACCAGTCCGATAGCCCAAACGCGGCCGGCAGCTCGGCATACTTCCAGGGAGCCAAGTCGTTGTAGGAACTCATGGGATTCTTGCACAACAGCCGCTCGATCAGATAGCCGTCGTTGTTGAGGCAAAAGACGATGGGCTTGAGCCCATGCAGGCCGAACTGCCCGAGTTCCTGCACGGTCATCTGATGCGCTCCCTCGCCGGTGAAAAGCAGGGTGCGGCGATCCGGCGCGCCAAGGGCCGCGCCAAAGGCGGCCGGCGTGGCCCAGCCGATGGCTCCCCACAAGGTCTGGTTGAAAAACTCCGCGCCCTCGGGCATCAGCGCAAACCCCAGCCCCATGGACACCGTGCCGGTTTCGGCCATGACGATGTCGCCGGGCCGCAGAAACTTCTCCCAGCGTGGATAGAGGTAGTCCGGGGTGATGGGATCACCCGGCGCACCCTTGGGTTCGCCCAGGCCCTTGGCCCGGGGGTGGCTGATGGTCTTGGCCGGCAGGAGACGGGCCAGTCCGGCCAACACGTCACGCATCTCCACGTTGGGGAAGGTGGCGTAGCCCACCCGCGCCTCGTGCTGCATGACGGCGATCATGCGGCTTTGGTCGATATGGGCGGTAAAGGCTCCGGTGTTGAAATCGCTCCAGTGTGCCCCGAGGTTGAGCACCAGGTCGCAGCCCTCGACGAAGTCGCGCACCTCCGGGTTCATGATGCGCCCGTCGTAGAGCCCAACATAGCCGGGCAGGGTCTCGTCCAGGGCCGTCTTGTCCATGAACATGGTGGCAAAGGGCAGCCCGGTCCGCTCCAGCAGCTCCCGGGCCGCCTGACGCAGCCCCAGCCGGGCGATAAGGTAACCGGCCAGGACCACGGCCGTGCCGGCTCCGGCGAACTTTTCGGCCATGGCCTCCAGGCAGGCGGCCAGAACGGCCGGATCGCTCACCGGCGCTTCCGGGGCGCAGACGTATTCCCCGGGCAGGGCTTTGTTGGCCTGGTCCTGGGGCAGGGCCATGTAGACCGGCCGGTTGCGGGTCAGCCCCGCCTCGATGCAGCGTTCGATCTGGCAGGCGGCGTTTTCGGCCGTCAAAATGGCGCTGGCGCAGGCCACGGGCTTGGCCATGGCGGCAAAGGCGTCGAACTGGCCGTCGCCCAGGGTGTGGTGGACCACCCGGCCCAGGCGTTGGGTGGAGATGCTCGGCATTCCGACCAGATGGAACACGGGCAGGTGTTCGGTGTAGGAACCGGCCACGCCGCAGATGGCGGACAACTCGCCCACGCCGTAGGTGGTGCATAGCCCGGCCTTGCCGCGCACCCGGGCATAGCCGTCGGCGGCGTAGGCGGCGTTGAGTTCGTTGGTGCAGCCGATCCAACGCATGTCGGGATCGTCGTCAATGGCGTCATTCAAGGCAAAGGAGAAATCGCCGGGCACGCCGAAGACGTCGGTGACGCCGATGGCCTTGAGGCGCGACATGAGCAGTTCGATGACGGTCTGGGGCATGGAAATCCTCCGCTGGATACGGCTTGAAGTGATCGGTTGCCGGGCCTCAGGCTACACCAATTCCCGTGCGGCCGGCCAGGGCCCGGCCCACGGCCTCGCGCAACAGGCCCACGTCCACGGGTTTGGACAGGTAATCGTTCATGCCGCAGGCAAGATAGCGCTCCTTGTCGCCTTCCAGGGCGTGAGCGGTGACGGCGATGATGGGCACGTGCCGGTCGACGCCCGGATGCGTGCCCTGGCGGATGCGTCGGGCCGCCTCGTCGCCGCTTAGGCGCGGCATCTGGATATCCATGAGCACCACGTCGAAGGAACGCGTGGCCAGGGTGTCCAGAGCCAGGTCGCCGTCTTCCACGGCCTCGACCGTATACCCCATTTTGCCGAGCATGACGACCGTGGCCAGACGGTTGACGGCGTCGTCCTCGACCACCAGCACCCGGGCCGGCCCTACCGACGTTTCCGCTTGCCGCCCTGGGGCGGCGGCGAAGCCCGGGGCATCCGCCAGCAGGCAGGGCAGGGAAAAATCAATGCGGGTGCCGACGCCCACCCGGCTTTCCAAAGTCAGAAAACCGCCAAGCAGCTTCAGCAGCCGTTTGACGATGCCAAGCCCCAGGCCCGTGCCGCCAAACCGCCGGGTCAGGGACCCGTCCACCTGGGTAAACGGCTCAAACACGGCGTCGAGCTTGCTCTCCGGCATCCCGATGCCGGTGTCGGCCACGGAAAAAAGGAGCACGGCTTCCTGGCCGCGCCGCGAGGCCAGGTAGACTTCCAGTCGCGCCGACCCGGCCTGGGTGAATTTGACGGCGTTGCCGACCAGATTGAACAGAATCTGGCGCAGCCGGGCCCCGTCGGTCAGCACCCGGGCCGGCACGTCCGGAGCCACATCCAGCACGGCGTCGATGCCCCTGGCCCGACATTCGATGGCAAGGGCCCCGAGCACGTCGGCGGCCACGTCGCGCACATCCACGGGCGTGGACTTGATGACCATGGCCCCGGCTTCCAGCAGACTGAAATCGAGGATGTCGCCGAGCACCCGGGTCAGCCCCCGGCCGCATTTGAGAGCCGTGGCCACGTAGCCGGCCTCCTCGCGGCCGAGATCGGCGGTTTCGAGGAGTTGGAGCATGCCGAGCACCCCGTTAAGCGGTGTTCGGATCTCGTGGCTGATGTTGGCGAGAAACTCGCTTTTGGACTGGCTGGCCGCCTCGGCCACGACCATGGCCCGGCGCAGGTCATCCTCGATGCGCTTGAGCGCGCTGACATCGAAGTAAAAGCCGTCAAAGAGCACCATCCGCCCGCTTCCCGGGCGCGGCGCGGCCCGAAATTGCCCCCAGACCAGGCCGCCGTCCGGAGCCAGGATACGGGCCTGGACATCGAAAGGCTCACCCGTGGCCATGCTTTCGCTTTCGGCTTGGCGCAGGCGCTCGCGATCATCTTCGACGATGCGGGCAAAGACCAGGTCCGCGTCGGCCAGGGCCAGGGCAACGGGCAGTCCCAGGATGCGTTCCAGACCCTGGCTCACGTAAAGGAAGCGGTGGTTGCCGGCCGGGTCCACTTCCAGGGTGTAGATGACGCCGTCGGGGAGATTGTCGCCCAGGCTGCGTAGCATGGCCTCGCGGCCGCGCAGCGCTTCCTCTTCGCGGCGCAGTTCGGTGATGTCTCGAAAGATGTCCAGGCGCACCCTGGCCTGGCCCAGGCGAAACCGCCCGGATTTGACGGAGACCAGGCGCTCGTCGCCGGCGGCCGTGCGCATCCGGGTTTCCCGGATGGTGGTCAGGCTGCCGTTTTGTCCAAGCACCGAGGCCGGGACGTCGTCGCCGGCCGGGTCGGCCAGGCCGATGACCGCAGTGGTGCGGCCAACGAGGGATTCCGGCGCGTATCCCCACTCGGCGGCCAAGGCTCGGTTGCAGTCCAGGATACGCCCGGTGTCGTCATCGACGACCAGGATGGCGTCGCGGGCCTGATCGAACAGGCTGCGGTATTTGTCTTCACTGGCCAGCATGGCCTGTTCGGCCTTGCGGCGGCGGGAACCGGCGATGGCCAGGCTTGCGGCCAGAAAAGCTAGAAAAGAGATCCAGACGAAAAAGAGGATGTTGTTGAGCCGGGTTTGCCGGCTGGCGGCGGCGTCCATGCGCCTGCGCACGGTTTCGCTCAAGGCGTCGGCCTGTTTCTCCAGGGCGGCGAAGGCGGCCTGACGCTCGACACCGAGCCGCGCTCTGTTGTCAGACACATCCGCCATGCCCTGCATGGCTACTTCCCGAAACACGGCAATGGAGGCGGCGTAACGGTCAAGGCTTTGAAAAAACGGGTCATGGTCGGCCTGTCCCTCCCCGGCGGATTCGGCCTTGCCCATGGCCCGGGCAATATCGCGGCAGCCATCCAGGGCCTGATCGAAAAACGCTTCCACGTCCGGGACGCGCACATGCCGCTCGCCGGCCATGTAGCGCTCAACCCCCAGATAGGCTTTGACCGTATCAGCCCGCGCGTGCTGCAATTCTTCCAATACCGGCGGATAGGCCTCGAAGTTCTCCCGCCAGGAAACATTGGTCCACCACAGCAACAGGCCGGTCAGCAAGGCAGCCATGGCCATGGCGTAGAGGTGCAGGTCGATCCAGCCGTTCGCGCCGGCCCGACGGTCGAGGGGCATGACGGCAAGGCTCATCGCGACAGGCTCCACAGCGGCAGGTTTTGCCGCCCAAAGCCCAGGGATTCGAGGCGGGCAGCCAGGTCTTGGGAACCGACCACGTCGCGCAGGGCGTCATTGATGGCCTCGGTCAGGCGGGCGTCGGCCTTGCGCAGGGCAAAGGCGCTCTCCCCGGCCGGCAGGGCCGCCGGCTGGGCGAAAGGCCTGGCTTCTTCGGCCTCGCCCTGGCTCTCGCCGGCCAGCCAGCGCACGGTGGGTCCGGACAGGGCCAGACAGTCAGCTCGCCCCGAACGCACGGCGGCCAGCCCCGCGCCAGGGTCGGGGACCACGAACAGGCGCTGTCTGGGCAGGCCCATGGCGAGCAAGGCGGTTTCTTCCACGGAACCGTCAAGCACGGCGGCGATGACGTCCGGGGCCGCCGCGACGTCTTCGTAGGAGGCCAATTTCCGGGGATTGCCCTGCCGCACCAAAAGCCCCTGGCCGACCCGGGCGTAGGGCAGGCTGAAAAGCACGCGTCCGGCCCGTTCGGGAGTGATGAAAAGGCCGTTGGCGAGCAGGTCGATCTGCCCGGCTTCCAGGGCGGCCAGGGCCTGGCCGAAATCCAGCAGCACCCAGCGAATGCGCGGATTGCCCAGCCGGCCCAGCACGGCCTTGGCGGTTTCCGGTCCAACGCCCGTGACCTCGCCGGCCGGCGTGCGAAAGGCGTAGGGCGGCTCGCTGGAATACCCCACCCGGATCTCCCCGCCGGCCCAGGGCGACGGCTGCGGGACAGAACCGGAACGGAGGTAGGCCAGGGCGAGAAGCGCGCCTGCGGCGAAAAACAGCGTTACGGCGATGTAGCCCCAGATTTTTTTCATGCGCCCGCCAGGGTGACGGTTGAGACATGCCGGCCCGCCAGCGACGAGCGGGCCAATGCCATCATCCACCCTATACACGGCAGACGTACCCGAGGCAACGCCTTACGGACCAGGCCGCGATGATGGACAACCGGGCCGTGCAACGCTTAAATGAACATAAAAAGGCCACGCCATCGGCCCCACAAGGAGTCGGCCATGCCCATCGACCTGCGCTGCTTCGCCACCCTGGCCCCGCTCATGCCGGCCAATGCCGGCGCGTTTCCCCTCGTTCCCGGGGAAACCGTCCTTGAACTGACCAAGCGCCTCGGCATTCCGCTGGAGGAGATCAAACTCGTGTTCGTCAACGGGTCCGCCGTGTCCCTGGACGCCACCCTGTCCGACGGCGACCGGGTCGGCATCTTTCCGCCCGTGGGCGGCGGCTGAACCGCGCCGCCGTGCTGGCCCACGGCGACCGGGTTGGCCTGTTTCCGCTCGCGGGCGGTGGTTAAGACGCGCCGTTCTCCCGGGCCTGGACGCGCCCTTCTCCACCCGTGACCTTGGTTGCGCGGACGCGCCGTCTGGGAGGGTTTGCCCCATCAGGCCAGTGGCCGGAGCCGTCTGAAACGGCCGTGTCGCCAAGGCCCTGCGCCGCTGTCGCCGCAGGCAACAGGCCGTTGGCCGTCCGGCCTCAGTAGCGCGGACGGCCGGCCTGCCAGGCGCAATAGGCGGCCAGCCCCATTTCGGCCATGCGTCGGTTGTTGTCGCGCCAGCGCTCGGCCAGCCCCGGGGGCAGGCCCGGGTCGCAGCCGCCAAACTCCGGGCACTGGAAACAGTAGCCCACGCCCCGCTCCCGGGTGCAATCCTTGACCCGGCAGTCGCCCAGCAGGCACTTCCCCGTGCGGCAGCCCGAGCAACCGCCCTTGCCCAGGCGTTCCAGCACCCGCTCGAAATCGCCGTAAGCGTCAAAAACCGGATCAAGCCGGGCAAAAAAGGCCGCCCGCTGGCCAAAGCCGCCCAGTTCCCGGGCCAGCTCCCGGGACAGCCGGCCGATAGGGCTGTCCGGATTGTCCAGGCAGCGGCCGCAGTCCAGCCCGCACGGGGCGATGCGCTCTCGCAGCGCGGCATCGTCGGTCATGACTACTTCTCCTTTGGCTTTGCGTCGCGTCCACGAACAGCGCGCAAGGCACTTTGTCGACAACAGACTGGGACCATGAATTTTTCTGACAAAATACTGTCGTATTTGGTCAGGGGCGCGACACGAAGTCCGTGGCAACTGTTAGCTCGGCACGGCCCGTCTTTACAGGGCGGGGCCTTAGCCCCAAAACACGGCGCAGCCCACGAACGCCAGCCCGACCAGGGCCGGCCGGGTCCAGGCCCGGCGGCCGCACAGCCGGGTTGCCCCCAGGCAGACAAGAATCGGCAGGATGCTGCACACGGCGACCTTGGCCAGCGCAGGCAAGGCCGCGCCGCACAGCCAATATTGCAGCACCACCACCGGCGGGAAGTGGTACAAATACAAATCAAAGGATGTCCGTGACAAGCCCGGCCGCCGCCAGGGCGACCGGGTCTTGGCCCGGCCCAGGAGCGCTGCGGCCAAGACGATGGCGGCCATGGCGAAAGCCGTGCGGGCCAGCCCATGGGCCAAGGCCAGGGGCACGGACGGCCCGCCGGCCGCCCAGGCCTGCATGGCCTCGCCGCCGGTCCGGGCCATGGCCGCCAAGGCGACGAGCAAGGCCAGCCCCCAGGCCCACGGCCGGCCGGGCAGGCCGTGGTCGGCCGACCAACCGCGCTTCCAGACAGACGCGCCGAGCAGGAAAAATCCGGCATGGAGCGGCAGGCGCGTGGGCTGGAACACCAAAAACGGCCCCAGCCTGGCCCAGGCCGGGTCCGGGCAAGCCAACTGCCCGGCTCCGGCCGCCAGACCGACGCCCAAAACCAGCAGGCCAACGCGGCCCCAGCCCCACTCCCGCAAACTCCCGCGACGTGTGAGCCTCGGACCGGCCGCCAGCCGCGCTGCCGCCAGAACCAGGCAAAAGACGAACAGCATGGCCAAAAACCACAGGTGAAACGACCACAGCAGCGTCTGGGACACCTTGGCGGCGTCGGCGCTGGCGAAAAGCAGGAAACGCCAATCCAGGGCCGTTGGCAAAAGCGCCAGCCAGTGGGCGAAAAACCCGTCCAGGCCGCCTTTGTCCCGATAATCGACATAGGCGATGATGGGGCAGAAAAACAGCGTCAGGCCAACCAGCGGCACGAGCAAGCGTCTGGCCCGGCCGGCCAGAAAGCCGCCCAGGCCCCGCCGGTCGAGCGAAGGCAGGGCGAAATACCCGGCCACGGCAAAAAGCAGCGGCATGGTCACGCCGTCGCAGACCAGCAACATGAGGTCCGCCAGGGTGCTTTTGGCCGGATCACGCACATACCACCAGGGCACGTAGGCGCTGTAGGCCACGGCGGCGTGCTGGACCACCACGGCCAGGACGCCGGCCAACCGCAGGGCATCAAGCTGCCAAAACCGAGCAGGTGCTTCCTGGCCCAGATTCATTAAGCACCTCCTTGGCGGGTTTGGCCAACGGCCTGCAAACCGGCCAGGGCATGGCGGAAGCACTGCTCGGCAAAGACCGGCCAGTGCTCGGCCATGGGCGGATGCCCGGGCACAATGCGCTGATAGTTTTGCCACAAAAGGGCCTGGTAGATGCAGGGACCCAGGACGCAGGACATCATGGCGACCAGGGTCGTGACGGACGCGTCCGGACCGGCGAATTCGGCCATGAGCCCTAGCATGGCCATGGTCTGGGGCCGGCTGTGGCGCTCGGCCATGTCGCCCAGAAAGGGCGTGGGGTTGGCCAGTTCCATGGCCCACAGGCGCAGGAAGGCGTCGCCCACCTCGCCGTGGGCGAAAAGCACCTGGCAATAGACCTCGATAAGCAGCCGCAAGCGTTCCTCCGGCCCGGCTCCGGCCTTGGCCTCGGCCATGAGCCGCTGACGGAACCGCTGGTCGCCTTCGGTGAAAAGCACTTCCAGCACGGCCTGATACAGCTTGTCCTTGCCGCCGTAATAGTACTGCACGGCGCTGACGTTGACGCCGCCGGCCTCGCGGCACACGGCCCGCACGGTGGCCCCCTTGTAGCCCTTGGCGGCAAAAGTCCGCAGGGCGGCCCAAAACAGCCTGTCCTTGACCCCGGCATCGCTGGCGTCCATGGCTCCTCCGCAAACATTTGTTTCAAACAATTGTTTGCAACGATTGCCCCAAGGCCGCGACATCGTCAAGGGGGAAGTCATGCCTCGTGAGCAAGGCCATGACGGCGGACCATGGCCGCTTTTTCTTGCCAAGAGCCGATCCGCCGCTTATTTGAAACACTAGTTGGAGTGTCTGGAATTGGGCTTGCGGGCACGCCCTGGAGAGTTTGTGATCACGGAACGAGACTTGCAAAAATCGGGGGAAGCATGGACAAATTGACACCCCCCTCCATCAGCCAGACAGCGGCGCGCGGCAGCGTCATCGTGGCCGTCATCGGCGCGATCATCGTCCTGGGCGTGCTGGCGGCGGCCATCCAGAAGCAGTTCGGCGCGTCGTCGAGTTCCGTGGTGACGGAAAACCGGGCCGACAGCGCCAACTATGCCGCCTATTCCGGCCTGACCTTCGCGTCGGCGCAAAACGACAGCGCCCTTGCGGCCATGCACACGGCCGGGGCCACCAACTACACGCTGGCCACCGGCCTCACCTTCAATCTGACCGTGGGCGCGAAAAACAGCGGGACCGGCAAGTATCCGGTCACCGTGATCGGCACGGCCAACTCCGGCACGGGCTACGAGGCCAACGCCTACATGTCGGCTGCCATCACCCCGGCCACATCGGGAAACAACAACACCGGCGGCGTGTCGGATTACGTCATGTCGACAGGCGGCACGGCCAAGGTGGCCGGCTATGTGGCCGGCGACATCCTGGCCAATACCGTCACCCTCCAGGGCGGCTCCACCGTGGCCGGTTCCCTCACCACCACATCGACCACCACGCCGCTGGTCATCAGCGGCGGCGTCAACGTGGGCGGCACGGGCGAGGTCATCTGTTCCAATTCGAGCATCACGGTGAGCGGCGGTTCCCAAGTGGTCAACGGGACACTCTATTCCCAGGGCGACGTGACCATTGACGGCGGGGCCACGGTCAACGGCGACATCTACGCCAAGGGCAGCGTGACCGTCAGCGGCGGCTCCACCGTCAACGGCAACATCCACAGCCAGTCCTCGGTCAGCCTGACCAGCGCCAACATCGGTTCCTCGTCGGTCAAGCGCTACATTTACGCCGCCGGCACGGTGACCGCCACCGGCGGATCGACCATCTATGTGGACATCCACAGCCAGACCAACATCGCCCTGCAAAACATCACCGTCTACGGCAACATGTACGCCAAGACCGGGGTCACCACCCAGCAATACCTGACCCACCTCTACGGCAACGTCTACACGAACCCGACCGCGCCGACAGCGCCCGTGGCTTGCGCGACCTACACCGCGCCCACTGCGCCGGTTTTTACGGCGACGACCAATCCACCGTCAAATGGAGATATTTCACTAACATCCGGAAATTACTACTACAAATCATTTACTCGACAAAACTGGACAAGATATTGCTTCGATGTTTCATCTGGAGACATCAACGTGTTTGTGTCTGGAGACGCCACAATAACAGGCGAAATTTACGTAAAAACATCCACAAAAAACAATTGTTACACTCAAAAGATGAGCAATATAAACGAATCATATGGCTCAGAGGCCTCAAAAGTCTTCCTTTATACAGGAGGCAAGTTCACACTAAACAGCGGAACCAATTGGTTCGGCACGGTGCTGGCAAACGGCAACATCCAACCTGCCGGAGGATCGTCCATCATCGGCTCGATGCACAGCATCAACGGCTCGATCAACCCGAACAACAGTTGGTATGAGATCAAGTACGTCAAGTCGAACTATCTGAGCAGCCATTAAGGCTTACCCGCGACAGCCAATGAAAAAGGCCGGGGTATCCCGGCCTTTTTCATGAGAAACCACTGTGCGTTAGCGCTTGAGAATGTTTGCGGCCCTGGTGTTTGCCCTCGGGAGGCTACGAACAATGGCGGCACGCCCTTTTCCCGGCTGCGCGGCCTGCGACCGCGCTTCTTGGAGTCCCTTTGGCTCAAGACCCTTTCAAGCCGAAACCGCGCACCAGACCGGCCTACACGCCCATGATGTTGTAGCCGGAATCCACGAAAATCACCTCGCCCGTGGTGCCCGACGACAGGTCCGAGGCCAGGTACAGGGCGCAGCGGCCGATGTCCTCCAGGGTGATGTTGCGGCCCAGCGGCGAACGGTTCTCGATGGTTTCCAGGATGGTGCGGAAACCGTGGATGGCCGAGGCGGCCATGGTCTTGACCGGGCCGGCGCTGATGGCATTGATGCGCACGCCGCGCTTGCCGAGGTCCACGGCCAGGTAGCGCACGCTGGCTTCCAGGGCCGACTTGGCCACGCCCATGGCGTTGTAGTTGGCGACCACCCGGCCCGAGCCGTAGTAACTCAGCGTCATGACCGAGGAGCCGGGGGTAAAAAGCGGCTCGAAGGCCCGGCACAAGGCGACAAGCGAATACGCCGAGACATCCAGCGCCACGCGGAAGCCCTCGCGGCTGGTGTCGATGAACCGGCCGGCCAGGTCCTCGCGGTTGGCGTAGGCGATGGAATGGACCAGGCAGTCCACGCCGCCAAGCTTCTCGCCGACGAACCGGGCGGCGGCGGCGATTTCCTCGTCGCTGGAGACGTTGCACTGAAAGATGCACTCGGCCCCGAGTTCGGCGGCGATGGGTTCGATGCGCTTGCGGATGGGTTCGGCGGCGTAGCCCAGGGCCAGTCGCGCCCCCTGCTCGCGCAGGACCTTGGCGATGCCGTAGGCGATGCTGCGTTCGTTGACCACGCCGAAAATCACGACTTTTTTATCCCGCATCAGCATGGGGTTCTCCTTGCCGGAATGCCCGGCGTTGTGCGTCTGGGACGGCTGGGGGCCGCCCACATCCGGCGCGTCGCCCCAGGCTCCAGAAACTGTGTCACATTCCCGCCCGCCGACGCGCTACCCCCCTTGACCCAGGAGGGGTTTCCAAAGGGGCTCAGCCCCTTTGGCCGCCGGAGGCACTCCCCTCTTCTCTCCCCCTAAGCCCGCGTCTCGGCCTCACGGATAAGCCCGGCCAGCAGCAGTTCCAGGGCGCGGTCCACGCGTTCGCGGTCGGCGTCGTCGTAGAGGTTAAGCCCGCCGAAGACGCCGCTTTGGCGGGAGCGCACGGTCAAGAAGATGGCCGCGCCGCCGAGCACGGCCACGATGGCCGTGAGGTCCAGGCTTTCGGGCACGTCCCCGGTGACGGACTCGAAAAATTCCAGGGCCGAGCGTACGCGGGGGTATTCCAGCAGCCGGGTGTAGCGGTTGCGCGACATGAGTTCCCAGGCCAGGATGTCCAGGGTGCGTGGCCGGGCGAGCAAGCCCCGGATGGTGGCCTTGAAGAAATGGGCGAGCTGGGCGCGCGGCGGCATGGCGGCGAAACGCTCGGCCACGTCCTCGCGCAGTTCGTCCACGGTGGGCCAGAAGGCCGAGGACTGGCCAAAGGCCGTGACCACGTCGTCGAAGTCCTGGAAGTGGCGCAGGATGACGCCCCGCTCCAGGCCGGCCGTCCGGGCCAGGAGGTCGAGGGAGAGCCCGTCGAACCCTTGTTTGGCCAGCAAGTCGCCCAGGGACTCCAGAATGCGCTGGCGCACCGTGCGCGGCTTGCCGATGGGAATGATCTTGACGCCGGACATGGTCCCCCTAGGGTCGCGTCCTTGATAAGAACGCATCGCGTTTCACAGGAACCATCAAAAGCCCTTTGTTACGGGGCGCGCCTGGCCCGAAGAAAGACGTCCAGGGTCACGAGCAGGCACGCGGCCATGATCGAGCCGTCGCGGATGAAGGTGGCCTGGGAAATGGCGTCGTCGGCCTTGGTGGTGAAGCAGCCGCACTGGGTGGCGATGCCCTTGTGCCAGGCCCAGGCCATGGCCGCGAGAAAAACGGCCATCATGAGGCTGGCCGAAAGGGACGCGCCCCGGGCCACGAAGCCGGTGAGCAGGCACATGCCGACCACCACCTCGATCCAGGGCAGGGTAAGCGCCACGGCGGACACGGCCATGTCGGGCAAAATCTGGTAATTGCGGATGATCTTGGCAAAGGCCATGGGGTCGACGATCTTGTCCCAGGCGGCGAAAAGAAACACCAGACCAAGGGCCATGCGCAGCAGTACGAAAAACACCCTCATGCCCCGCCCTCCGTGGGTCCGCCGACGGCCAACCAGCCGTCGAAGCCTTCCGGCATCACCGTGACGAACGTGAAACCGGCCGTGCGCAACGCTTCGCCGAGTTCCTTGCTCTTGTCGCACAGCAGATTGCCGCAGTAGACGACGATGCGGTCCTCGGTCCTTAGGCCAAGGTTGCCGGCAGCGGCGTCGAGATCGCCGTACATGGCCTCCTGGGGCAGGTTCTTGGCCCCGGCCACGCGGTGCATGGCAAATTCCTCGGCCGTGCGGGCATCGACGAAAACCACCCCGGGCTTGCCGAGCATGGTCACGGCGGCGTGGGGATCAATGGTCTCCAGGCCCCGCCGCAGGGCGTCGCGTTTGTCCAGGGCGGCGAAATCCACGATCCAGGGCACAGGCTCCTGCCGGGCCATGTTCATGGCCACCGACAGGCCGACACCCAGCATCACGATGACCGCCAACTCCAACCAAAGCGGCGCAAGCCGCCGCGTCCCAACCCCCGCCATACCATCCCGCCTTGACAAGGTTTCCCGCCCACGAGCATATATTCCGTCGTAAGGGCTTGCTATCCTACACGCAGCCCCGAGCGCAACCCGCAACACGGAGCCATCCATGCCCACGGACAACGTTCCGGCTATCCAAAACGTCTCGGCCGACGAGGCGCGCCGCCTTCTCGACGCCGCCCGGCCGGGCGAGATCACCCTCCTCGACGTGCGTATGGAGCCGGAATACGAAGAATTCCACCTGCCCGGCGCAAAGCTTGTGCCCCTGCCCGAACTGCCCGACCGACTTGGAGAGATCGACCGGGACAAGCCCGTGGCGGTCTATTGCCGGGGTGGGGTCCGCAGCGCCGCCGCCGCCAAGCTCCTGGCCGGAGCGGGCTTTCCCCGCATCGTCAACCTGCTCGGCGGGGCCATGGCCTGGCAGGGCGCGGCAGCCGTGGGCGCGCCGGACGCCGGCATGACGCTGCTCTCCGGGGCCGAGACCCCGCGCCAGATCCTCCTGGCCGCCCTGGGCATGGAAGCGGCGTTGGGCGGCTTCTACCAAAAACTGGCCGACGCGGCGGACGACAGCGAAACCGCCGCCACGTTTTCCCGGCTGGCCGGCTTCGAGGAACGCCATCTGCGTCATGTCCACAGCCTGTATGAAAAGGAGACCGGCCAGACGGCCGACCTGGAGGCGCTTTTGGCCGGGACCGGACCGGAACTGGAAGGCGGCCTGCCGGCGGCGGCGTTCCTGGAAATGCTCGGCGGCGAGCCGGCCTCGGCCCGGGAGGCCCTGGAGCTGGCCGCCTCGGTGGAAGCCCAGGCCCTGGACCTGTATGCCCGTCTGGCCGCGCAGACCAGCGACAAGGCGGCCAAAAACCTGTATGAAACCCTGTCCCTGGAAGAAAAGGCGCACTTGAAGGCCGTGGCCAACCTGTTGGCCCGGCTGCCCGAGGCCTAAGCCGGCGCGCCCGACCCTATTCACGATCAAAAGTTCAAGGAGCACTCCATGGCCCCGGTCAATTTCCTCATGAACATCCTGTGGCTCGTTCTCGGCGGCTTGTGGCTCGGTATCGGCTGGTATCTGGCCGGCGTGGTCATGGCCATCACCATCATCGGCATCCCCTGGGCGCGGGCCTGCTTTGTCATCGGCAACCTGTCGTTTTGGCCGTTCGGCAAGGAAGTGGTGGACCGCCGCGACGTGTCCGGCCCGGACATCGGCACCGGCACCTTCGGCTTCATCGGCAACGTCATCTGGTTCGTGCTGGCCGGGGTGTGGCTGGCCATCGGCCATCTGCTGGCGGCGGTGGCCAACTTCGTGACCATCATCGGCATTCCGTTTGCCCTACAGCACCTCAAGCTGGCCGGCCTGGCCCTGGCCCCCATCGGCAAAACGGTCATCGACAAGCGCTACTAGCGTCGCGCGTTTAACCGGGGCCGGCCGCCGAACGTCAAGCCCGGGCGGCCGGCCCACCACTGTGCCGGCGAATTTTCCGCAGGAGCCGGCCCTTCGCCATCGGAGCCGTCATGCAGTATATCTTGTTGGCCTTGGCCCTGGCGGCCGGAACATTCATGCCCATCCAGGCCGGGATCAACAGCAAGCTGGCCGGGGCGGTCGGCGGAGCCATTCCCTCGGCTTTCGTCTCGTTTCTGGTCGGAACCCTGGCCCTGGCCGTGGTTTTGGGCGTCACGGGCCAGGGCGTGCCCTTCACGGCAGCCTACAAGGCCTCGCCGTGGTGGTACTGGATCGGCGGGACAATGGGGGCGTTTTTCGTCACGGCCACGGTGATCCTGGCTCCGCGCATCGGCGGCGGGGCCATGATCGCCCTGACCCTGGCCGGCCAGGTGGCGGCCTCCATGGCCCTGGATCATTTCGGGCTGCTCGGCTTTCCGCACATTCCCTTCGACCTCAAGCGGCTGATCGGCTCGGTCCTGCTGCTGGCCGGCGTCTACCTCATTCGTTTTTAAGCCCCAGCCCGTCGCCTCGCCCGCCTGTCCGACCGGACGGTTGCCGCGTCCTCACAGAGCGTATCGCCCATTTCGGCCGCTCTTTTCAGCTGCAGCCAATCCGCCGGCCGGCCTTCGTCTTCCTCAGCTCACGCCGGGAAGACGCCTCTTGAGCCGGCATCCCCTCTTACCTGCTTGATGCAACCAATCCGTGGCCCGATGCGTCCACCCGCTACTCTCCGGACGTCGTACGCAGGGCGACAAGTTCGGGCGCGCCCCAGGCCGGGGCCAGACGTTCCAGTTCAGCCCGGGGCAGTTGCACGACAACGGGCTTCCTGGAGGCGTCCATCCAGGCCAACACGGCCAGCATGGCCGCTTCGTTCATGGCCGTGCAGCCGACAGTCGGCGCGCCGGGCCGCCGCCACAGGTGGAAGAAGATGCACGAGCCGGCCCCGGGTTGGGTGTCCGGCGCGTTGTGGTCCACCATGAGGCCATAGCGGTACAGGCCGTCGGGACGCAGCATCCGGTCGGGCGAGGACCAGTCCACGGCCGGAACGGTGTTTTCGTCCACGATGCGATTGTACGAGCGGGAACCTATGCTCTCCACGCATACCGTCTGGTTGGTGACCCTGTGCATCGGCATCTTGGCCGGCTGCCACAGGTCTTCCGGGCGGTAGGCGAAGGCCGTGCCGAAGGCGAACACGCCGGCCGGCGAACGTCCGTCGCCCTCCACCTTGACCGGTCCCGGGCCAAGAGGCGTTTGGCCGTGAAGCCCCCGGCCCCAGGCCAGGCCGTTCTTGCCGATAGTCACGGCCACGTCGTCGCCGACCGGCCGCCAGGCTCCTGTCCCCGAGCGTTCGAAACGGCGCATACGGGCCTGATTGTCGTCCAGGCTTTCTGTCACCACCAGCACGAGCTGGCGGGAGCCGTCCAGGGGCGATCTCCCGGTCTGGACGGCCGGAGCCGGTCCGCCACGCCCGGCGGCTGCCGGGGTAGAGGAGCCGGCCGTGCGACAGGCGGGCAGACAAACGAGCAACAGCAGGCCGAGCAGCCAAAGTTTATGCGAACGGACCATGGTCAACTCCAAGTAAAAGGTCAAAACGGCACGACACGCTGAGAATAACCCAGCGTAAGGGTTTATGGGAAGCGTTTCGCGAATATGCCGCTTACGAATCCACGGTTTGGAGATTCGCATCGTCTTGACATGCTGCCCGGCTATGGCATGGTGCATAGACGGCTGAATATCTTGGCGCATTCCCCCGCGACTGCCCCACGCGCGTCATGGGCGCGGAGCCGAACGGATCGGGGAGATATGCCGAAACCTGATTGGCATCACCCCGTCCGGGTCTGACCGGGGCCGCTTGCGCCCCATCGGCCCCGGGCCTTGGAGAAGACGTATGATCCAATGGGACGCATCGCTGGCAGTGGGCGTGACGGAAATCGATGAACAGCACCAGGCCATCATCCGCCTCATCAATGACCTGGCCTCCAGGCAAGGACAGGCCGAAGAGGCCGACGCCGCCAAGGCCTTGGCGTTCCTGCGCGCCTATCTCCACGACCACTTCGACCTCGAAACCGAACTCATGCTCGATCTCGGCTACCCCGAACTCGACGCCCATCGGCAGCAGCACGAATTGTTCGCCAACCACGTCATCTTTTTCGAGATCGAAAAGGAATTCGGCGTGGTCAGCGAACAAATGCTGGCCGACATCCTGGTCTTTCTCCATGAGTGGTTCATCAGCCACATCACCAAGGAAGACAAGGCGCTCGGTGCATTCGTCCGCACCCAGGCCATGTCGGGGTAGATAGTAAAAAGAGTGCCTCCGGCGGCCGGGGGGATGATCCCCCCGGACCCCTGCAATAAAAGAAAGGGTTTAAAGGGGGCGGGCACAGATTGACGCTCTGGTCGGCACAGAAGGTAAGAAGCCGTCGATCAAGGCCGAAGCAGCCGCAGTCTGTTCACAATAACACGGCCCGGGGGGGGGTGGGGGGGGGGGCGGGGCGCGGGGGGGGGGGGGGGGG
>JAEZMB010000191.1 GCA_023435825.1 Pseudomonadota bacterium | reverse complement strand
ATCCGGGCGTCGGTGACGGTGAGCGCGCCGTCAAGGACGTGTTCCAGACAGGTACACGCCAGTGCCGAAGGACGCGTCACGGCCAGGCCGTCGGCCACGGTCGGCCCGGTCAGGCCCCATTCCCGGGCGTCGATGCCGGCGTGGCGGCCGGTGGCCAGTCCCAGGAGCACGGCCGGGGCCTTGGTCGGTTCAACGGTGAAGCACAAGGCGGCGTCGCCAAGGGCCAGCCGCGCGCCCAGGGCGATGCCGCCCGGCGCGCCGCCCACGCCGCAGGGCAGATGGAGGCACAGCGGCGTATCGGGCGAGACGGCAAGGCCGGCTGCGTCGAGCTTGGCCGGCAGACGCAGGCCAGCGACGCCGTAACCGGTGAAGAGATCGACGGAATTTTCGTCGTCGATGAAATGCAGATGCCCGTCGCCAGCCGTTTCGGCCCGGGCCACGGCGCAGGCGGCGGCGTAGTCCCCGGCGTGTTCGACGACCACAGCCCCGGCGGCACGCAAGCGGTCTTTTTTCCAGGCCTTGGCCTCGGCCGACATGTGGACGACGACGGCAAACCCCAGGCCCCGGCCGAAAACGCCGATGGACAGGCCCAGGTTGCCGGTGGAGCCGACGGACAGCGTGTGGCCGGCGAAAAAGGCCTTGGCGGCGGGTTCGGCCAGCCGACGGCAATCGTCGCCGGGGCCGGCAAGCAGCCCATGGGCCAGGGCCAAGCGTTCGGCCACGCACAAGACGGCATGGAGGCCGCCGCGCGCCTTGACCGAGCCGACCACGGGCAGGGCATGGTCGGCAGCCAGATAGACCCGGTCGGTTTCGGGCAAACCGGCCTCATGGAGCCGGCGGGCCAGGCCAGGCACGGGCAGGAGCGACGATTCGACCACGCCCCCAGCCGGCGCAAGCTCGGGAAAAAGCCGCGCCAAAAGCGGCGCGAACCGGTCGAACCGGTCCCTGGCCGCTTCAATGTCGATCAGGCCGACGGGCAGGGCGTCCCGGACCTCGGCCATGGGCCGGCGGCCGGGATTGACGAAACAAACGGGCTCTCCGGCGCGCAGGCCGGCGACAAGTGCGGCGTCCATGGCGGCAGGCTAGCGCAAAGCCGGCCGCCAGACTAGCGCGGAAGGGTGGATCGAAATGGAGAAGAGGAAAAGAAGCCTCCGGCGGCTGGGGGCCTGAGGCCCCCAGACCCCCCACATGGAAGACAGGGCTATTCCCGTGCCACATACGGCCCGGTCATGCGCGACGGGACCACCACCCGGTCGAACTCCTCGGCCGTGACGTAGCCGAGGTCCAGGGCCGCTTCCTTCAGCGTCAGATCATGCTGCTCGGCATGGTGGGCGATCTCGGCCGCCTTGTCGTAACCGATGACCGGGGCCAGGGCCGTGACCAGCATGAGCGAGCGGCCCACAAGCTCGCCGATGCGCCGCCGGTCCGGCTCCAGCCCGGCCACGGCGAAACGGCGGAAGTTGTTCATGGCGTCGGCCAGCAGCCGGATCGACTGCATGACGTTGTGGATCATCAGCGGCTTGTAGACGTTCATCTCCAAAATGCCGCCCGCGCCGCCCAGGGTCACGGCCAGATCGTTGGCCATGACCTGGGTCGCGGCCATGGTCAGAGACTCGCACTGGGTGGGGTTGACCTTGCCGGGCATGATGGAAGAGCCGGGTTCGTTGGCCGGCAGGCGCAATTCGGCCAGTCCGGCCCGGGGACCGCAGGCCAGGAGGCGAATGTCGCTGGCGATCTTGAAAAGCGCCGCCGCCAGGGTCTTGAGCGCCCCGGACAGGTGAATGAGCGCGTCGTGGCTGCCCTGGACCGTGAACTTGTTGGGCGCGGGGACAAAGGGCAAGCCGGTCAACGTGGCGATGGCCGCGATGGCCGCCTCGGCGAAACCGGGCGCGGCGTTGACGCCGGTGCCCACGGCCGTGCCGCCAAGGGGCAAGGCGTAGACATCGGTCAGCGCCGCTTTGATCCGGCGCACGGCGTCGCTTAACAGTCCCACGTAGCCGGAGAATTCCTGGCCCAGGGTCAAGGGTGTGGCGTCCTGGAGATGGGTGCGCCCGATCTTCACGATCTCCTTCCAGACTTCGGCCTTGGCGGCCAGCACGTCGCGCAGCTTGATGGCCGAGGGCAAAAGCCGCTCCACCGTGCCCATGGCGGCGGCCATGTACATGGCCGAGGGGAAATTGTCGTTGGTGGACTGGGCCATGTTCACGTGGTCGTTGGGGTGCACGGGCTGTTTGGAGCCAAGAGGCGTGCCGGCAAGCTGGCAGCAGCGGTTGGACACGACCTCGTTGACGTTCATGTTGAACTGGGTGCCGCTGCCCGAGACCCACACGCGCAGGGGAAACATGGCGTCGTGGGCATGGGCCACGATTTCGTCGCAGGCGGTCACGATCATATCGGCCAGTTCGGCCGGCAGCCGTCCCTGGTCGCGGTTGACCGTGGCGGCGGCCTTTTTGAGGATGCCGTAAGCCCGGATGAGTTCCCGGGGCATACGCTCCTCGCCGATGGTGAAATATTCAATGGCGCGCTGGGTCTGCGCGCCCCAGAGTTTGTCGGCGGGAACGGCGATGTCGCCCATGCTGTCGGATTCGATGCGGTGGTCCATGTTTCGCCTCGCGGTTTGCCGGACGTCGGGAGTGGCCGCCCACTGCGGCGGGGAATCGGGAACCGGAACTCGTAGCGTCGTGGCACACGGGGAAAAAATCGGCAAGCCTGTTTCGACCGGACGCGGGCCTCGGCGGACGACGGCCGCGGCTCGCCCCCTTTACCGCCGGCCCGGCGTGCATTATGGCTCTTGCGCCATGAAATTCCACGTCACCACCATGGGCTGCCAGATGAACGTCGGCGACGGCGACTGGCTTGCCCGTTCCCTCATAGCGGCTGGCTTCACCCAGGCTCCCGAAGCGGAAGCCGAGTGCTTCATTCTCTTCACCTGCTCGGTGCGCGACAAGCCCGAACAGAAAGTCGTCAGCGAAATCGGCCGCATCGCCGACCGCAACCGGCATAATCCCAACGCCTTCATCGCCGTTGGCGGCTGCACCGCCCAGCAGCTCGGCACGACGTTGTGGCGGCGCTTCCCCATGGTGCGGCTCGTTTTCGGCACCGACGGCATCGCCGCCGCCCCCCGCGCCCTGGCCCGGCTGGCCGAGGAACCGCAGTTGCGGTTGTCGCTGCTGGATTTCTCCGAAGCCTATCCCGAGCGCGACCAATCCTGGCCCGACGACAAGCTGCCGCCCAAGGCCTTTGTCTCCATCATGCAGGGCTGCGACAATTACTGCTCCTACTGCATCGTGCCCTTTGTGCGCGGCCGGCAGAAATCGCGTCCCCTGCCCTCGGTCATCGCCGAATGCGAAAGCCTCGCCCGCCGTGGCGTGCGCGAGGTGACGCTGCTTGGCCAAAACGTCAACAGCTATGGCCTGGACGACGCCGGCGACGGCACGAGCTTCGCCAAGCTCCTCGACGCCGTGGCTGCCGTGCCCGGCATCGAGCGCATCCGCTTCACCACCTCCCACCCAAAGGACTTGAGCGACGAGGTCATCGAACGCTTCGCCGCCCTGCCCCAGCTGTGCCCGGCGCTGCATTTGCCGGTGCAGTCGGGCAGCGACGACATCCTGCGGCGCATGGGCCGGCGCTACGACACCGCCGCGTATCTCACCCTGGTCGACAAGCTGCGCCGGGCCTGCCCGGACATCGCGCTGACCTCGGATTTCATCGTAGGCTTTCCGGGCGAGACCCGGGCCGACTTCGAGGCCACCCTCGAATTGGTGCGCAAGGTAGGATTTGATAGCGGCTTCTCCTTCATGTACTCTGACAGGCCAGGGACGGCTTCCGAGAAGCTTGCGCCCAAGATCCTGCCGGAGGAGAAATCGGCCCGTCTGGCCGAACTCCAGGCGCTTCTGGACGAACGGCTGACCGCGTCCCTGGCCGCCCGGCTGGGACGGCGGGAAGTGGTGCTCATTGAAGGGGAAAGCCGGCGGGAAGGCAGCCTCGGCGCCGCCTGGCGCGGCCGCGACCCCGGCGGCCGGGTGGTCAACGTGCCCCTGCCCCAAGGAGCGGACCACACCGGAAGGTTTGTCGCCGTGCGCATCGTCCAAGCCAAAAAGCACTCCCTTATCGGGGAGGCGGAGGCCGATCATGATTGAAATGAAAGTCTTCGGGCTGGCCCTGGACGAGGAGTCCCAAGTCCCGGTGCTCATCCTCAAGGACTTGGACGAAAAAAACGCCCTGCCCATCTGGATCGGGGCCATGGAAGCCATGGCCATCTCCCTGGCGCTCAATGACGTGGAACTGCCGCGTCCCATGACCCACGATCTCTTGCTCAACATGATCCATGCCCTGGACGCCCATGTGGTGTGCGTCAACCTGACCGAGCTGACCGAAGGCACGTATTACGCCAACGTCGAAGTGGAAGTGGAGGGCGGCATCCGCCGCATCGACAGCCGCCCGTCCGACGCCGTGGCCCTGGCCCTGCGGGCCAAGGCCCCGATCCTGGTCAACGAGGCCGTCATCGACCAGGTGGCCAAGGAGTCCAAGGAGGCCTCGGTGGTCGAGTTCGCCTCGGACGACTCGGAGAAGTGGACGGAACTGCTCGAAAAGTACGATCCCAACGACACCAAGTACAAGATGTGACCATGATCGACCTGCACACCCACACCACGTTTTCCGACGGCGTGCTCATTCCGGCCGAACTGGTACGCCGCGCCGTCAAGGCCGGCTACAAGGCCGTGGCGCTTACCGACCACGCCGACCATTCCAACCTCGACTTGATCCTGGCCAACATCGGCCGGTTCGTGGCCGAGACTGGGGCTTTTCTCGGGCTGACGGCCCTTTACGGCGTGGAGATCACCCATGTGCCGCCGCCGCTGATTCCCCAGCTCGTGGAGCGCGCCCGGGCAGCCGGAGCCCAACTCGTGGTGGTCCACGGCGAAACCATTGTCGAGCCGGTGGAAACGGGCACGAATCTGGCCGCCATCGAGGGCGGCTGCGACATCCTGGCCCATCCGGGCATGATCACGCCCGAAGAGGCGGAGCTGGCCGCCGAGTGCGGCGTGGCGCTCGAAATCACCACCCGCAAGGGCCACAGCCTGACCAACGGCCACGTGGCGGCCATGGCCCGACGTTTCGGGACCAAGCTCGTCATCGACAACGACGCCCACGCGCCGGAAGATTTCGTCAGCCAGGACCGTCGCAAAAAGGTGGCCCTGGGCGCGGGCCTGTCCCTGGACGAATATCTGCAGGCCGAAGCCAACTCCCGGGACATCGTGGCCCGGATTCTCGGCCGGGGCCGGGCCGACTAAACCGTCGGCCCGCCTCGTGCGCGCCTGTCGGTCCTCCTGGCCGCCGGCCGGTCCTGCCCTCTTTCCCAGGGGGCGAACGCCGTTAGCTTCGGGCCGCCAAGCCCGCGCGGTGGGCTTTTTCTTTGTTCCAATCGAAAGCCGACCCCACAAGCCATCTTGTCCCATATTGCGCGCCCACGGCCTGAAGCCGTGGCTCTGGGCGTTGCCGAGGGCGACTTGAAGCCCTGTCCGCGCCCTCGGGGTTAACCCCATCCAGCCACTACGCGCACGAGTCTCTAGCCGCCCCTTGTCCGCGTGCGGGTGAGGCCCCCCTTGCGGGGCGGTCTGGCGCGCCGTCATCATATCCCCTGCCCGCGTGCGACGTAAGTCGCCGAAGCGTCGCCAGCCCCCGACGCCTTGCCTGCCCCGCCCGAGCGAGGTATAGACGGACTATTGCCATCCCTTTTCTCGATTCCAAAGGAGCACCCAATGAATAGACTGCTTGCCGCCCTGGCCCTTGTCGTCGCCCTTCTCGGGCTCACCGGCTGCGGCTACAACGAAATGCAGACCAACGACGAGGCGGTCAAAGCCGCCTGGGGCAACGTGGAAGCCACCTTGCAGCGTCGCCTGGACCTGATTCCCAACCTCGTGGAAACGGTCAAGGGCTACGCCAGCCACGAAAAAGACACCCTGACTGCCGTCACCGAGGCCCGGGCCAAGGCCACGCAGATCAAGCTCACCCCCGAAACCCTGGCCGACCCCAAAGCCATGGCCGCCTTCCAGCAGGCCCAGGGGCAGATGCAGTCCGCTCTGTCGCGCCTTTTGGCCGTGGCCGAGAACTATCCCCAGCTCAAGGCCGACCAGAACTTCCGTGATCTGCAGCATCAGCTCGAAGGCACGGAAAACCGCATCAACGTGGCCCGCCAGCGCTACAACGAGGCCGTGCAGGTCTACAACAGCTCCATCCGCACCTTCCCCAACTCCATGACCAACTCCATGCTGCTCCATCTCGCGCCCAAGGAATACTACAAGGCCGACGACGCGGCCCAGCAGGCCCCCAAGGTCAAGTTCTAAAGCCGACGGAGGGTATCGCGGATGTTCTCCCTGTCACAGCCTTGCCATGCTTCCCTGGCCGGCCGGGATCGCGGCCTGCCGCCCACGGGCCGCGAAATGGCCGGCGTCGGCGGACCTCGGCCTGTCGGCCTCCCGGCAGGCCCGGGTCGGTTGGCCCAGGAGCGCCGGGCGGCCCCGGCAATCCTTGCGCCCCGAACGGCTTGGGCCGTCTTCCTGGCTGGCCCGCTTCCGGCCATGCTGGCCGCCGTGCTCCTCGCCCTTGCCCTGTGCGCCGGCCAGGCCCTGGCCCTGGACGTGCCGCGCCTGACGGGCCGGGTCAACGACAACGCCGGGATGCTCTCCAAGGAGGCGATAAGCCGCCTGGACGCCGCCCTGGCCGATTTCCAGCGCACGGATTCCACTCAGCTCGTGGTGCTGACCATTCCGTCGCTGCAAGGCGAACCCCTGGAAGACTACGCCATCAAGGTGGCCCAGGCCTGGGGCATCGGCCAAAAGGGCAAGGACAACGGCGTGCTGCTCTTGGTCAGCAAGGGCGACCGCAAGGTGCGCATTGAGGTGGGTTACGGCCTGGAGGGCCGGCTCACCGACGCGCTGACCGGACGCATCATAGACCACGCCATCGTGCCGGCCTTCAAGGCCGGCCGGTTCGACGCCGGCATCGAGGCCGGCGTGGCCGCCATCATCGAAGGCGCGCGCGGCGAGTACCAGGCCGCTCCCGGCGGCGGCAACGCCTCGGGCCATGACGATAATGCCTTTTTCGGGCTGTTCATCCTGGCCATCATCCTGTCGGCCCTGCTCTCCGGCTTGCCGGCCCTGGCCCGGGCCAGCCTTCTTGGCGTGGCCCTGCCCCTGGGCGGGGCCCTCTTCGGCCAGACGCTGGCCATGCTGGGCTTGCTGTGCCTGGGCGGCGCGGTGCTTGGGCTGGTCGGACCCTTCCTGTTCAGCGGCGGCAGCGGCCGTCGGGGCGGCGGCGGCTTTTATATCGGCGGCGGAGGCGGCTCCTCGGGCGGGGGCGGCGGATTTTCCGGCGGCGGCGGCTCCTTTGGCGGCGGCGGCTCCTCGGGAAGCTGGTAGGAGGAAGTTGTGAGCAAACTTGTGAACGCCTTTTTCTCCCCGGCCGACCGGGAAGCCATTGTCGCGGCCGTGGCCGTGGCCGAAAGTCGTACCTCGGCCGAAATCGTGCCCATGGTGGTGGAGGCCAGCGACGACTACCCCAAGGCCGGGCTGGCCTGCGCCGTGGTCGTGGGGCTGTGCGCCGGGCTGGTGCTGTGCCTGGCTTTCGGCACGCGCAACCTCTGGCTGTTCCTGCTGTTTGGCGGCCTGTTCGCCCTGGCCGGCTTTGAGGCGGCCAGACGCTGCCCGGACCTCAAACGCCAGTTCGTGTCCAAGGCCCGGCGGCTGGCCGAGACGAAGCAGGCCGCCCAGGCCGCCTTTTTCAGCCACGGCCTGACCGAAACCAAACACCGCAACGCCGTGTTGATCTACATCTCGGTTTTCGAGCGGCTGGTCTTCATCCAGCCCGACAAAGGCCTTGCCGGACGCCTCGATGCCGCCGCCCTGGACGCGGCCACGGCGGCGTTGACCCAAGGCATCGCCGCCGGCCGGCAAAAGGAGGCGCTCATCGCCTGCCTGAACACCCTGGCCGACCTGCTCGCACCGCATTTCCCGCCTGACGACGCGGATACTGACGAGCTTAAAAACCTCATTATCATCTGATCCGACTCTCGACCGGCGCGCGCGGCGAAACCCGGGCTTCCCCGCGCGCGCCGGCATCCGATGCCGCAGCGGCCTGATTCCCGCGTCCAGTCCACCCATCATATAGTCCGCTTGAGCCATGACGGGCCGCCGTTGGCGATGGCGTCCCGTGACGGCCAGCCGACATGCCTGGCCCCGACGCCTGATCGCCACGCGACTTTCCCGCCCGAGCCGTTGCATTCCCGCCGGCCTGTGGCATACTGGCCCCAATTTCGCGCGCCCGCCCACGCCTTTAAGGACGCGCCAAGGAGGAAGCATGGACCAGTATCATGAACCCGTTGCCGAGCTTTCGCCCCTGGACCGGGATTTCGTCCGGGCGCTGACCAGCCTCAAGGAAGAGATCGAGGCCATCAACTGGTACCACCAGCGGGTGGTCGCCGCCTCCGATCCGCAGATCAAGGCCATCATGGCCCACAACCGCGACGAGGAGATGGAGCACGCCATCATGGGCCTGGAATGGCTGCGCCGCACCATGCCGGGCTGGGACGCGGTCATGCGCACCTACCTGTTCACCACCGGCGACATCACCGCCCTGGAAGACGCCGCCACCAGCGAAGGCGGGGCGGACGCCCCCAAAAGCCCGGCCGGCTCCGGGTCGCTTGGCATCGGCAGCCTCAAGGGCAACCGCTAACCCACGGGAGAGGCCATGGACATTCTCAAACGCGATCTCGCTCCCATCACCGCCGCCGCCTGGCAGGCCGTGGACAGCCGCGCTCGCCAGACGCTCACCACCATGCTTTCCGGCCGCCGCGTCGTGGACGTGGCTGGGCCGCTGGGCTGGGAATACGCCGCCGTGCCCCTGGGGCGCATCGAATACGCCAAGACCCAGTCGGTTTCGGGCATCACCTACGGTCTGCATCAGGTCAAACCGCTGGTCGAAGTGAAAGTGCCCTTCACCCTGGACATCGCCGAGATCGACAACGCCGCCCGCGGCGGCAAGGACATCGATCTGGCCGCCCTGGACGAGGCGGCCGAAAAGCTGGCCCGCTTCGAGGAAGAAGCCCTCTACCACGGCTTTGCCCCGGCCGGCATCAAGGGGCTGTCGGAAGTATCCAGCCAGACCAGGATGCAGGTATCCTCCAACCCCGAGGACATCGCCGAGAAGGTCTCCAAGGCGCTGACCGCCCTGCGCAAGACCTCGGTGGAAGGCCCCTACGCCCTGGTGGTCGGCCCGGAGTTGTGGGTGGCCCTGTCGGGCCATGTGCGGGGCTATCCCCTGTCGCAATACCTGGAGACCATGCTCGGCGGCCAGGTCATCGTCAGCCCGTTCATTGAGGAAGCCTACCTGCTCTCCACCCGGGGGGGCGACCTGGAGATGACGCTCGGCGGCGACATCGCCATCGGCTACGCCTCCCACGACACCGAAAAGGTGGCGCTGTTCTTCCTGGAGTCCTTCACCTTCCAGGTCCTCGACCCGACGGTGGTGGTGCGGCTGGACTTCGCCGCCAAGTAAATCGACGGGCGTGCACCCCAGACGGGGGCGCACGCCCGATCCTGCCCTTCCCGGCCGGCCGTAGTCCAGACTGCCACGCTCTCCCGTCTGGCGCATCCCTGCCGTCCGGGGACTGACCGGCCAAGGGAACTGTCGCAACCCTGCGCCGGCATCGCGTCTGCCGTTCTCCTCATGTTCTCCGGCGTTTTCCCGAATTTTAGATCAACACATTGAAATAATTATATTTATTACAAATCGCACTTTACAAATCAAGAATCTCGCAAAATTCATTAGCGTGACTCAACTAATGATAACTACATAGAATTTTTGATGTTTAAAATAACGCTACTAACACGAAAAAAATAATTTGCGTGTGAGTTCGTCCCGTATTATCTCTTACCCAACGGAAAGCAACGGCGGGCTCTTCCCGACCCCGCCTCAAGACGGCCACAGGGCCAGGAGAAACATCATGAAGGTCAGCGCCCGCAATCTCATTCCCGGCACCGTGAAGAAAGTCACCATCGGCATGGTCAACGCCGAAGTCGTCATCGAAGCCGCTCCGGGCGTCGAGATCGTCTCGGTCATCACCAAGGAATCCGCCGAGAACATGGGCATCAAGGCCGGAGCCAAGGTCAAGGCCATGGTCAAGGCCTCCAGCGTCATGATCGTCGCCGAATAACCAATTCCTTACTTTTCCAGGAGAAGCACCATGAAAGTCAGCGCCCGCAATCTCATCCCCGGCACCGTGAAGAAGGTCACCATCGGTCTGGTCAATGCCGAAGTCGTCATCGAAGCCGCCCCCGGCGTCGAGATCGTTTCGGTCATCACCAAGGAATCCGCCGAAAACATGGGCCTCAAGGCCGGGGCCAAGGTCCACGCCATGGTCAAGGCTTCCAGCGTCATGGTCGTCGCCGACTAGTTACTGCCGCTGCAAATGGCGAACGCCCGGCCGCGCATGTCGCGTGCCGGGCGTTCGACGTTTTGGGGGCTTGTGTTTCGCCCGCCTTGGTCTCTTCAATAAAACGTCTTGCCGTACGGAGTCGTGGTCGGCGCATAGGAAACGCCTTGCCGGGTGGCGGCATAGCGGTGGGTGGAATAGCGGCCGAACCGCAGGTCGCCGTCCTCGCCCTGCTTCCAGCTGCGGCTTTCCTCCTGATAGGCGTCGATGCCGATGAACGACTTGGAGCCGGACTTCTCGGCGCAACCGGCCAGCGCGCACAGGGCCAGCGCCACAAGCAACAATCGCATCATCCCTCCCCGGGAACCCGCGTTCCCGGCGTGTACGCGCGATGTGTCGCGTTTCGCCGGCCCAATCAGGTTCGTTTTGAATTTACGCAACAAATGGACGCGAACTAGATCCCCGCGCCGTCGCGGATGATCACCCCGCCCGAGCCTTGCTGGGCGATGCGCGCCCCGGCCGGCACATCATCGACGACCCACACGTTGCCGCCAACGACCGCCCCCTTGCCGATGGTGATGCGCCCCAGCACCGTGGCCCCGGAATAAACCACCACGTCGTCTTCCACAATGGGGTGGCGGGCGATGCCCTTGACCAGCATCCCTTCCTCGTCTTTCGGGAAGCTCTTGGCCCCCAGGGTCACGCCCTGATAGAGCCGCACGTTGTCGCCGATGATGCAAGTCTCGCCGATGACCGTGCCGGTGCCGTGGTCGATGAAAAACCGTCGGCCGATGGTTGCCCCGGGGTGGATGTCGATGCCGGTGCGGGAATGGGCCATTTCCGAGATGATGCGCGGGATGAGGTCCACGCCGAGCTTGTGCAGCTCGTGGGCCACCCGGTGGTGCGTCAGCGCCGTCAGGCTCGGATAGCAGAAGATGGTCTCTCCGGGCGAACGCGAGGCAGGGTCGCCCTCAAATGCGGCCTGGGCGTCCTCGGCCAGGGCCTCACGGATGTCGGGCAGGCGCATGAGAAAATCGCCGACCAGCTTCTCGGCCCGTTCCTGGCAGTCCTGGCAGGTGCCGGCCCGGTCGATCTCGCAAAAAAAGCAGTGTCCCCGGCGCACCTGATCGACCAGCAGCCGATGCACCGCGTCGAGGCTCGCGCCGATGTGGAAGCGCATGTTCTCGGGCGAGACGTCGGAATGGCCGAAATAGCCCGGAAACAGGATGCCTCGCAGGCGTTCCATGACCTCTTCCAGCACCGGAACCGACGGCATGGGTTCGTCGTGGAGCGGGCGATGGTACACCTTCTCGTACGAAGCCTCCTCGCACAGCATCTCGGTCACCCACTCCACCGGCGTGCGCCGGCGCGGCCGGGGCAACGGGATCTTGGCGTCGGACATCAGACTCCCTCACTGAAAAGCGGCGTGGAGAGATAGCGCTCACCCGTGTCGCAGACGATAAAAACAATCACCTTGCCGGCGTTTTCCGGCCGGCGGGCAAGCTCCAAGGCGGCGTAGGCATTGGCCCCGGAGGAAATGCCGCACAAGATGCCCTCCTCGCGCAAGAGCCGCCGGGCCGTGGCCAGGGCGTCCTCGTTGGCCACGGTCACCACCTCGTCCACCACGCCGCGGTCCAGCACCTCGGGCACGAAGCCCGCGCCGATGCCCTGGATGGCGTGCGGCCCGGGCTTGCCGCCGGACAGCACCGGACTGGCCGCCGGCTCCACGGCGATGGCCTTGAGACTCGGCTTCCTGGCCTTGAGCGAGCGGCCGACACCGGTCAATGTGCCGCCGGTGCCGACGCCGGCCACGAAAATGTCCACCTGCCCGTCCGTGTCGTCCCAGATCTCCGGCCCGGTGGTCAGGGCGTGGACCTCCGGGTTGGCCGGATTGGCGAACTGCATGGGCATGAACGCCCCGGGAATCTCGGCCACCAGCTCCCTGGCCCGCTCCACTGCCCCGGACATGCCCTTGGCCGCCGGGGTCAGCACCAGCCGCGCCCCAAAGCCCTTCAGCAGCGTGCGCCGTTCCAGGCTCATGGACTCCGGCATGGTCAAAATGAGCGTATAGCCGCGCACGGCGCACATGAAAGCCAGGCCGATGCCGGTGTTGCCCGAGGTCGGCTCCACGATGACCGCGCCCGGGCCGATCTTGCCTTCCCGCTCGGCCGCCTCGATCATGGCCACGCCGATGCGGTCCTTGACCGAGGAACAGGGATTAAACGACTCCAGCTTGGCCGCCACCTTGGCCGGGCAGCCCTCGGCCATCCGGGTCAACCACACCATGGGCGTGCGGCCGACCAATTCCAGCATATTGTTGGCTATTCGCATGATCTTTCCCCTTTGGGGCGGCACTGCCGCATCAACACGTGCACGCCGGCTTGGCGGCCTCTTCCTCACGGAACGGCGACATGCGCCGCAGGGTGTCGATGATGCCGGGCAACTTGTCGAGGACGAGATCGATGTCGGCGTCGGTGGTGTACCGCGACAGGCTGAACCGGATGGAGCCGTGGGCGTAGGTGAACGGCACGCCCATGGCCCGCAGCACATGGGAGGGTTCGAGGCTGCCCGAGGTGCAGGCCGAGCCGGAGCTGGCGCAGATGCCGTACTGGTCGAGCATGAGCAGGATGGCTTCGCCTTCAACGAACTTAAACGCGATGCTGGTGGTGTTGGGCAGCCGGTGGGTCGTGTCGCCGTTGACTTGGCTGTGGGGCACGGCGGCCAGGATGCCGGCTTCGAGGCGGTCGCGCAGGGCCTTCACCCGGGTATTCTCCTCGGCCATGTGCTCCTTGGCCAGGGTCATGGCCGCAGCCAGGGCGATGATGCCGGCGGTGTTCTCGGTGCCGGCCCGGCGGCCGCGTTCCTGGTGGCCGCCGATGAGAAACGGCCGAAACGGCGTGCCCTTGCGCACGTACAGCACGCCGACGCCCTTGGGCGCGTGGAGCTTGTGGCCGGACAGCGACAGCATGTCCACGGGCAGTTTGGACAGATCGATGTCGATCTTGCCCACGGCCTGGACCGCGTCGGTGTGGAACAGCACGCCCTTGGCCTTGCACAGGGCGGCGATCTCCGGGATGGGGAAAATGACGCCGGTTTCGTTGTTGGCGTACATGACCGAGACGATGGCCGTGTCCTTGCGGATGGCCCCGGCCACTTCGGCCATGTCCAGGTTGCCCTTGTCGTCGACGCCGAGATAGGTGACTTCGTAGCCCTTTTCTTCCAGGTGCTTGGCCAGGCTCAAGATGGCCGGATGCTCCACCCGGGTGGTGACGAGGTGCTTTTTCTCGGGCTGGGCGGCCAGGGCGCTCAAAATGGCGGTGTTGTCCGACTCCGAGCCGCAGGAGGTGAAAATCAGTTCCAAAGGATCGCAGCCCAGCACCGAGGCGACGTCGGCCCGGGCTTTTTTAAGCTGCATGCCGACTTGGCCGCCAAAGGAATGCATGCTGGAGGGGTTGCCGTAGTATTCGGTCAGATAGGGCAGCATGACCTCAGCCACTTCCGGGGCGACCCTGGTGGTGGCGTTGTTGTCGAGATAGACGACCGGGTTCATTACCGCGCCTCCTTGACCGTGATGCCGGGTTCGACCAGTTCCTGGAGCCGCTTTTGCACGAATTCGGTCAAGGTCACGTTGCTGCTCGGGCAGCCCTTGCAGGCCCCGCGCAACGACACGAAGACCGTCTGGCCGTCGATGTCCACCAGTTCGATGTCGCCGCCGTCCTTCTTGAGGTTGGGGCGAATCTCCTCCTCCATGACCTTGGTCACGAGCTTCATGCGCTCAAGGTTGGTCATGGGGCGCTTGACTTCCAGCTCGACCAGCGGCTTCTTGGCGGCCTGCCCAAGCTCGTCGGCCAGGATGGCGGCCAGCTTTTCCAGACAATCGCCGCAGCCGCCGCCGGCCTTGGTGTAGTCCGTGATCTCCTCGACCGTGGTCAGCTTGTTTTCGCGGATGGCCCGGCGCAACTGGCCGTCGTAAACGCCGAAACACTTGCACACGAGCTCCCCTTCCGGCTCGTGCTCGGGGGCCTTCTCGCCCAGATAATTGGCCAGGGCCGCTTCCAGGGCCTCCTGGCCCATGACCGAACAGTGCATTTTTTCCTTGGGCAGCCCGCCCAGGAACTCGGCGATATCCTTGTTGGTCAGCGCCTTGGCTTCCTCAATGGTCTTGCCCTTGAGCAGCTCGGTCAAAACCGAACTGGAGGCAATGGCCGAAGCGCAGCCGAAGGTCTGAAAACTCGCGTCCTCGATGACGCCGGCGTCGTTGATCTTGAGAAAAAGCTTGAGCGCGTCGCCGCAGGCCAGCGACCCCACCTCGCCCACGGCGTTGGCGTCTTCAAGACTGCCGACGTTTCGCGGATTGAGAAAATGATCCCTGACTTTATCCGTATATTCCCACATGTTGACCTCCGTTGCGTCGGCACGCGGCCGGCGTCGCAACGCCAGTGTATGCCGTAAAAGACGGTTGGCGAAAAGGGGCGAACCCCGTTTTTTCAAAGACCCGTGACAAATTCATACCATAACGATGGGATTGGTTTCGTCAACCGCACCCTTTACGCTTTTCACGCCCAGGCGTAAGAAAAAACTCGACAACACCCGGACGCGCGTACCCCGCCGCCCGCCCCCGGAGTGGCGACATGCTCGAAAAACTGGGACTTATCGCCCTGGCCGGAGCCGCCGGCACCCTGGCCCGCTACTGGCTCTCGGGACTGGTCTACGACGTCCTGGGCCGGGATTTCCCCTGGGGCACGGCCGTGGTCAATATCCTCGGCTGCTTCCTCTTCGGCCTGGTCTGGGAAGCCGGCGCGGAACGCATGCTGCTGCGCACCGAAGCGCGCGTCGTGCTGCTCACCGGCTTCATGGGCGCGTTCACCACCTTCTCCACCTTCATCTTCGAAAGCGGCGGACTCCTCGAAGACCACCGCTACCTCGCCCTTCTCGCCAACCTCGGCTTCCAGACCATCCTCGGCTTCGCCGCCCTGTTCGCCGGCCTGGCGCTGGGACGACTGGTGTAGCTGGGAGGAGGTGAGAGAGGGAGAGGGAGTTGGAGCAGAGGGCGTGAGGAAGAGGAAGAGCGGGCTCTTCCCGCACCCGGGGGGGGGGGGGGGGG
>JAEZMB010000186.1 GCA_023435825.1 Pseudomonadota bacterium | reverse complement strand
TCCTCCCCCAGACCCCCTCCTTCCCCAAAAACTTTCAAAGGGGGGGTAATAACGGGGGGTACAAGGGGGAGGCTCTGCGCCGCGCCCCTGAACAGACGATAGAGGGACTTGCAATGCCCATAGCCCCCCTTCTCCCGTTGCAGGGGTCCGGGGGGATCATCCCCCCGGTGGGTCCAGGGCAAAGCCCTGGCCGCCGGAGGCACGCATTTCACTCACACGGCGCTAGGCCGTTTTGGCGGGGGTGCGGATGAGCTGGGTGAAGACCAGCGACACCACGCCCAGCCCCACGCCGATGAAAAAGGGAATCTTGTAGTCCACCATCCACAGGATGCCGCCCAGGACCGGCACCACCACGGCGGCGATGTGATTGATGGTGAACCCCATGGCCATGCCCGAGGCCATGTCCTCGGGGGCGGCGATCTTCTGGTAGTAGGTGCGCACGCCCACGTTGAAATTAAACAGCAGATAGTCCAGCACGAACATCGTGCCGGCGATGATGTGGGAATTGGTGTAGGCGTAGACGAGGAAGACCACGATCATGCCGGCGTATTCGATGGACAGCAGCTGGCGTTCGCCGAACTTGTTGATGGCCCGGCCGATCATGGGATTTAAGAAGTAGTTGATGGCGTTGTTGATGACAAACAGGATGGTGATGGACTGGATGGAATAGTCGAATTTCTTGACCAGCAGATAGACGGCGAAGACGATGAAGATCTGGCGGCGCGAGCCTTCCAGGAAGGTGAGCAGGTAATAGAGCCAGTACTTGCGCCGCAGGTACATCTTCTTTTTCTGGGGCGCGACGTCGGTCTCGCAGGGCTTCTTGCAGAGCCCCCACAGGCCGACCATGGCCACCAGCGCGCCGATGACGGCGAACATGCCCTTGTAGCCCATGGCGTCGGCCATGAAATAGATGAGGATGCCCACGGCGATGTTGGCCAGCGCCCCCACGGCCCGGATGCGCGAGAGCACCACCGGGGCCTCGAAGGTGTTGAAATGCTGCAGCGTGAGCGATTGGTTGAGCGGCTCGTAGTAGTGAAAGCCCGTGGACATGATGAGCGTGGTGGCGGTCAGGCCCCAAAAGCTCGGGAAATAGCCGGTGGCGGCCAACCCCACGCCCAGCACCAGGATGGACAGGGAGGCGGCGCGCTGTTCGCTTAGGACCAGCAGCACGTAGATGACGAGCATGGAGAGAAAGCCCGGCACCTCGCGGATGGACTGGACAAAGCCCACGGCGTCGGCCCCGAGGTGGGCGGACTCCACGGCGAAGTTGTTGATGAGCGTCTGCCAGGCCTGGATGCCGGCCGTGGAGGCGATGGTGGAGACGAGCAAAAACAGCAGGATGTCGTGGCGGCCCGATTCGCGCAGGGCGGACCGGGTCAGGCCGTATTCCGGCCGGGCCGGATCGAGGTGTGCTTTCACGGGATGATGGTGGGCTTGTGCTTGGCAAGCCAGAGTTGCAGGACCAGCAGCGTCCAGAGCTTTTTGCGGTGGTCGGCGGCCTTGGTGGCGTGCTCGGTGACGAGCCGGCCGACTTCGGCGGGATTGAAGATGCCCTGGTCGCGCAGATGGCGCTGGCCGAGCAGTTCGTCCACTTGGGGGCGCAGCTGGCCGCGCAGCCAATCGGCCACGGGAATGAGGAAGCCCCGCTTGCCCCGGCCCAGGATGTCCTTGGGCAGCAGGTCGGCCACGGCCTTCTTGAGCAGGTATTTGCGCTTGGCGCCGCGCAGCTTGTAGCGCGAGGGCAGCCGGCACACGAATTCGGCCAGATCGCGGTCCAGGAAGGGGGCCCGGGCTTCCAGGGAGTGCATCATGGAGCAGCGGTCCACTTTCACCAGGATATAGTCGAGCATGTACTGCCGGGCAAAGACGTAGCCCACCCGGGCCAGGGGATCATCGGCCGGGAAGCCCTCGAAAAGCTCCTTGGTGGGCGCGAAAAGGCGCTCGGGGGCGAGCAGGGTGGGCATGGCCTCGCGCCAGAGGTGGGCCTGGGACTCGGCCGAGAAGGCCGACAGCCAGGTCTGCACCCGCAACCATTGGGGCGCGGTGGCCCCGGCCAGGAAGGTGTCGGCCACGAAGCGCGGATTGATGTAGCCCGACGAGTGGGGCAGCATCCTGGCCAGGGGCTCGATCAAGCGCTTGCGCACAAAGGGCGGCAAGCGGTCGTAGCCGGCGGCCAGGTGGAAGGCCGGGAAATATTCGTAGCCGTAGAACAGCTCGTCCGGGCCGTCGCCGCCCAGGGCCACGGTGACGTTTTCCCTGGTGACCTGGGACAGCAGATAGGTCGGCACGATGGACGGATCGGCCATGGGCTCGTCGAAGCGCGAGACGATCTCGGGCAAAAGCGACCCGCAGGCGTCGGCCGAAAGGATGCGCTCGTGGTGGTCGGTGGCGAAGCGGCCGGCCACCATGCGGGCGTAGCGCGACTCGTCGTAGGAGGCTTCGCTGAAACCGATGCTAAACGTCTTGACCCGGCTGACCATGCCGGCGGTCAGGGCGGCCACGGCCGAGGAATCGACGCCGCCCGAAAGAAAGACGCCCAGGGGCACGTCGGCCACCAGCCGGCGCTTGACGGACTGGGCCAGAAGCAGGCGCAGCTTTTCGCACAGTTCTTCTTCGGATTCCTTGGGTTCCGGCCCGGGCAGGGGCATGTCCCAGTAGGGGGCGGTGGTCAACTGGCCGTCGCGCCAGAGCAGATAATGCCCCGGGCGCAGCTTGAAGACGTCCTTGTAGATCGTCTCCGGGGTGGGGATGTATTCGTAGGCGGCAAAGCGCATGAGTGCGCCGATGGGCGTTTCCAGGCGCAAAAAGGGGAGCCGCTCCAGGGCGGTCAGCTCGGAGGCGAAAGCGAAGATGCCGTTTTGGATGGTGTAGGCCAGCGGCTTTTTGCCGAAGCGGTCCCGGGCGGCGAACAGGGTGCGGCTATCGCGGTCCCACAGGGCAAAGGCGAACATGCCTTCCAGGGCGTCCAGGCCGTCCGGGCCGTCCAGGAGCCAGGCGGCCAGGATGACCTCGGTGTCGGAATTGGTGCGGAAACGAAAGCCCCGCGCGGCGAAGCGGGCCTTGAGCTCGCGGTAGTTGTAGATCTCGCCGTTGAACGTGACCACGGCTCGCCCGTCGGCGTCTTCCATGGGCTGGGAGCCGGCGGCCAGGTCGATGATGGACAGCCGGCGGTGTCCCAGGGCGGCCGGGCCGTCGATGATAAGGCCCTCGCCGTCCGGGCCGCGATGGGCCATGGCTCCGGTCATGGCGGACAGCAGCGCCCGGCGCTCCTCGGCCGGGGGCGGGGTCTGTCCCGCCGGCCAGACGAAACCGGCGATGCCGCACATCTAGAAGCGCCTCCGGGGGAGGCTCCCAAAAAAGTCGAGGATGGAGCGGGTGTTGGTCTCGGGATCGAACATGGCGGCCACGCGTTTCTTGCCCTCCTCGGCCATGGCGAGGGCGGACTCCCGGTCGGCGGCCAGGGCCATGACCGCGTCGGCGATGGCTTCGGGGTCGCGCTGGGCCACCAGCCGGCCGGTGACGCCGTCTTCCACCACCTCGGGGATGCCGCAGACGTCGGTGGCGACCACGGGGATGCGGTGGGCCAGGGCTTCCATGATGACGTTGGGGATGCCGTCGCGGTCGCCGGACGGGTGGACGACGCTTGGCATGATGAAAATGTCCGTGGCGGCGTAGAGTTCGCTCATGCGGTCGTGGCTGACGAATCCGGGCAGAAACACCCGGGCGCGCAGGCCGTGGATGCGGATGCGCCGGCGAATAAGGGCCGTGGGCAGGGGCAGTCCCGCGCCGACCAGGGTGAGCTGGAAGGGGAACCCCCGCCGGGCCAGGACGGAACACGCGTCGATGAGGACGTCGAAGCCCTTGGTGCGGCAAAAGCGGCCCACGGCCAGGAGCCGGTAGGGCGGCTCCAGGTGCACAGGCGAGACGTCGCGGCCGGTGAGCGTCAGGCTGTTGTAGATCTGGCGGATCTTGGCGGCGGCGTCCGGGGCCGTGGCGGTCAGGTGGGCGATGTTGGCCTTGTTGTTGGTGTGGATGGCGGCGGCGGCGCGCATCTTCTCGGCCAGTGCCCCGTCGGGCGGATAGATGTCGCCGGCCCGGGCGGAAAAGGAAAAGGGGATGCCGGACAGGCGCGAGGCCACCCAGGCGGCCGTGGCCGGGCCGTTGGCCCAACCGGCGTGGATGTGCTCGATGCCGTCGGCCAAAAATTTGCGGGCCAGGGAAAAGCCGGCGCACATGGCGAAGACGTTTTCGCCGGCCACCTCCAGGCAACTCCAGCGCCGCCAGGGGATGGTGGCCAGGATGGCGGCGGTTTCGATGGGACGCCTAACGGCCCACCAAGCCATGTCGGCCAGGATGCGCGGGATGGACCGGGCGCCCAGGCGGGCGACCGTCGGGGCGACGGCGGCCATCTGGGGCGACAGGTGCTTGCGGGCCTCGCCGTAGAGGGCGTGGACGAAAAAGGGCATGCCGGCCGCCTTGGCGTTTTCCACCTCCCGGAAAATGAAGGTTTCCGAGGGCAGGGGATACCAAAGCAGGATGTAGGCGGTCTTGGGAAGGCTCAAATGTTTGCTCGCCGGATGATCGCTTGGCGTTGGGTGACGCAGGCGACTTGTAGTCCAGGCGGGGCGTGCCTGTAAAGGCGCGCTCCTTTGCCGGCAAAAGCTTGCGCCCAGTGTCCCGAACGGCTAAAGGACTACATGGGGCCTGCCGCATCCGGCGGCCTTGGGGATCGGGCGGCGGCGAAAACTCGAAGGCCTTGCGGGGCCGACGGCAGGCGAGGACGGCCATGGCGCAGACCAATATTTTGCTCGAGGCGGGGACCAACGAACTCGAAATCATCGAGTTCTACATCGACGAGGCCACCGAGCCCGGAGCCAAGCCGTACCGGGCCTATTACGGCGTCAACGTGGCCAAGGTGCTGGAGATCATCCGGCTGCCCAAGGTGACGGGGATGCCGCAGACGCCGCATCCGTGCGTCATTGGCACGTTCAACCTGCGCTCTCGGGTCATTCCGCTCATCGACCTGTCCATGTGGCTGGGCAAGCCCATGGCCCGCGACGAGAACACCAAGGTCATCGTCTCGGAATTCAACAAGGTGATAAACGCCTTCATGGTTTCGGGCGTCACCCGCATCCATCGCCTGAGCTGGTCCGAGGTGGAGCCGCCCTCGGGCTACGTAGCCCAGTTCGCGGCCAACAATTTCACCGGCGTGGTGAAGTTCCCGGACCACATCGTGCTCATCCTCGACATGGAACAGATCATCTGGGACTTGAACCCCGCCCTGGCCATGAAGACGGATCGCCAGCGCGAAGAGGCGGCCATCCCCGAACCGGAGCGTTCGGCCTACAAGACCCTGGTGGTGGACGATTCCAACTCCATCCGCCGGCTCATCGCCACCTATCTGGAGAAGGACGGCTTCGAGGTCATCCAGGACGTCAACGGCCAAAACGCTTGGGACCGTCTGATGGAGTGGCGCGAGGCCGAGACCAAGGGCGGCAAGCCGCTGACGTCCAACGTCAATCTTGTCGTGACCGACATCGAAATGCCGTCGATGGACGGTCATACCCTGTGCAAGAAGATCAAGGACGACCCGGTGCTCAAGCGGCTGCCGGTGGTGCTTTTTTCGTCGCTGATTAACGACCAGCTCTACCACAAGGGGCTTTCAGTGGGGGCCGACGACCAGGTCACCAAGCCCGAGGTCGGCACTCTGGCCGAGCGCGCCCGCAAGCTCATCGAGGCCAGCCGGTAACGATTGCCGCGCGCGGAGACGACGCAGGGTTTTGACCGGTCAGGACGTATCGAGGACGGTCGCCATCCATGCACATGCTGCTTGTGGCCCGCCGGGGCCAGGCCCGGGATCGCATCGTGGCCGAACTGACGCGCCTGGGCGCGGCCTGCGATGTGGCCGAAACGCCCGGGGAGCTGCTGCGCGCCGCCCGATGCCGCCGGTATAACGGCGTGCTGTTCGACGTGCCGACCCTGGTGCGGGAAAAGCATTTCGACAAGCGTGTGCTGCAACGTCTGGCCGAGATCTATCCTTCGGCGCGCCTCAAATACGATCCGACCACGGACACGGTTTTCGCCCTGGGCGCGGACGCCGGGCCGCCGTCGCGGGACGGGCTGTCGGTTTTTACCGCCGCCTGCCGCGATTTCCTGCCGCGCAGCCTGCGGCGCGGCGAGCGGGTGGAGGCCAACCTGCCGGCCGTGCTGTGGCGCGCGCTGCCAGTTGGCGGCGACGGCGGCGACGGCGGCGAAAAGACCTTCACCATCAATGTTTCCTATCTCGGCTGTTTCCTTTTTACCGCGGCGTCCTGGGAGATCGGCCAGGAGGCCTGGGTGGTGTTTCCGGACGTGAGCGACGCGCCGGTGCGCACCCGGGTGGCCTGGCACGAGCCCTGGGCGCTGCGGCGCGCCGTGCCGGGCGTGGGGTTGGCTTTTCTGGAGATGCCCGAGGCGCTGTTCACGGAGTTGGGGCAGCTTGGCTGCGAAGCCGACGAGATGGATATTGCCTGTCCGGGCAAAGCGCTTTAAAGAGGCTGTCTGCGGAGGGATGGCCGAGCGGTTTAAGGCGGTGGTCTTGAAAACCATTGGCGGGGAAACCCGTCCGGGGGTTCAAATCCCTCTCCCTCCGCCAGTTTACGGGCGTTCGCCCATTTCTTCAAAAAGTCTTCCCCCAAACGATCCTGCGGGCCGCCGTTTAGCCGTCGCCCAACGCTTTTGAGCATGGCAAGGGGCCGATCCGTAGTCCGCCGCCCGCTTTTGGGGGACTCGTATCTATTTTTCTGAATGAGGAAGCGTTTTTTTTCTCTCGGACTCCAATTTCTTAATGCTTTTTTCCGGAGTTGGAAGATTTTCGGGCATCGTGCCCCCAAGTTCTTTTATTGTCTGACGAACTTTAGCTCCGACTTCGTAATGTGTAGCATTTGCTGCTTGTTTCCCACGAACATTTTCACGGCGAATCTTTTCTTCTGTTTGAGTAGCACGGAAAAGATTGGCTGCCAGCTCGGTACTTCCCATGTGGTCAAGGATTTGATGGCTTTTCTTTAAGCCTTTCTTTGCATGAATAGCTTTAGCCCCTAGCCCGCCATATAAGCCTTTGTAACCATGATCTTGAAATATCGCATAATCAAGACCTGTGATAACTCCTGCGTCTTTCGCAGCTGCGCACAATCCTTTGTTGTGACGAGTCATTTCAGAACGCAATGCCAGGCGGCGCTCGTCTTCAGTGAGTTGTCTGAAGGAAGATTCGTCGCTTATTTCTTGACGTCGCGTCTGTAAAGCGAAGTATGATTGGCCAAGAGCAATTACGGGCTTCGAAGGATCGCCATTTTGAACGATCAAGTAGCAAGCATACCTTGACAATTTAAAGTCTTGAACTTCCCGCTTTGCCCCCGAACCAAGCGCGACCATTTTGCTGACCTCAGCAAAATGGTTCTTTGTTTCCTGGCCGGAATTCTGGCAAGATATTTTTGATTTTTCGATAACTTGAACGAAATTTCGCCATTGCTGATACTCAAGCAGCGGAGCTAGGTCTCTAGCAAACCAGAACTCATTTCCCTCCTCGTCCTCGTTCCGAATTTCATCAAATGTCCGGTGGTGCGCGTTCTCAATCTCGTCAGGACTCATCTGCTGCTCCTCCCGTTTTCGGGCGACTTCGCAAGGAATATCCGGTAATCTTATATGCAATCATTGGGCGGCATGGCAACGGGCTCAGGACGCCACAAGAAACAGCCTGTCGGATTTCGTTGCCCGGCCGTCGCGGCAAAGAGACGAAGCCACCAACCTGATGGCCGTCGCCCTTTCCGGCCTGCGAATTCTCCGGGCCAATCGGCAAAAGCAGATGCAGGAGGCGGCGCAGGCGTAGCCTCGGGCTTCGGCAACTGGATCATGGGCGGCCTGGCTCCTGCGGGAGATGGGCCGCTTTCCATTTTCTTTCACGGAATTTTCCGCGTTCTTCCGTCGTAAACAGCACTCATGAAATTACATCTATAAAAACAGTATATTACAAATATGTCCGACGCCAAATTTTCCGCACGGAATTAGAACTACCATATGAACTCTTTTTATATCAGTATGTTGCCTAGTTTTCCATTTCTCCACGAAAAATACGTTCTTTTTATCGGCCGGGCAGCGTGAGGCCGCAACCCCGCAGGCAACTCCCGGACCTGTGCCAGGTGGGGTAGTCATCGGCTGGATGGACCGTTGGCTGCGATGGTATTCTTGAGGGGCGCAGAGGGACAAAGAACCGGATAACTTACCGGATAACTGCAAAAGTACGAACGCATTTTAATACGTATTATCAGTGCATTGCGGCGTGTATGTGGAGTCTTCTCCACAACTATTTCCCCCGCGCCCGCAACCACCCAGCCAGGGCATCCCGGTCAAGTGACCCCTTGCCAAGCTGCTCGAACACCATGACGCGCTCCGGTCCCGGGGCATCAATGCGAACCCCATGAAGCCGCAGGAAGAGCAGGCACGCGACATAGGCCGTGCGCTTGTTGCCGTCCACGAAGGGATGATTCCTGGCGATGCCATGGGCATAGGTCGCGGCCAGATCGAAAACGTCAGGCTCCCCGTAGGCCGCGAACTGCGCCGGCCTGGCCAGGGCGCTTTCCAGCAACCCCATGTCCCGGACCCCGGCCGAGCCGCCATGTTCGGCAAGCTGCTGGTCATGGACGGCCAGGACCACGGCGGCGGCAATCCATCGCCATGTCATCGGTTGGACAACTCGCGCAACACGTCCCGATCCTCGCGCATGATGTCTTCCGCCGCCGCCATCTGCTCGGCAAAGGACGCGTCCATGGGCGTGATCCGGTAGCCGTCCTGGGCATCCGTCAGATACACGGTATCGCCTTCCACGACCTTGAGCCGCGCCACCGCTTCCTTCGGCAGCACCAGCCCGAGGGAGTTCCCCACCTTTCTGATTTTAAGCGCCAGCACAGGGCCACCTCCATGTTGACACTGATGTTATAACGACCGTGAAGGACATGGGCAAGAGGGCAGCCGAAGCCGTCGCTTTGGGCGGGAGCGGGATGCCCTTTTACTCTGGCGTCCCTTGCTGCTTGTGCCAGGCTTTCCAGTGCTCGATGCGCTTGACGATATCTTCCCCGATCTCCTTGACTTCCTGGGGCGCTTGCACCTCCAGGCCGAGGTATTGCCGCAGTCCGGCGGCCAGCGGTTCCAGGTCCGGCAGGCTCGGCGAGGCAACGAGGAGATCCAGGGCTTCCTGCCCATGCCCCAGGGCGGCGGCGGTGGTCAGCACGTCGGTCGATTCCTGGATGTCCGAGCGGACGACATCGGGGTGCTGCAGGACGATGCCGGCGTGGTGCAAGGCTTCGGGAATGTTGCCGCGCAGGGCCAGTACCCGGGATAATGTGCCGTGGTAGTTGGGATCATCTTGAATGGCGAGGGCTTTACGGACGCACTCCTCGCTTTCCACCAAGTGTCCCGCCGTGGCCAGCAGGCAGGCGAGGGAGTTCCATGCGAGGTCAAGGTTCGCGTCGAGTGTGACGGCTTTTTGTAAGCAAGTGGTCCCTTCTTCGGGTTGGCCTAGCTTTTCGGCTAACACATGGCCAAGTCCCAACCAGGCCCAAGCAGAATTCGGCATGAGTTCCAGTGTCTTTCGCAGGCAGTCGGCCCCCTGCTGGGGCTGGTCCAGTTTGAAAGCCAAAGTCTGGCCAAGTGTCGCCCAAGTCCAAGCGTCATCCGGTTTGAGTTCCAAGAACTTTCGCAGGCAAACCTCAGCTTCTTCGGGCCTGTCTAGCTTTTCGATCAACACTTGGGCAAGTGTCGCCCAAACCCAAGCGTCATCCGGTTTGAGTTCCACCGCCTTTCGCAGGCAATTCACGCCTTCTGCGGGCTGGTCTAGCCTGTCTGACAAAATCCTGCCGAGAGTACCCCAGTTATACGCATCTCCCGGTTTGAGTTCCACCGCCTTCCGCAGGCAGGTCATACCTTCCTCGTGCTGGCCAAGCGTATCAGATAGAATCCGACCAAGCGTAGCCCAGCAATAAGCGTATCTCGGTTTGAGTTCCACCGCCTTTCGCAGGCAGATCACACCTTCCTCGTGCTGGCCAAGCTCTTCGGACAAAATTCGGCCGAGCGTAGCCCAGTGATAAGCGTCTCCAGGCTTCAGCTTCACGGCATTTCGTAGGCAGTCCGCACCTTCCATAGGATTCGTCCGCGTGTCAGACAGAATTCCGCCAAGCGTGGCCCAGTGATAAGCCTCGCCAGGATCCAACGCCACAGCTGTTCGAAGGCAATCTATTCCTGCATTATCTTGATTCAGATAATCAGCTAATATTCGACCAAGTTCAGCCCAGGCCCAGGCAAAATTCGGCTTCAGCTCCAGACTCTTTCGTAGAGCATTCTCTGCATCAATATACCGTTTTTCATTTGAAGCTTGTACAGCTTCGGAAAACAGTGACTCCACCTTTTGCAAAAGCTCATCATCCATTGGCGCTGCCAACCACTGCAAGTCATCCGGAATATCTGGAAGCTGCAGAAATTCCGGCGGCAACATTTCGCGAATACGCTCCAGTTTCTCCCGAACCTCGGGCGAAGCGCACAGCATCTGCATGGCCCGGTAATGGTGCGAACGCTGCCCGTCCCCAAGGTCGCAAGCCTCACGGGCGATGTCCGCCACGGCCTCGTGCAGCCGCGTCTGGCCGTAGAACTGGACCATGAAATTGACCACCGCCCGGACACGGCCTCCGTCCTGGCTGCGGCGCATGAGGTAATAGATATTGTAGAGCCGCTCGGCCAGCTGGTACTTCCGCTTGCCTTTCTGCAGAACCCCGGCCTTCACCGCGCCGCGCCCTTCCAGGCGCTTGAGCAGGGCGCTCGCCTGGCTCGTGGTCATGCGGGCGGCCCGGGCCACGTCCCCGGCCGTGCTGTCCTCCCACAAGGCGGCCAGGCAGGCGAACACCTTGCGCTCCGCCGGCGGCAGGCTCTCGAAATTCGATTTGAAATAATCCGTGTGCTCATCCACCAGCAGCGACAAATCCTCAAGCAACGACCGGAACGAGCGCTTGGCCCCGAAAATCGAGAGAATGGTCAAGAGGCGCGGATTGCCGCCGGTCAGAATCTGGATGGCCCTGGCCTGTTCCTCGGGAATCTCCTGGCCGGTTACCCGGTTCCAGATCGATCGGCATTCCGCGACGGTTAGTCGCGGCAACTCGATCACCCGGAAGAGTTCGTACATGGCCTTGTCCTTGGAGCCGATGGCATCGAAACGGCTGGTGGCCGACCCCAGGAGCATGAGCCGGGGTTCGTGCATGAGGACGGCCCGAAGCGCCCAGGCGTCGGCGTCGCTGAGCTGCTCCGAGAACAGGAGATTCAAGTTTTCCACAAGCAGCAGCAGGCGCTTGCCCTGACTGTCGGCGAAGTCGAGCAAACGGGCCAGGCAGCGTTGCCCCAGGCGCGTTTCATCGGGCTCCCGAAGGAGTTCGGCATGAACCTCGGCCCATGTCGGGTCGGCGGTTTGGAGGCCCAGATAGTGCACAGCCTCCAGCCAGAACTGCCCGGCCGAAGCGACTTCATAGCTTTCCTCGCCAAAGGGCAGGGGAAACCAGCGGGCGGCCAGCTCCGGGGTCTGGCGCACGGCGGCGGCCACCCGGCGCAGCAAGGTGGTCTTGCCGCTGCCCCGGGGGCCGATGACCAGCACATGCTGGTTTGTCTCGTGCACGTTGTCCCGGACCACCTCCAGAAGCAGGGCCAAGGTGGCCTGACGAACGACAAACCCCTCGATAAGCTCGTCGTCGGTGAGAAAGGACGGGTTGTACTTGAGTATTTTCGTGGACATGCCGGCCGTCTCCTACACGGTTTCGAAAAAGGCCTCGAACCGGGCGCGCCACCACTGGCGCAGCAGGTTGGACACGAACACGTATTCCCCGGCCTGGTTTCTTTCGAGATAGCCGTCGTGTTCGAAGATTTCAAAAAGAGGCGGCAGGCGTCTCCCCATGTCTTCCCGGGCAAGGCCGTTTCGGGCGCACAGGGCTTGTATGGCCTGCCGGCCGAGGGAACCGGCGACGGCGGTCTGGGTGAGCAGCTCCATGGCCAGGGGCAGCTCGGCCTTTTCAAGCACCATTTCGAGGCGCTCTTCCATGTGGGACAGCTCCGCATGCCCCTTGGTGCTGAGCATTCTACGAGCGAAGATCTCGTCGATCTCCGCAGGCTCGCAGGTGGTTCGCTCAGCGTACAGGCAATGCTCCCGCACTTGGACAAAAAAGAGCTGCACATGATGGGGGATGTTGCAGCCCAGCAATTCGAGCATGCGCCGGGCGGCCTCCTCGGGCAAGTCGATGCCCCGGTGCGCGGCCAGGGCCAGCAGGCAATCCATGGCCACAGGGGTCGGCCAGGGATCGAGCAGAAAGGGCGTCAGGTGGTTGATGTCCGCCGTGAGACCGGTCCGTCCCAGCACCGGCTCAAGCCCGATGGAGCCGGCGAAAACCATGCGGATATGTCCGGCATGGGCTATGGCCTGGGCCCGCAGCCAGGTCAGCAGGGTGTGCACGGCCGCCTTGCCGCTGTTGCCGTCCTCCAGCATCCGGTTGACCAGGATGGGCAGCTCGTCAATGAAGATGACCACCGGCTTGCCCGTCTTGGCGAGCTCGGCCAGCAGGTGACTGCCTTTTTCCTGCCATGCGCCGCCGGACAAGCCGGCCCGGAGTTGAATTTCAAGCTCATAGGCGGAAATGGACTCTATGCTGTCGCGCACGGCCTGCAGCAGGTTCGCGAAGACCGTCCTGGTCTTGGCCCACAGCCCGGCATGGGGCTTGGTGGCCAGCGCGAGCTGGACGACCATGTCGGCCGCGTCCTTGGCGTGCTGTAGATCGACGTGCAAGACGAGATAGTCGGGCGGCAGCCGGTTGCCGACCTCGCGCATGAGGCTGGTTTTGCCGATACGCCGCTGGGCGATGATGGAAACATTCGCGCCGTCGGCGAGCAGCTCCAGGAGGCGCTCGATTTCCTTCTCGCGTCCCCAAAAGCGGTCCCCCGACACCCAGTTGCCGACTTCTCCAGGAAGTTTGCGCATGACCGTTCTCCCAGCAGGCTTGTTGCCAACGAAGTTGTTGGCGACTGGCCCCCTGTCTATTTGGGAACAGGGCCGCTGTCAATCTCCCAACGCAAATGTTGGCAACGAATTTGATGGCAGAAAAGGTCTCGGATGCGCGGCGTACGGCCTCGGCTGGACGGACCCTCGGCGACGATGCTAGAAAACAACAGCGCGGGTGGGCAAGGAACCGGACGACTTTCCGGCTTCCCGCACGATGCCCGAGTGCGCGTTGTCGTTGAGAATCGGGATGTTGGCGCTTCGGTGCGAAGCCTTCTCCCGCCAGTTTTTCACCATGCGGGCGCGCCTGTCCAAGGCCCCCCCGGAGTTCCTGCCCCATGAAGGACATTCCCCGTTTCCTGGCCGGATTCAAGAACTTCCAGCGCACCTATTTCTGCGACGGCAGCACCTTTTTTGCCGATCTCAAGCGCGGCCAGACGCCAAAGGTCCTGGTCATCGCCTGCTCCGACTCCCGCGTGGACCCGGCCATCCTCACCGGCTGCGAACCCGGCGACATGTTCGTGGTGCGAAACGTGGCCAACCTCGTGCCGCCCTACGAGAAAACCCCGGGCAACCACGGCGTCAGCGCCGCCGTGGAATACGCCGTGCGGGTGCTTGGCGTGGAGCATGTCATCGTGCTGGGCCATTCCTGCTGCGGTGGCATCCAGGCGCTCATGCATCCCCAAAAGGAAAAGCTCGGCGAATTCATCGCCCCCTGGGTCAAAATCGCCGAGCCGGCCCTGCGCGAGGTCAACGAGAAGCTGGCCGACAAGGACTTCCACCTGCGCCAGCATGCCTGCGAAAAGGCCGCCGTGCTGGTGTCGCTGGAAAACCTGCTGACCTTCCCCTGGGTGTTCGAACCGGTCATGCGCGGCGAAATGCACCTGCACGGCTGGTATTTCGATCTGGAGCGCGGCGAACTGTTAAGCTACCTGCCCGAAACCGGCAGCTTCGAACCGCTGGTGGCCCGCTGCGAAACCCCATCCGCGCCGTCCCCCTCCCGGGGCGAGGCGACCTGACCACCGATCTCCCCGCAAAGGATCACCTCCGCCCTGGACGCGCCATAAGCTTCCGGGGCGGGCCAGCCTGACGACCCTGGTCCGGCCCCGCCCCGGGGAAGAAACCATCTATTCTCCCAACGGTTCGATGTTCCAGATGTTCTTGGCGTATTCCAACACCGCCCGGTCGCTGGAGAAAAAGCCCATGTTGGCGGTGTTGCGGATCGAGGCCGCGGTCCAGGCCTCGGGATCAAGGTAGAGGGCGCCCGCCGCGTCCTGGGCCTCCAGGCAGGCCCGGTAGTCGGCCGTGACCAGATAGTAGTCGCCGTGGTGCAGCAGGTTGTCGAGGATGGGCGTAAACAGGTCCGGCTCGGCCGGCGTGAAATAGCCCTTGCCGATCATGTCCAGGGCCTCGGCCAGCTCGGCGTCGGCGGCCACGCGCCGATTGGGGTCGTAGCCGGCGGCCCGGGTGGCCTCCACTTCCTTGGCCGTCAGCCCAAAGATGAAGATGTTCTCCCGCCCCACGGCCTCCATGATCTCGATGTTGGCCCCGTCCAGGGTGCCGATGGTCAGGGCGCCGTTTAGGGCGAACTTCATGTTGCCCGTGCCCGAGGCTTCCATGCCGGCCGTGGAGATCTGCTGGGACAGGTCGGCGGCCGGGATGACCTTTTCCGCCTGGGATACGCAGTAGTTGGGCAAAAACACCACCCGCAGCCGGCTGCGCACGGCGTCGTCGGCGTTTATGGTCTCGGCCACGGCGGTGATGAGCCGGATGATGCGCTTGGCCATGAAATAGCCCGGCGCGGCCTTGCCGCCGATGAGCACGGTACGCGGCGGCGCGACGAGATGGGGGTCGCGGCGCAGGCGGTTGTAGAGCGTCACCACGTGCAGGACGTTTAAGAATTGGCGCTTGTATTCGTGCATGCGCTTGACCTGGACGTCGAACAGCGTGTCCGGGTTGATGCCCATGCCGGATTTGCGCAGCACGTAGCGGGCCAGCCGCTTCTTGTTCTCCCGCTTGGCCGCCCGCCAGTCCTTGCGGAAATCCGGGTCGTCGGCCAGGGGCAGCAGCTCGGCCAGCCGGTCGAGGTCGGTGGCCCAGTCCGGGCCGATGCGCGAGGTAATCAGCCGCGACAGGGCCGGGTTGGCCTGGAGCAGCCAGCGCCTGGGCGTGATGCCGTTGGTGACGTTGGTGAACTTGCCCGGGTACAGGGCGTCGAACTCCGGAAAAACCTTTTCGCGCAGGATATCGGAGTGCAGCCTGGCCACGCCGTTGACCTTGTGGCTGCCGACGATGGCCAGGTGGGCCATGCGCACCCGGCGGCTGCCCGGGTCAATGATGGCCAGCCGGTTTTGCCGGCCCTGGTCGCCGGGGTGGGCGGCGGCCACTTCCAGCAGGAAGCGGCGGTCGATCTCGGCGATGATTTCCAGATGGCGCGGCAGCACCCGGCCCAGCAGATCGGCCGGCCAGGTCTCCAGGGCCTCGGGCAGCACGGTGTGGTTGGTGTAGGCAAACGTGCGGCGGCAGATGTCCCAGGCCTCGTCCCAGCCAAGGAACTCCTCGTCCACGAGGATGCGCATGAGCTCGGCCACGGCGATGGTCGGGTGGGTGTCGTTGAGCTGGATGGCCACCTGGTCCGGGAACTCGTCGAAGCCCGGGCCGGATTTCTTGTGGCGGCGGATGATGTCGCGCAGGGTGGCGGCCACCAGGAAATACTGCTGGCGCAGGCGCAGTTCCTTGCCCTGGATGGGTTCGTCGTTGGGATAGAGCACCTTGGAGATGTTTTCCGACAGGATCTTCGACTGCATGGCCCCCAGGAAATCGCCCTGGTTGAAGTCGCGCAGGGAAAAGCCGGTGGACGAGGCGGCGGCCCACAGCCGCATGTTGGTGACGTGCTTGCCGCCATGGCCCGGGATGAGGATGTCGCAGGGCAGGGCCATGACCGTGTCGGCTTCGGCCCAGCGGTAGCGCAGCGCCCCTTGGGGGTCGGTGTAGGCTTCGCTGCGGCCGTAGAATTTCACTTCATAGAGATGCTCCACCCGGTCGATGACCCAGGGACTGCCGTGGCGTCGCCAGTTGTCGGCCTCCTCCTCCTGCCAGCCGTTCACGATGCGTTGATGGAACAGGCCGTAGTCGTAGAGGATGCCGTAGCCGTAGCCCGGGATGCGCTGGGTGGCCATGGAATCCATGTAGCAGGAGGCCAGACGCCCCAGGCCCCCGTTGCCAAGGCCCGCGTCGCGCTCCTCCTCGGCCAGGTCTTCAAGGCCGAAGCCCAGGTCGGCGGCGGCCTGGCGGCAGCCGTCCTCCATGCCCATGTTGGTGATGTAGTTCATGAGGAAGCGGCCGGGCAGAAACTCCATGGACAGGTAATAGACCCGCTTGGACATGGAGTCGTAATACGAGGCCTGGGTGGCCAGCCACATCTTGATGAGGCGTTCGCGGATGGCGTAGGCCAAACCGCTGTAGTAGCGAAAGGGATCGGGGGGATAGAGGTCGTTGCCGAGGATGGACAGGACGTACCGCTTGATGTCCTCTCCGAGGGATTCGATCTGGTGGAAATCCGGGGCGGCGGGCTTGGCCATGGCGTGCTCCCCTGACGCGGCGTTATGGTGGGATTCTGATCCAGTCTCTACGGGAGCCGGAAGGGACTGTCAAAGGCCGGCGGCGCTTGTCGGGAAAAGGACGCAAAAAAGGCCGGGAACCGATAGCGGCGGTCGGTTCCCGGCCTGTCCGGACGCCCGCGTGGGACGGGTTGTGTCCGATGTTGGGGAGCGGGGCGCCTAAGCCGCTTCCCTGAGGCGATAGTTGCGCAGGGCGATGCGCAACGCCGCCACACACCAGTTGTCGCAGCCGAGCTTTTCGATGACGCGGGTCATCAGCGGCTGGAAATCTTCACTGGACACGGTCTGGGCGTCCAGAACATTCATGCCCTTGACGGTGGCGCACAGGGCGGCCATGCACTCGCGGCTGTAGCCGCAGCTTTCGACCGTGCCGCCGGCGTCGACGATGATGTCGTTCTCGATGAGAAGCTGCATCTTCACGGCGCGGCCGCAGGCGGAACATTCGCTGGTGCCTTCGATGGTGTAGTTTTCCAAGGGCTTCACGGTCAGGCGGGTCTTGGTGGTGGTGGTGGTGGCGTTCATGGCGGTCTCCTTTATAAAAACTTCGCAGGTTGTTTGCGGTTGCTCACGCGTTGTTGCTTCTCTATTAGCAACGCGCGTGCCATTATTTTAACATATTGATTTTATGAGATAATTATTTTAGTCGTCTGATGAATCCGCGAAAAAGCCATGCCATGTTGCAAAAAAGCATCGACTATTCTAGGCTGAAAATCGGCAAACCCTGAAAAAACAGTGGCTTGGCAAATTTGCAACATGTTGCGGAAACGCCACGAGTTGCGCTATTGCACAGGGCAAATACGCCACGCTTGAGAAAAATGGGACAAACCCTTCGCCAAAAGAGGTCCGCCTTGGGAAAAAAAGTGCAAAAACTCCTCGACCCCGTGGCCGGACACCTCGACGCCATCCTCGACAGCATCGAGGACGGCGTGTTCATCGCCGACCGCGACGGCTATGCCCTCAAGGCCAACGCCGCCTACGAACAGCTCACCGGCATGGCCAAGGCCGAACTCATCGGCAAGAACGTCGAGGAGCTCAAGCGCGAGGGCCTGTTCAACATCGCCCCCATCACCCCGGAAATCGTCGCCACCGGCCGCCCCGCCTCCTCCATCCAGGTCACCCGCGACAACCGCTCCATGACCATCGACGGCAAGCCCATCCGCGACCCCGACGGCAAGGTGAGCTTGGTCGTTCTCTACGCCCGCGACATCACGCTCATGGCCCGGATGCGCGAACGCATCTCCCGCCAGCAGGAGCTCATCGAGACCTACCAGCACCAGATGGATTTCTTCATCCGCGAGGGCGGGGGCATCACGAGCTTTATCGCCGAGAACTCGGCCATGAAGCGCCTGATGGACCTGCTGCGCCGGGTGGCCGCCACCGACGCCGTGGCCCTGGTCCTGGGCGAAACCGGCGTGGGCAAGGAACTCTTCGCCCGCATGATCCACGAGGCCAGCCCCCGGCGCGAGAAGCCCTTCGTCAAGGTGGACTGCGCCTCCATCCCGGAAAACCTGATCGAATCGGAACTCTTCGGCTACGCCCCCGGAGCCTTCACCGGGGCCCATCCCAAGGGCCGGGTGGGGTTTTTCGAGATGGCCGAGGGCGGCACCATCTTCCTTGACGAAATCGGCGAAATGCCCTTGCCCCTGCAGTCCAAGCTCCTGCGCGTGCTCCAGGACCGCGAACTGACGCCGGTGGGGTCCAGCAAGTCCCGAAAGACCAACGTGCGCGTCATCGCCGCCACCAACCGCAACCTCGAAGCCGAGGCCAAGGTGGGCACCTTCCGCAGCGATCTCTTCTTCCGCCTGCGCGTGGCCGTGCTGGAAATCCCGCCCCTGCGCGACCGGCCAGACGACATCCTGCCCCTGGCCCGCATGTTCCTCCAGCGCTTCGGCTCGCGCTACCGCAAACGCACCACCCTGTCCCTGGAATCCGAACGCATCCTGGCCCACTACAACTGGCCCGGCAACGTCCGCGAACTCGAAAACCTCATCGAAGGCCTGGTCATCACCTGCGACTCCGGCCGCATCGAGGCCGACGAACTGCCCACGGCCATGCGCGTCACCGAATGCCCGCTGTCCCCGGACGCGCCCCGGCCGTCCGCCCCGGCCACCCTGGCCCCGCCGCCCATGGCCGCCCCGGAGCCGGACTGGGAACGGCCCTATAAAGAGGTTATCGCCGCCTTCGAGCGCGACTACCTCGAAGGCGCCATCGAACACTTCGGCTCCGTGGGCGAAGCCGCCAAACGCCTGGGCCTGGACCGCACCACCATCTTCCGCAAACTCAAAAAAGCGGCCGGCGAGTAGTGGTGTAGGGGTGTAGGGGTAGGGGGTAGGGAATAAAGGCGCGACATGATCGGGGCGCTGCCCCGTGCCCCGGGGGGGGGGGGGGGGGGGGGGGGGGGGGGGGGGGGGGGGGGGCGGGGGGGGGGGGGGGGCGGGGGGGGGGGGGGGG
>JAEZMB010000173.1 GCA_023435825.1 Pseudomonadota bacterium | reverse complement strand
CCGGGCTCCTGGGCGGGGGCAAACAGGGGGGGCCGCCTACGCGCCCCCTGGGCGGTGCGGGACAACAACACGACGGTTAGGAGGGATACGTCCGGCCGCCGCGAAGCCGTGGCGACACGGCGGCCTTCCCCCAGACAATAAGCATCCCGGGCCGGCCGGCAAGGGGCCCCGGCCGCCACGTTGACGGCCCGGGAAAAAGTGGTATGTGGCCCTTGCCTACCGGAGAAGTCCTGCCGGACGGCCACTCACGGAGAAGCCATGCAACGACGACATGCCGCCTTGACCGCCCTGTGCCTGTTTTTGGCCCTGACCACGGCCGCCGAAGCCATGGGGGCCGCCAAGCACTTCCGGTCCACGGCCGAACATTTCAATGAATACGCCTCCAAGGCCGCCGACCTCTACTTCAAGACCGAAAACGCGGCCGAAAAAAACATCCTGTCGCATCTCACCGCCATGTGCGCCATCTATGCCGAAAAAGCCAACGGCCTGGCCCGTATGGCCGACGTGGCCGAGCACATGACGGCCAAGCGCGACGCGGTCTACGTGGCCGAGCGGCTGCGCGAGATGCGCGCCTCGGTGGTGGCATCGCTGCCCCAGGACACCAAGCTTCTGGCCGAACTCGTGGAAAATCAGGAAAACCAAGGGCTGCGCCAACTCGGCGCGCTGGTGGTGACCGAACTGCGAGTCTTCGAGCGAAACGCCCAGAATCTCTAAGGTTCCTCGTCCTTTCCGCTTTCCCGGCCGCCGGTCCCGCCCGGGGTCTGGGCCTCTTCCCGCGCCTCCCGTCCGATCCGGACCGCCGCGGCCACGCCAAGCAACCTGGGGTCGGGCGCGCCGTTTTGGGCCATGGGCACAAACGCCGTTTCGGGCATGATGAAGATCGTCCTGGCCCGGCCGTCCCCGGCGTCGGGCAGCCGGTAGCGCCGGCTGGCCGGCTCCCCGCCCAGGCGCAGCTTGTCCAGGGGGCCGGCGTCGGACACCAGCAGCACGTCCTGGACGACGGGCGAAAAAAGCGTCAGCTCCACGTCCCCGGGCGCGACCAGCACGGCGGCGCTGCCCGCGCTCCAGCGCATCTCCCGCCCGTCCATCATCTCCGGCGGATAAAACCCCTCGTAGGCCACCTCCCCGGTCCGCCACTGGGCCAGGGACAGCCGTTCCCGGGTGCGGGACAGCCCGAAATCGGCGGCATAGGCGACCAGCCCGGCCAGGGCCAAGACCCAGGCCAGCCCCCCGGCCAGGCGCGCCAGGCGGCCGGGACGCGTCCGCCCCTCCAGGGCCATGGCCCGGGCCAGGGGCGGGGCCAGCAGGAACAGCACCGCCGGCACGTAGAACATCTCCTGAAAAAACGCATAGACATGGAAGGCGGCCAGGGACAGCAGCAAGGCCAGGTCCAGGCTCGACGCCGTGTCCCGGACGCTTCGCCATAAAAGCACCCCGGCCCGGCCGGCCATGGCCAGCCACAAGGCCAGGCCGGCCAGCCCCAGGCCCGAGACGAGCTGGATGTACATGTTGTGCGAGGTCTCGAAGACCTCGGCGTTTTTGTCGCCGTAGCGCCCAAGCCAGGAGGCCGGCGTGGCCAAAAGCACCGGATAATGCCGGGCGTAGCTCTCGTAGCCCAGGCCAAAGGCCGGGCTTTCGGCGGCAATGAGCAGGCCGGAGCGGAACAACGTCGGCCGGGGCGAATCCGTGAAATTGCCCACCCGCTCCTTGAGCAGGGCGTTTATGGGCCGGCTGACGGCGGCCAGCTCCTTGCCCGAGGCCCAAAAGGACAAGCCGACGACCAAGACCCCGCAAACGGCCAGGGCCGGCAGATGGCCCCAGGGACGGCGCAGGCGCAGCATGGGGCCGCCCCGGAAATACAGCCACACGGCGGCGGCGAAGGTCGGGCCGCCGGCGATCCAGCCGGCCCGGGCCAGGGTCAGGACCAGGGAACCGGCCACCAGGGCCAGGCAGGCAGCGCCAACCAGCCGGGCCGGCTTCGAGGGCCGCGCCAGGGCGATAAGGGCGAAAGGCGCGGCCACGGCCAGATACTCGGCGTACCAGCCCGGATTGGCGAAGACCGAGGTGAACCGGTAATGGAGCAGATAGTGGTCGCCCCGGAAATGCAGGGCCAGCCCGTAGACGATGGAGACGACCAGGCCGGCCAGGATGCCCGAGGCCAGGGTTTCGAAGCGCCCGGGCCAGGGGTTTCGGGCCAGCTCGCGGACAAACACGGCAAACACGGCCAGCCGGGCCGCCGCGCCCAGGCCGTAAGCCGGGGCGTCGGCCGGGGCAAAGGCCACGGCGGCGAAAAAGGCGGTGGGCCCGAAAAAGGCCAGCTGCGCGCCCAGGCGGTCCCAGGGCAGAAGCCACGTGGACCCCAGGACCAAAACGGCCAGCGCGCCGAGGCACGCGCCGCACGGGCCGGCCCCGGCGTCGGGTTCGGACTCGGTCTGGCCGAGATTGCGCCAGCCCAAGGCCAGGGCGGCCACGTCCAGGATCAGGCCGAAGGCGGCCGAAGGATAGACGTAGGCCTGCCAGCCGAAAAGAAAGAGTGTGGCTCCCAGCAGAAAAAGGCCCATGGACAGCCCCCGGCGCGACACGGCCAGGGACAGGCCCCAGACCGCGACCAGGGCCACGAAGGCCTGGGCCGGCCGCCCCAGCCCGACCAGCACGGCCGCCGAGAGCAGGCCATGGCCGGCGGCCAGGGCCAGTCCGCCGGCCCGCAGCGTGCCGGCAAGAAACTGGATCAGGGCCGCGCTCATGGCCCGGGCCGCTCCCGCGTCGTCCCAGAGGGCGGCGCTACGCAGTGAAGGATGTGCATCATGGCGTATTCTTAAAAAATACGGCGGTATTTTTTAAGCCGCGACCCTAGGGCCGCTCCTTGTCCTTGGGGCAAAAGGCGTTGGGCACGGCCACCACGATGTCGTCGGCGTCGCCGAACAGGCCGTTTTGGCCGGCCGAGACCACGGCATCGGGCAGACAGGGAAAATCCGGGCTCTCGCCCTCGTTTTCGTTGAGCAGGTAAGGCGACCCCCAGGGATCGCGGGCCAGGCGCTCCAGGGTCCGTGGCGAGGCCTTGGCCGCCGCGCCCAGGCGCTCCCGGGCGGCCTCCCACTTGCGGCGGCAGACGTCGCCTTGGGGAACCAGCCGCAAATCGCGGCCTTCGCAGCCGCAGCTCGTGCAGTTTTCGCCCGTCACCTCGAAAAGGGGCTGCCCCGTGGCCTTCTTGACGGCCAGGGCCAGATCGGCCAGGGCGTCCAGGGCGTTCTGGGCCTCGGTACGCTCGTGGAGCAGCGCCACCATGGCGGCGAAATCCCGGCGTTTTTTGGCCAACGTGTCGCCAAGGAGCAGCGAGGCGGCGAGCAGGGCCACGCAGATGATGAGCGCCGTGCGCACCCGCCACAAGGCCCGGGCCTCGTAGCGATCCACGGCCAGCCGCCAGTCGCCGGCCTTGCGCGCGGCCAGTTTCTTTTCCAGGGCGTCCAGACGATCCCCGGCCCGGCGGGCAAAAGCGGCCAGGGCCTGGGCCTCGGGCATGGGGCCAAGCCCGGCCCGGACTTCGGCCAGGGTCTCGCCGCCGGCCCCGAGCAGCTCGGCCAGGGCGTCGAGGTCCTCGGCCAAGAGCGCAGCCACAAGCCCGGCGTCCCGGGCATCGGCGGCGGCCAGCAAGGCCAAAAGGCCGTCCAGACGGCTGGTCGCCCGGTCGAGCAGTTCCTCGGCCCGGCCCCGGGCGGCCAGGACGGCGGCATCGGCCGCGCGCGGCGCTGGCCGGCGTTCGCCCGGCATGAAAAAGGACAGGAAATCCAAGGGCTATTCCGTTCCGGCAGCGGGTTTGGCGACGTTTACCCGGGGCAGCGGCCCGGGCGGCAGGCGGATGTCCATGGCGGTCACGGCCTCGCCCCGGGCTTTGGCCGCGTCCACGCTCAGGGCCAGCACATGGCCGCCACGTTGCCGGTCGGCGCTCAGATAATGGAAATGCCAGCCCGGCGGCGACAGGGCCGGCAGGCCGGGCGGGGTGTAAAAGCCGACCAGGGTCCCCTGCTCGTCGGCCAGGGGATAGGTGGCCTGATGGGCCACGGCCTCGGCCAGGGGCGGCCAGGGCTTGGTCTGGGCCGGGACGCTGCGCACGGTCAGTTTGCCGAAACGGCCGTCCACGCGCACGGCGCACATCTTGGAGGGATCGGGCAGCCGGGCGGCCAGGGCGGCGGTCAGTCCGGGCAGGTCCAGGCCGTCCACCCGGCCGAGGTCGATGGTCCCGCCAAAACGCACCACCTGGGCAAAGGGCGCGGTCTGTCCCGGCTTGGCCTTGTGCACCACGCCGTCAACAGTGACTTGGTAGACCACGCCGTCCAGGACCACCATCTCGCCGTTTAGGGCGTCAAAGGTGCCCAGGCCGAAATCGCCCTGGCCGGCCAGGGCCGGCATGGGAGTCTGGCCGGCGTAGTCGCCGGCCGAGAGCGCCTCGATGGTTCCGGTCTGGTGCAGCGTGGCGGCCGGGAGCTGTCCGGCCAACCCCAAAAGCAGGCACAGGGCGCAGACAAACACCCGGCCCGAAGCGCATTGCGGCATGGCTGCCCTCCCCGACGCGCGCCCGGCGGCGCACCCCGAAAATGTGTTCCTCCGAACGGACGCGTCCCCTGGCGACGTGCAACGGGCGGCGCGTTCATGAAAACGCCCCTGGCGCTTCCCGGACAACAGGCTAAAACACGAAAATTTTCTTAAAAATATCCCATGTTCCAAGGGATGCGGCGCTAGCCCCGATCGTCGTCTTCGTCGATGTCCGGCTCGGGTTCCCCGGCCAGGAACCGCTGCACGGCCGGATCGTCGCAGTCGCTGATGTCCTGGGGCAGCCCTTGCCAGAGGATGCGGCCGGCGTCGAGCATGGCCACATGCCCGGCGATGCCGAACACGTCGGGGATGTCGTGGCTGACCAGAACCGCCGTGAAGCCGAACTGGCGGCGCGACTGGTCGATTAGCGCCAGCACCGAGGCCTTGCGGATGGGATCAAGCCCGGTGGTCGGCTCGTCGAAAAGCACCACCCCCGGCTCCGTAACCAGGGCCCGGGCCAGGGCGACGCGCTTTTGCATGCCGCCGGAAATCTGGGACGGGTACTTGTGCAGGATGCCGGTGAGTTCCAGGCGCTCGGCCATGGCCCCCACCCGGGCATCCGCCTCGGCCTCGCCCAGGCGCAAGGTCTCGCGCAGGGGCAGGGCGATATTTTGGGACACCGTCATGGAGTCAAAAAGCGCCATGTTTTGAAACATATAACTGCACCGGCGGCGAAAGGCCCGGCGCTCGTCGCGGCTCATGGCCGACAGCGGCTGGCCCTGAAACAGGATGTCGCCGGAGTCCTGGGCCATCAGTCCGATGATGTGCTTGAGCAAAACGCTCTTGCCCTCGCCGGACTTGCCGATAACAGCCGTGACCATGCCCTCGGGCACGACCATGTCCACGCCGCGCAGCACCGGCTGTCCCTGGAAGGCCTTGGTCAGGCCGCGAATCTCGATCATGGGCTGGGTCATGACGCCTCGTCCGGGAAGAAATAGAGCCGGGCCACTTTGACCGCATTCGGCCCCGATGGCAAGGCTGGCCGCCCGGACCGGCGACGGGTCCCCTGCCCGGCCCGCTCTGGAACATGGTCGCCAATGGCCTTGAATGGATACATTTTCCTCCACGCCACAGGCCGCTTGTATCCCGCCAGCCTGGGGAGGCGGCACATGGTTTGCACCTCCGCCGGAAGCCGGCAAAATCCGCCCGCCCTTTGGGACGGCCTTGTATCCGCCCGCGATCAGGGCTAAAATGAAACGGTCGGCCACACGACGGCCTTTCGGAGAACACCACCCCATGCCCACCGCCCCGATCATCCGCCTGCGCAGCGGCCACGCCGTCGGTCCGGGTTGCCCGGCCCTGCTCGTGGCCGAAATCGGCAACAACCACCAAGGCAGCCTGGAGACCGCCCGGCGCATGGTGCGCGCCGCCGCCGCCAGCGGCGCCGACGCCGTCAAATTCCAGAAGCGCGACATGGGGGCGCTTTTTACCCGGGCCGGGCTGGATGCGCCCTACGCCGGCCCCAACAGCTTCGGCGACACCTACGGCCGCCACCGGGCCGCCCTGGAACTGCCGGGCGAAGCCCTGGCCGAACTCAAGGCCCTGGCCGAATCCCTGGGGCTCACCTTTTTCGCCTCGGCCTGGGACGCGCCGAGCCTGCGCCTTCTCACCGACCTTGGCGTGGAGCTGCTGAAAATCCCCTCGGCCGATCTGGTCAACCTGCCGCTGTTGCGCCAGGCCGGGACGACCGGCCTGCCGGTGGTCATCTCCACCGGCATGAGCCTTCTGGCCGACATCGACGCGGCCGTGGCGACGCTTAAGCAAACCACGGACCGCATCATCATTTTGCACTGCAACAGCTCCTACCCCTGCCCGGACGAGCAGGTGGGGCTGCCGGTGATGGATCTGCTGCGCCGCCGCTACGGCCTGCCGGTGGGCTATTCCGGCCACGAGCAGGGCCTTGGCCCCACCGTCGCCTCGGTGGCCTTTGCTCCGGTCATCATCGAGCGCCATTTCACCCTGGACCGGGAGCTGCCCGGCACGGACCACAAGGCCTCGCTGCCCCCGGACGCCTTTGCCGCCATGGCCGCCATGGTGCGCCAGGCCGAGGCGGCCATGCGGGTGTCGCGCAAGCAGGTGTTTGCCGGCGAAGCGGCGGCGGCGGCCAAGCTGCGCAAGTCCCTGGTCTACGCCCGGGATCTGCCGGCCGGCCATGTGCTTGGCCCCGAGGACGTGGCCTGCAAGTGTCCGGGCGACGGGCTGTCGCCGGTGGCCTACGATCTGGTGGTCGGCGGGCGGCTTCTCGCCAAGGTCCGCCAGGACGAGGCTGTGCGGTTCGACGTCCTGGCCCTGCCCGAGCGGCCCAAGCCCGAAGACGACGCCCAAACAGCCAAAGCCATTTCGGGTTTTTAGTCGCGCCCTCGACAAGCGGATGCAGGCGCAATTTTCGCTGGCAAAAAACAAAAACCACTGATTTTCCCTGAAAAATACTGCGTATTTTTCAGGGGTGCTCGCCTTTCCCTATTGGGGGGTCCGGGGGGGGCCGGGCCCCCCGCGCCCGGGCCAGACCCTCGTTGTAGGTACGCGTCGGGCCGATGTCGTGCTCGAAGCGCACGATCTCCACCCGCCGGTTTTGCGGATAGGTCAGCACCCGCTCGCGCACCACGTGGCCGCC
>JAEZMB010000149.1 GCA_023435825.1 Pseudomonadota bacterium | reverse complement strand
CCCCCCCCCCCCCCCCCCCCCCCCCCCCCCCCCCCCCCCCCCCCCCCCCCCCCCCCCCCCCCCCCCCCCCCCCCCCCCCCCCCCCCCCCCCCCCCCCCCCCCCCCCCCCCGCCGGAGGCATCTCCCTTCTCTGCTCTTCTCGCCTCTTCTCTCTCATCCCTGCTACAGCCCGCCCAGCCGGACGTCCCGTCCCAGCAGCGCGTTCTCCAGGGTCAGGGCCTCGGCCGGCGGGTGGCGGTGGGCGAGTTCCTGGAGATCGTCGAGGTAACGCCTTGCGTGGCTCAAATAAAACGACAGGGCCGGGGCGAACTTGCGCCCGACCAGCCCTTCGATGAACAGCCGGCTGATCTCGCGTTCACGCAGCAGCACGTACTGGGAGAGCAAAAACATGCGCCGCTCCTCGGCCGACATGGAGCGCATGGCCCGGGCCAGCACCGTGCGGGCGCGGGGCTGATACATCCAGAAATAGAGGAAGTCCAAGGCGTTGACGATGACGATCTTGTCCAGGTCGCCTTTCTGGGAGCCGATGGCGTTGATGAACTCCTTGGGCGTTTCCAGGAGCTTGGCCACGTCGTCGCTGGGATAGAGCAGCTCCAGCAGGGAGTAGGTGTCGTAGAGCTGCTTGAATTTCTCGCGGTAGTCGCGAAGGCGCATCCGCACGTACTTGGAGCGGTCGGCCAGGCCTTCGATGCCGGCGGCCACGCAGTCCGAGGCGAATTTGGAGACGATGGCGGCAAAGGGCTCAAGCGCCGGCTCGGGGTCGGGCAGGCCGCCCTGGATGAGCAGCCAGGCCAGGCCCTGGTTCAGGCCATACGCCAGGGGAATGGACAGCACGGACCGGAAGAGATTGCCCACGGCCGCCGACTTGGGCAGCCCGCGCAGCAGGTTGTGGCTGGCCAGATACAGGCCGTTGGCCACGGCCATGCAGGCGAAAAGCAAAAGCGGCGCGCTGGAGGTGGTGACACCAAAACCCTGGCCCAGGATCAGCGTGCGCACCACGATGTCCAGGAGCGGCACGGAAAAGCCCGTGAACATGAGCGAATCGGCCAGGCGGTCGAAGCTGACGTAGTCCTTCCAGGTGAGAAGCGGCGAGCGGCGAAGGCCGCCGCAGCCCAGCACCGCCTGGATGACGTTGCGCACGCCCGTGATGCCAAACCAGATGAAAGGCCCCATCCAGGCCAGGACCCACCAGGAATTGATGCTGGCAAACGAGGCCGAGGCCACGGCAAAGCCCAGGCCGATTTTCAGCACGTTTTTGATGGTGTTGCTCAGATACCGCCAGGACAGGCCCAAGGGGCGGCGCAAGGCCTCGGCCCGGGCCAGCCAGCGCTGGCTGGCCTTTTGCTGGATGCCGCCCAGGGTGTGGATGTTGGCCGTTTGGGGCGTGGCCTTGAAATAGCGCTTGCCCACCCACTCCAGCACGTAGCGGTAGCCGGCCAGCCGCAGGCCGGGCAGGCCGCGCAGGAACCGGAAGAACCGGGCCGAGAGGTCGCTGGAGAATTCGTCGGGCAGGGTGCTCACCCGGGGCGAGACGGCCACGCCCACGGGGATGGCCCGGCGAAGGCTGGACGCGGGGCGCTTTTCGCGGCGGGCCAGGCGTTTGCGGGTCCGGGCCGGCAGGGTGTCGGCCACCACCAGCCCCATGCCGTGGCAACGGGTGGACTGGCCGGTGGAGTCGGTGCCGATGCGGGCCGAAAGCGGCCGGGCGCGGTAGGCGGCGGCGATGGCGGCCACGTCGCGGCGCAGATCGCGCAGGCTGGCGGCGGTTTCGATGTCGCCGCCGGCCTCGGCCGCGTCGGCGGTACGGTTTATCAGGCGCTTTAAGGCCACCACGTTGCCGGCGTTGACGATGGAAATAAGAGCCAGGGCGTCGCCGCCGTCGCCGCCGCCGGTCTCGAAGACGCGCAGATTAAACGCGTCGCAGCCGGTGATGTCGCCGCGACAGGCGAAAAGGGCCAGCAGCACGTCGGCAAAGGGCATCTCCGCCGTGCACAGGGCCAGGCTGTTGCCGACGTGCAGGGCATGGATCCGCCGGGCCAGCTCGGCCACGTCCACGGTCAGGCGCTCGGGCAGGGTTTCGCCGTCCTGCGGGGCTTCGGGCGGGCTGATGTCCGGGTTGGCGGCCGGGGACAGGTATTCGTCGAGCAGCGACTCGACGTCCAGGCTGTCGCGCTCGGCCAAAAGCGGACAGGCCTTGTCCGGCGCGGCCGCGTCCAGGGTTTCGCCGGCCTGGGCGTCCAGCAGCGGGGCCAGGGCGTCGCGGATGAACCGGGCCAGATGGAGCAGGCTGGCCTGGCCCGAGCCCACGAAGGCCAGGAACTCTTCATGGTCAAGGGGCGGCAGGTCCAGGCCGTAGCGGTCGCGGATGGTTTGGCGGTGGCGGTCGTTGAAGGCGGCCAGCACGGCCAGGACGTGGCGCTGCTCGCGCAGCGACAGCTCGAAGCCCTCGCGCATGAATTCGCGCACGCCGGGCTTTTTGAGAAAGGCCGCGAAATCCTCGGGCAGGGCAAAGCCGCGCGGAGCCCAGACGAGCTTGACGTGGCCGCCGCGATGCCGGGCCAGGCACTCGATGCCGATGTCCACCCGCATGTCCATGATGGCGGCGGCTTCCAGCAGCTCGGCGGCGGTCTCCGGGCGCACGAAATGGTAGTGGATGACCGTCAGCCGCCGCACGCCCTTGATCCAGGCGTCCATGATGAGGTGGGTGGGCGATTTGCGGCCCTTGGTGTTGGCGTCGTGGACGTGGTCGTCAAAGGCGATCTGGTTCCACTCCTCGGGCATTTCCAGAAGGTGGTATTCGGCCAGGAGCTTGCGCACCACGCGCGGCCGGCCGGACACGGCGCTGCGGAAATCGTGGGCCAGCTCCAACTGGCGGCGCGGGGTGTCCCGCGAGCGCACCAGCTCCTTCATGATCTGCAGCAGCACCCGGGCGGTGTTTTTTTCCAGCCCCGACTCGGCCGCGGCCATGACCTCGTCGCGCAGCGACCGCAAGGCGGTCAGCCGGTCGCCGGCCATGCCGGCTTCCAGGGACCCGAGCAAGTGGATGACGGCGTAGGCGATGCGCAGCCCCTTGGGCGCGGCCATCTCCTTGATGCCGTGGGGATGCAGGTACGGCGCGAGCAGGCGTTTCATGCTCGACGAGCCGCGCCGGGCCAGCACGTCGTTGACGATGCGCAGCAGTTCGTAGTCGCCGGCGTCGAAGCACAGGCGCGAGAGCGCCGAGCGCGGCACGCCGTCCAGGGCGTGGGCGCTGGCGTTGGTTTCGGGCAGCGGCGGAATCCCCTGATCCGGGGGCATGGTGTTCGTCATAACCTTGTCTTATTTTTCACAATATAACTACCGTTTCCCCTTGTCCGCGTCAAGGGGGCGGCCGGAAAAGCGCTTTGTCTTACAAGGGAAGCGATTGCCTTGGCCGGCCGGATTGTTCATACTGTGTTCACGGACGGGAAGTGGTTTGCCCGTCCAAGGCTTTGGAGGAACGAGGAACAATGACCAAGCGTAAAGCGCCGGCCGCGGCCCTGGGCGTGGTTCGGGCAGCGGCGGGGCGCATCCGCGAGATCGAGGCCGAGGCCGGCCGGCTGCTCCACGAGACCGGAGACAAGGACGGTTACGTTCGGCTGATGACGGAAAAATGCCTGGTGCTCGAAGGCCTGCCCGACGAGGCCGACGAAGCCCTGGCAGGCGGCGCTGCCGACGGATCGGGCGCGCTGTTGTCCGGTCTTGAGGACTTCGCCCGCCGGGCGGCCATGGCCCTGCAGCTGGAAAGCCCGTTTTTCATGAGCGCCCTGCTCTATCCCGAGGACTACCGGGACGGCGACCTCAACGATCTGGAGCGGTTCATTGACCGCTTCGAGGCGGCGTAAGCGCCATGCAGGTCTTTTCGCCCCTCGTCATCAACGGCATGCGGCTTAAAAACCGCTTCGTTCGCTCGGCCACCGGGGAAGGGCTGGCCAACCCCGACGGCTCGGCCTCGGACCGGCTGGAGGCGCTGCTCAAAACCCTGGCCAAGGGCGAGGTGGGGCTGGTGGTCTCCAGCCACGCCTACGTGGAGAAGCGCGGCCAGGCCCGGGTTTCGCAGCTTGGCGCGCACTCCCCGGACATGGAGGCCGGCATCGCCCGGCTGGCCCGCATCGTCCATGCCTACGGCGGCCGGTTCGTGGTGCAGCTGGCCCACGCCGGTCTGCGGGCCGACCCGGAGGTGACCGGCGAAACGCCGCTTGGGCCATCGGTCCCCGAGGGCGCTGCGGGACGGGCCATGGAAGCCGAGGATCTGGCCCGCCTGGAAGCCGCGTTCGGCACGGCGGCCGCCCTTTGCCGCGACGCCGGAGCCGACGGCGTGCAAATTCACGCCGCCCACGGCTATGGCCTGAGCCAATTCCTCTCGCCCCAGGCCAACCGCCGCACCGGCGCGTACGGCGGCTCGCTGCAAAACCGGGCCAGGCTGCTGCTGGAAGTGCTGGGCGCCATCCGGGGCCGCATCGGCCGGGACTATCCGGTGCTGGCCAAGATCAACAGCGACGATTTCATTGCCGGCGGATTTGCTTCGGCCGAGTGCGTGCAGGTCGTGGCCTGGCTGGAAGCGGCCGGCCTGGACGCGGTGGAGCTCTCTGGCGGGGTGTTCGAATCCGGGCGGCTCAATTTCTCGCGCCCGGGACGCATCGCCATCCCCGACGGCGAAGCCTGGTACCGCGACACGGCCCGGGCCGTCAAAGCGGCCGGCGTGACCATGCCGGTGATCCTGGTCGGGGGGCTTCGCAGCCTGGAAACCTGCGAGGACATCGTGGCCTCGGGCGACGCCGAGCTGGTGGCCATGTCCCGGCCGTTTATCCGCGAACCCGGTCTCGTTGCCCGCTGGCAGGCCGGCGACACGGCTCCGGCGACCTGCGTGAACGACAATCTCTGCTTCGCCCCGGCCCGTTCGGGCCAGGGCCTTTACTGCGTCACCGAGGCCAGGCAGGGCTAACGCCGCGCTTGTCTCTTCTTGCGCCTGATCTTGTTGCCCAACGTCACGGGCGCAACTCCCGCCGTTTGCCTGCCGGTGGGTCCTCCCCATATTTCATCATCGGTTGTTTGGTTTTCCATTGACCGAAAAATCCCTGTCCGTTAGTCGAAAATACGTAGTCCAGCGACGGTTTCCATTGGTTCGCAACGTCTCACCGCATCCGAGGGAGCGCCGCATGAAGTTGTACGCCTGTATTTTCGCCTTGCTGTCCTGTCTTTTCGGCCGGGAGGCGGCCTGCGCCCCGGTGACGGCGGCTCAGGCCGCCCAAGCCGTCTCCACCTGGCTGGCCCGACACGGGGGGCCGCTCCTGGCCGCCGACCGCAGCGCGGCAGCCACGGCGGCGACGCCCCAGACCGATGCCTCGGGCAACACGCTCTATTACATCGTGCCCCTGACCGGCGGCGGTTTCGTGCTGGCCGCCGGCGACGACGCCGTGGAGCCTATATTGGCGTTTTCCGCCACCGGCGCGTCCAGCGCCGCCTCGGGCGGACCGCTGGCCTATTACGCGACCAATGACCTGTCCCAGCGGTTGGGGACCACGAACCAGACGGCCCGGGCCACGGCGGACGGGCCGGCCCAAACAGCCAAGGCCAAATGGAACGCCCTGCTCGATGCCGCTTCCCCGGCCGCCGCCGACCGCCCCCAAGGCAAGGCGTCCATCGCCGCCGTCATGGTCAGCCCCCTGCTCACGACCAAATGGGGCCAGGACAACGACGCCGACGGCACGCCCACCTACAACCTGGCCACGCCCACCATCACCGGCGGCGCGCGGACCCTGACCGGCTGCGTGGCCACGGCCCTGGCCCAGCTCATGGCCTTCCACAAGCACCCGACCCAGGGCGTGGGCACGGCCAGCCAGTCCATCAAGGTCTGCCAGACCTGTTCCGGCTCCACGCCCGGTAGCTGCGCCAGCACGTCGGTCGCCCTCAAGGGCGGCAACGGCGCGGGCGGAGCCTACGACTTCGACGCCATGCCGGCCGTGCCCGGCTCGTCCACCACCCCGACCCAGCGGGCCATGATCTCGGCGCTCATGGCCGATGCCGGAGCCGTGTCCCATATGGACTACGCCACCTGCTTTTCCGGGGCCTGGCAGTGGTACGCCGCCACCGGACTGACCTCGGTCTTCGGCTACGGCAACGCCGTCTGGAACACCGGCGGCCCGTCGGGCAGCTACAGCATGACCGCCGACCAGTACCGGCTGATCCTCAACGCCAACCTCGACGCCGGCCTGCCCGTGCTCGTGACCATGACCGCCTTGTCGGACGGGTCGGGGCACGAGGTGGTGGCCGACGGCTACGGCTACGACGGGTTCACGCCCTACCACCACCTCAACATGGGCTGGAACGGCCAGGACGACGTCTGGTACAACCTGCCCATCGTCTCCGCCGGCTCGACCAATTTCAACCTCATCTGGACCCTGGTCTTCAACGTCTACAAAACGGGCACGGGGGAGATCGTCAGCGGCCGGATCACGGACGCGGCCGGCGCGCCCCTGTCCGGGGTCCAGGTGTCGGCCATGCCGGCCGCCGGCGGCAACGGCTGGACCGCCGTCACCAACGCCAACGGCATCTACGCCTTCCCCAACCTCGCCTCGGCCACGGCCTACGAACTGCGGGCTTCGCGCTGGGGCTGGCAGTTCGCGCCGCTGTACGTCACCACCGGCACGTCCGGTTCGCCCACGGGCGACATCCAGGGCAACATCACCAACTACCAGAACAACGCCTGCGGCAATGTCTGGGGCGCGGACTTCGCCGGAACCTTTGTCGGCGCGGCCATCGCCCCGGAAATCCTGCCGCTGATCCTCAATAACTGATCGGCCGTACGGACGAAGCGGGAGGCCGCCGGACCAACGGGCGCAAATCAGGCCCAGCGACGAACGGCGAGCGAAGGGAACGCCATCGGCCGGGAGGCTCGCGTCGCGCGCACGCAAAGAGCCTCAAGGCGCTTGGCGAGCTGGCCGGATATTACTGGGACGGCTCGTGTCGTATGCGAGAAGAGCCTCTGGCGTTTCGCCTGCAAATCCACAAACCCGGTTTGGTTCTCAAAACACGATCGGATTGTTCAAGGGAAGCAGCACGAGGCCATGGCCCGGCCAACGGGCGTCGAACAGACGCCGGACCATACGGAAGGAGCGCGAGACGAAGGACGGTCGGCGGACTCAGATCGTTCAAGGGAAGCAGCACGAGGCCATAGCCCGGCCGACGGGCGTCGAACAGACGCCGGACCATACGGAAGGAGTGCGGGACGAAGGACGGTCGGCGGCTAGGGATGCCGCCGGGGCGGGTGCTTATTCCGATTCCATTGCTCAAGCGACAGGATATTGCAAACACCACCTTTATTGCATTTTCTCTTTATAAAACAGACCGTCGTTCTGTTTTATCCTCGGCCTTATTCGATCTTGTTTTGCATGAAGGCGATGGTTTTTTCGGGCAGGGCCTTGGGCTGCGCGCCGTCGCGCGACAGGTCGGTCAGATCCTCGGTGACGGCCAGCATGAGGTTGGTGAAGCGCGACTGGTTGCGCAGGCGCTCCCGGGCGTCGGGATTGTGCCAGGCGTCCTTGAGGAGCTCGGCGGCGTGGTGGTGGATCATCAGCGCCATGGGTTTGGGCATGGAGCCGTAGTATTCGAGCATGTTGGCCTTCATGTCGTCGATGCTGGCCAAAAATTCCGTGAAGTTCTCGGTTTGCCGCTCCTCTTCGAGCCTGGCCCTTTTGCACTCCTCCTTGAAGCGGATCTCCATGAGTTCCAGGCGTTGCTTGAGTTCCTGCTCGGCCACGAGCTTTTCCTCGCGCAATTTGTCCAGATCGGCCTGATGGGCCATCTGCCAGTCGGCGGACTCGGTCTTGACGGTATTGATGAGCCGGGCGACGAACCGGGCGATGTTTTCCGGCAGGGACATGGTTACCTCGTATGCTCGAAAAAGGTCTCCACGGCCGGGGAAACCTGTTGGGCGTCGTTGCTGTCGAAAATGACGTGCAGGGCGTAGAGGCGGTCGAAGTCCACGGTGACCACGGCCCGCTCAATGAAGGCCGAGGTGCGCTGGGCCTGGTAGGGAGTCAGTTCGCGCTCGCGGATTTTGAGCTGTCCGTGGACGAGGCGGGCGAGCTCCCGGATGTTGCCGCGCTGTGTGGCCAGGAGCAGGCGCTTGCGCCGGGCCTGGCCGCGCTGGGCGATGTCGCGCCGGATGCGGGCGTGTTTGAGCCGGCGGCGCTCCAGCCGGCTGTGGCGGCGGTAGAGCAAAAAGGCCAGGACCAGCGCGCCGAGCACGGCCGGGGCATAGAGGGCGAGCACGGAGAACGAGACGTAGATGATCGAGAGTTCGGAGAAAAGGCTTTGCGGCATACTGGCTTGCCGGCATCGGCGGCCGGCCCAAGGCCCGACGTCGCGGGCGCGGTTTACCGGACGCGCGGCGTCCGGGCGATGGCTGGCGACGCGGCGGCCTCCAGCGAGGGAGGCACGGCGACTGCCCGAACCTGACAGCTAGTCCAAAGCCTGGGCCGCGTCAAGGCAGCTTCGCTTTTTCGCGCTTTAATGAACAATAATTTAAGCACGTTACTTGCCTAAGCCAACGCGCTCTAACCGCCCGAATTTCCAGGTTGACCGGCTTTTTCGCCAAGGTCGCGACACCCCTTCCCAGCCCTACTTTCAACCGGGGGCGCTGTCGCCCTGCTCCGCCGCCGCAGCCTTGGGACCTCTCCTCAAGCGACTGACGACGTCCTTGCCTCCCAGCCGGCCAAGGCCCAGCCACCTCCCCTTTGACCCCTTTCTTCAATCGGGGGGTCTGGGGGGCGCAGGCCCCCCGCCCCCCGGGGCGACTTATGTGCCCCGCCAAAAA
>JAEZMB010000066.1 GCA_023435825.1 Pseudomonadota bacterium | reverse complement strand
CCCCCCCCCGCCCCCCCCCGCCCCCCCCCCCCCCCCCCCCCCCCCCCCCCCCCCCCCCCCCCCCCCCCCCCCCCCCCCCCCCCCCCCCCCCCCCCCGCCGGAGGCACTCTTCGCTCTTCGCTTATGCCCCCGGCATCTCCAGCACCATGGCCCCAGGCCGTCAATGGGCCTTAGGCTTCCTCGCGGGGCTTGACGGTCAGCACCGGGCAGCGGGCCGACTTGACCACCTTCTCGGCCACGGAGCCGAAGATGATGCGGTCGATGCCGGTGCGGCCGTGGGTGCCCATGACGATGAGGTCGGCATGTTGTTCCTCGGCGGCGGCCAGGATCTCCTCGGCCGGATAGCCGGCCAGGACCAGCCCCTTGGCCGGCAGGCCGGCGAAATGCTCGGCCACGAAGGCGTCCATGGTCTCCCCGGCCGAGGAAACGACGTCGCCGACGAAGCTGTCCAGGGCCGCCTGGGGCACGTTGAAGCCGACGTATTCGGCCAGGGACGGGGCAATGTAGACGCACACAAGCCTGGCTCCGGTGGCCTTGGCCAGGGTAGCGGCATATTCGGCCACCCTGGGGGAGCCTTCCGAGAAATCCACGGCGCACACGATCGTGTTGACGCTGGCCATAGGGCGCTCCTTTTTTCCGGGCGTGGGCCATTCCCGCGCTCAAGTTCCGGCCGGATCGGCCGAAAAGACCGGCACGATCCGTCTTCGTCAAGGATGCCAAAGTGGCCGCCAATAGACAAGGCGTTTGCGGTGTCTTATGGAAGAGGCGCGGGGCGGACGGACAAGGCAAAAAATGCCGCCCAGAAAAATTTACTTTGTTTGAAAATCCGACGCGTTAGCCAAAACAGGCCGTCTGGCAGGTTTTTTGCTTGTAACTGGCAAACGTCAACGGGGGGGAAGGCCGATGAAGATCCAAACCGACCAACTGACCGCCCTGCGGCAGACCACGGAACAGTCCACGGGGACCCGGGAGAGTTCGGACGCCTTCGCCGCCATCCTGGCCAAGGAAGCCGGCTCCACCAGCGGGACGCAGTCCACGGGGCTGGCCGCGCCGCCGCTGTCGAGCCTGGCCGGAATCGACCTCGCCAGCCTTCAGGGCGTCGAAGAAACCGACGCCGTGGGGGACATCACCGAACAAGAGCGCGCGGTTATGAACAACATGGACACCTTGCTGGCCAAGTGGGAGGATTACGCCGACACGCTGGCCGCCGGCAGCGGCGGAGATTCCCTCAAGCAGGCGTACGGCGTTCTTCAAAACATCGAAAGCGGCGTGCAGCAGCTCAAGGAAGATCTGCCTGAAGGCGCCAGCGCAAGCCTCGGTTCCCTGGTCAACGAAATGGAAGTCATGACCGTTACCGAGAAGTTCAAATTCAATCGGGGCGACTACCTCGTGTAGCTGTCCCGGCCCGGACGCGCCCGGCGTCCGAAGGACTGTTCCGAAACCGCCCGCGCCGCCCCGCGCGGGCGGTTTTTTTTGCGTCTCCAGCGCCGTTGGCGGGAATCCCCGGGATGGGTCGGCGGCACATGCGACAGTCGGGACTGCGATGGCGGCGACGGGCGGCAAGGCGACCGGAGGCCGGCCTTCCGGCACGGCTATGGGCCGGCAAAGCGGGCCAGCGGGACGTAGCGCGGCCCCTGGGGGCCCAGGGTCGATTCGTAGAGCGTGAACGCCTCCACCGTCGCCGGCGGCCAGACGGTTTCGCCAAGCACGGCCAGCATGCCCCGGATGTCGCCGCCGCGCGAGGCGTCGCGCAGCCGCCCCAGGGTCAGGTGGGCGGCAAAGGGCCGGACCTCGGCGGCAAAGCCGATCCGGGCCAGGGCCGCGTCCACGCCGGCGGCCAGCTCCCGGCAGGGGCCGACGCCCTCGGCCAGCCCGGCCCAGACCACCCGGGGCCGGACCGGGGACGGGAAAAATCCGCCGCCGGCCACGGCCAGGGGGAACGGCGCGAAGGCGACGCCGCCCAGGGCTGCGGTGATGTCCGGCAACCGGCCGGCCTCGGTCTCGCCCAGGAACTTGAGCGTCAGGTGGGCATTGTCCGGCCGGGTCCAGGTGGCCGGCCCCCAGACCAGCGGCCGCAGGCGCGCGACGAGTCCGGCCACGATGGCCTGATGGGCCGGCGGCAGGCCGATGCCGACAAAAAGACGGGGCATGGGCATCCTTGTTCGGGCCAGCCCGCCATAAGCCGTGCCGGGCCGGGCTGTCTGTCGCCGGGCGGCCGGCGGCACGGAAGACGGTGCGGCGGCCGGATCAGTTCTGATTGAGCAGCAGCAAATCCGGCGGCGCGGTCGCCAGGCCGGCCGGCAACGGCGCGCCGATGCCGACAACCCAGGAATTGACCGAAGCAGCGCCGTACTTCACGCTGTTGATGGACACCTTGCCGAACCTGTCCGTGTAGGAGGTGCTGTACACCTCGTTGTTGGACAAAGTGTACACGACATTGGCGTATCTATTGTAATAGTTCGGATTGGACTGGACAAGCGAAAACGCCTTGCCGAGCGTCCACCAATCGGAGCTTGGCTGGGAACCGTAAGGGCTGAGCACAAAGCCGCCCAGCAGGCTTGTGGCCAATTCTCCGAAGATGAAGTCCATGAATTGGGTATAGGGCATATACGGATCGCCTGATTGGGTCGTATAATGGTTCCCGACATAAGTCTTGAAGTCGCTCACGCCGGTGATCGTGGCGTAGCCCAGGGCGTGGTCCGGGTAGGGCGGTGAGCCGGTGTAATCGATGTTGTTGCCGCCGTAGATGACGGCGTTGAAGCTGGCGGGAGCGGTAGCCGGCACGGAGACGGCGACGTTGGAATAGACGGTCGGGGCGGCCTGGCTGTTCAGGATGCTTACGGTGATGGAACCGGTGGCGGAAAGGGAGCCGTCAGCCCCGGCCGAGGCGGTCAGATTCAGATGAAAGACGTTCGTGCCGTTCGTCAAATTGTATTGGACGCTGTTGTTGAGATTGAAGGTGGTTGAGGCGCTGTGGATGGCCTGGGTGTAGGGGAGAAAAGACGGCCAGGGATTGGGCAAAGAGGCATTGTTGGGATCGTAGGAACTTGGGCCGATATAGCGGATGATTTTCCCGTTGGCCGTAACCGCGGCGTTGGAGGTATTGATGGCAGGCGAGCTGAACCAGGAGGCGATGACGCCTGCCCCGGCCTTCCAGCCGATGCGTTGCAGGGGGGTCTGGCCGGGCTGGGCGATGGGATCGTTCTGGTAACTGGCGATGCCAAGAGGCGCGGTGAAGTAGTTGATGGCCGTCAGGTTGCCGTTGTCGCTGTCGATGCCGGTCATGGTCAGTTCAAAGGGTTGGTACCGGAGGGGCGAGTTGAAATAGTAGGGTTCCCCGGAGGACGGGAAGCTCGACGGATTGTCATAGCAAACGAATATGGCCGAACTGTTGGCGTTGGTGACCGTAAGCGGGACGCTGTCCCCGACCAGCGCGATGCCGGAGGAATTGCTGTTGGCTCCCAGATTGATGGCCGTACCGTTGTAGGAGCCGGTAAACGGCCCCTTGATGACGATCCAGACGTTTTGTCTGTAGGCGCTCGTGTCGAAATAGATGTTGAGCGTATGCGTCGCCAGGGCCTGTCCGCACAACAGCGTTGCGGCAAGGACCACGCCGGCCGCCATCCTGAACAACGATCGCCAGAAGCGCGGCGTCCGGCTCGACGGCGTCAATGGTTGTCTTGGGCGGAAGCGACAAGAAACCGAAGGCGGTTGTGGACGGACGGTTGTCATTTCAGCCTCTCTTGTCCAACATTATTTGTCTATGACAACTGCTCCCTTTCCATGCAAGCCCCAAACGCAAGCATCTTGCGAGCGCACCACGTCCCTTGCCGCCAAGATGCAAACAAACCGACTACACCTTTTGAAAGATAGAAGACATCCGACCAATTGGCAACAGCGTCCCCGTGCAACACGCGGCCTGACGGCGTCCGGGCGAACCGGCCCAGTGCCCGCGTCACCGGCCCCACCCAAACAGGGGGCCGGAGACGCTTCGCGCCGTCTAGGCCGTCAGGCGCCGGGCGGCGGCGCTTTGGGACTCCAGGGAATCGATGAGTTCCTTGAGCACCACGGCCTGTTCGGCCAGCTCGGCCACGGCCCGGGCCGCCTCGCGCATGGCCCCCACGGTCTCGGAGGCGATGCCGTTTATTTCCTCGATGTGCCGGTTGATCTCCTCGGTGGCCGAGGACTGCTGTTCGGCCGCCGTGGCGATGGCCCGCACCTGATCCGAGGATTGGGCGAACTGGTCGAGCATGGCGGCGAGTCCCTTGGCCGCTTCGTCGGCCCGGCCAAGGGATTGTTCAATGATCTGGCGAGCCCGGTCCATACCCGAGAGCGTGCCGCCAACGCCGCGCTGGATGCCCGCCACGGCCTCGCCCACTTCCTTGGTGGCGGTCATGGTCTTTTCGGCCAGCTTTCTGACCTCGTCGGCCACCACGGCGAAACCGCGCCCGGCGTCGCCGGCCCGGGCCGCCTCGATGGCGGCATTAAGGGCCAGCAGGTTGGTCTGGTCGGCGATGTCCTCGATGGTCTGGGCGATGGAGCCGATGCCGTCGGCCTTGCGGCTTAAGTCCGACACCGAATCGTAGACTTCCTGAAAGCCGGTGCTGATGCCGTGGACGTCGGCCTTGACGCGTTCCATCTGGCGGCCGCCCTCGGTGGCCGCCGCCTTGGACTGTTCGGCCAGCCGGGCCGTCACTTCGGCGTTGCGGGCGATCTCCAGCACCGAGGCGGTCATTTCCTCCACGGCCGTGGCCGTTTCGTTGATGCGCCCGGACTGGTGCTCGGCCCCGGAGGTCGATTCGCCGATCTGGGCCGACAGCTCGGCCGAGGCGGTGGAAACGATGCCGACCACGCCCTTGAGGCTGTCGGCGGCGTGGAGCATCCCTTCCACCCGGGCGGCCTCGGCCCGGGCCGTGGCTTCCTCGGCCCGCTTGGCGGCCTCTTCGGCTTGCCCGGCCTTGTGCTGCGCCTCGGCGCTTTTGGCCTCGATCTCGGCCATGTTGGCCTCAAGGGTGGCCGAAGTCTGGTTGAGGGCCTCGTAGACCTGCCCCACTTCGTCGCGCCGGGTGTTCGTCAGCCGGGCCTGGTAGTTGCCCCGGGCGATTTCCTTGAGGTGGCCGATGATGCGGCCCAGGGCCCGGAAGATGGCCGTGTGCATGAAGTAGTGCAAAATGCCGCAGATGGCGGCCAGGATGAGGACGAAGCCGCCGGCCGCCTTCCACATGAGGCTTTTCATGGGGCCGACGAGTTCCTCGTATTCCACGAAGGTCAAAAACTTCCAGCCCAGGCCCGAGGCCGTGGACGTCTGCACCAGATAGCGCTTGCCGCCCATGTCCAGGAGCTGGTGGCCGTCGGGCGCGGCAAAGGCCCGCTCCATGGCCGGCACGCCGATCTCCGAGAGCTTTTTGAAATTGTGCTTGTCGTCGCTGGGGTCGGAGATGACCACGCCGTCGCCCTGGACAAAGACCACGTAGCCGGTCTTGGCGATGCGGATGTCCTTGACGATCTTGGTCAGCACCCCAAGGGAAATGTCGACGCCCACGGCTCCGATGAGCCGGCCCTTGTCCGAAACCACCTTGGTGACGCTGACCACGGCCTCGCCGGTGGTGGACATGTAGGCCTTGGAAATGATGGCCTTATCTGGCGTGGGCATGGCTTCCTGATACCAGGGGCGCTTTCGCGGATCATAGCCGGCCGGCATGTCGCCGGCCACGCTGGAGACGAAGCCGCCGTCGACGGAACCGAAAAACACTTCGACATAGGCCGGATGGGTGGCCTGAACCCGGGCGAAAAGGGCCGTGATGTCCTGGCCCAGGCGGTCGTCGGGCCGGGGCACGGATTTGGTCTTGGCCGTGGTGGCGGCGTAGGAGGTGAGCGTGGCGTCGGCTCGCGACAGCAGGGGATCGCCGGCCAGGAAGGTGACGTTTTGCTTGGACTGCTCCATGAAGATGCTCATGGCGTTTTCCAGCTGGCCGATTTCCTTGCGGATGGACGCGACGTGCAGGGCCACCGTGTCGTCATAGATGGTATTGAAAATGATTCCCAACACAATGGTTGTGGGAATGGAAATGACCAGAACCAGTTGCAACATGATCTTGAATTTTATGGATCGCATACTCCCATCCTTAATCATGGTCCGGATTCCCGCTGACCGTCTTGACGCTGTCTTCGAATCTCGACTACTGCATCATCGATATTACAACCGCCTGCCGGAGACACAGACCCTAAAGAGAACTGACAGCAACATACCCTATGTGACAATTTCATTGCAAGCCAAAGCACAAAAATCGCCGCATCCATGTTCCAGCCTGACGCGGCAGGGTATAAGGCCCTCGCCTTCCATGCCTGCCGGCGAGGCTGCAACACGGTTTGTCGCACAAGCGTAACCGTTGCGACCACAACAGCCGCCCTCCAGTGCGTCGGCCCAGGACTTCCATCGCAGACGTTGACTTTTTTGTCGAGAGGTGCTTTTTTGGCCGCGTCCAGGGACAAAAAGGCCATTTTTCCGGTTGCGGGAGCGGCAAACGAGGCCTTTTAGCACCCTAGATCCTTCCTCTGCGTGTTTCGCACCTCAGATTCGGACGGTTTCCGGCGCGGTTTTCGTTGGCGCGTCGGCCGTCGTAAATACGGTTTTTTCACAAAACCGGAATTCACTCGTCAGGCTTGTTCCTGCCCGGGCATGGTAGTGTCGTGCCGGGTCGGACGGCCTCCGTCGCCCGCCCAAAGACGTTTGGGCCGGCGGGCGACGGCTACCGCGCCCAGGGAGGTTCTCATGGATAGGGAACTGGTTACGCGCCACGAACAGACGCTGCTTCGGGCCATGGCCTCGGTGGGGGACTGCCAGAACGTGCTGGGCCGCCTCGACCGCCAATGGACCCGGGCCACCCTGACCGGCAAGATCAACTGCAGCCGCATCGCCCAGACGCTTATTGACTTCATCATCACCACCCAGGACAATTTTGCCGCCCTGCAAAAAAACCTGGTGGACACCCTGGTGCTGGAAAACACCCAGAAGGTGGTGCTGGAAATCGCGGCCGTGGCCCAGGTGGCCATCGACATCCTCAAGCGCAACCTGTTCGAGCGCACCGCCGACGTCGGGTTTCTGGCCACCGACGACGACATCGTGCGTTTCCTGCTGGCCGGCGACTTCTCGCGTGGCGCCGTCGAGACCATCGAGGAGCGCCTGCTCGAATACCGCAACAAATACACCGTGTACTGGGAGATCGTGGTCATGGACGCGGACGGCGTCGTGCGCGCCCACCTCGACCGCGACAACCCCCTGACCCGCAGCGCCGACCCCTTGCTGGCCGAGGCCATGGGCTGCCGGGAGTACGTGGAGACCTACCGCGAAACCGACCTCGCCCCGGGGCGCGGCGACGTGCTGGCCTATTCCCAGGCCATCCGCCATCCCGACACCGGCGCGCCCATCGGCGTGCTGGCCCTGCTTTTCGACTTCGCCGGCGAGATGGCCGGCATCTTCGAGAGCTTGAAGCGCTCCTCCGAGGACATGATCATCGAAATCCTGGGCGGCGACGGCCGGGCTATCGCCACCAGCGACCCGGTCCGCGCCCCGGCCGGACGCGCCTACGCCCTGGCTCTGGAAGACGATTTCCAGATGACCCAGCTGGCCGGCGAGGCCTATCTGGCCAAGACCCTGCCCACCAAGGGCTACCAGGGCTTCTTCGGCCTGCCCTGGTACGGGCATGTGCAAAAGCGGGTGGCCACGGCCTTTCGCAACGGCGTGAACGGGCATCAGTTCGACGAGGCGGCCATCCGCAAAAACGCCATCTTCTCCGGCCGGCTGGTGCAGGTGGAGGAGGCCTCGGAGAACGTGCTGTCCGATCTTGAGCTGGTGGTGCAAAACGGCGAGATCATGGCCGCGAAGAAATCCGTCCAGGCCGATCCGTCCGAGCGGGTGGAGGCCCAGGCCCTGCCCCATGTCTTAAACGAGGTCAAAAAGATCGGCGACCAGGTGCAGCATGTTTTCCAGGAATCCACCGGCGGTCTTTTGAAACTCGTCACCGCCTCGCGCCTGCACGACGTGCAGTTCCTGGCCGCCCTGGCCATCGACATCATGGACCGCAACCTCTACGAGCGGGCCAACGACTGCCGCTGGTGGGCGCTGACCTCGGATTTCCGCCGCTTCCTCGACAAGCCCCGCCTGGCCGAGGCCGACCGGAGCCGGATGCGCGAGATCATGGCCTACATCAACAGCCTCTACACCGTGTACACCAACCTCTTCGTCTACGACCGCGAGGGCCGTATCCTGGCCTGCTCCAACCCCGACGAACACCGCCAGGAAGGCCGGATCGTCTCGGCCCGCTACGTGTCCGAAACCCTCGCCATCGCCGATTCCCAGCTCTACCGTGTCTCGGATTTCGAGGCCACCGACCTCTACGAGGCGAACGGCCAGCCCCGCTCGACCTACATCTACAGCGCGCCGATCACCTCCCTGACCAGCCCCGGCACGACCATCGGCGGCATCGGCATCGTGTTCGACAGCGAACCGCAGTTCCTGTCGATGTTAAACGACTGCCTGCCCCGGGACGGCTCGGGCGGCATCCTGGAAGGATCGGAGGGGATGTTCGTGGAAACGGGGGGGCGCATCGTGGCCTCGACCAACCCGGAGCACGCCCCGGGCGAGGTGGTCGATCTGGCCGGGGTGTTCTGCGATCTGGCCTGCGGCCAGCTCGCCTCCCATCTGGTGGCCGAGGACGACCGGCTCTACGCCGTGGGCTGCGCCCACGCCTGCGGCTACCGCGAGTACAAACGCGGCGACGGCTACGTCAACGACCTGCTGGCCGTCATCAAGGTACGGATCTAGGGGCGCGGGGAGGCGACGCCGGACCGGTTTTCCCCGCCGGACCGGCCAACGGTCTCAGCCGGCCGCCCGGTCCCCAGCCTCGGCCGCCGGCCGGGCCGGCCCCAGGGACAGGATCTTCCAACCGGCCTTGGGGACCGGCTCGGGCATGGTCCCGAACACGTGCAGCACCCCGGCCGGGTCCACGGCAAACAGGGAAAGCCGTTGGCTCCCTTGCTGCTCCAGGTAGGCTTCGTAGGAAAACTCCGGGGTCAGGGCCGTGGTCTTGATGGTCTCGCCGCTAACGATCCGGGCTTCCAGCTCGTCGTAGGACACCTCCTCCCCAAACAGCCAGCGCCCGGCGAACCGGAAGGTGGACTTGGCCGCCGGCCGGCCGCTTTGGGCGTGGTGGACGCGCACGCTGTAGACCCGGCCGGGATCGAATTCGTGACGGAAATAGTGGGCGGCCAGGGCGTTGCGCTCGGGCTCGGGGGTGATGGCCATGAGCCCGCCGATGCCCGCCAGGTTGAGGTGGCCGTCGGCGTGGTCCGAGGCCGGGTTGCCCCAATAGGTGGGCAGCCCGAGCATGGCCGCCGCCCGTACCTGGTTTCTGTCCTGGCCGGCCAGCAGCACGGGCAGGCCGTTTTTCATGAGCTCCAAGGCCACGGCCGTGGCCACGGGATTGGCCCCCACGACAAGAAAGCCCTTGGGCTCCGGCGCGGCCACCCCCAGCCGCCGGGCCAGGGGGCCGGCGGTAAACGATTGCAGCAAGATCGTGGCCACGATGACCACGAAGGCCAGGGGCGCCAGGGACGCGGCCGAGGGGTGGCCGGTGCCGGCGAGCTTGAGGGCAAACAGCGCGCTCACGGCTGCGGCCACGATGCCTCGCGGCCCGATCCAGGCGATGAGGCGGCGCTCCCCGGACGTCAGCGGCGAGCCCAGGGCGCTTAACTGCACCCCGATGGGCCGGGCCAGGAACTGGATGGCCGCCGGCACGGCCAGGGCGGCCCAGCCCAGGGCCTGGAAGGCGGCGAGGTCCATGCGCGCGGCCAGCAGGATGAACAGCGTGGAGAGCAGCACCAGGCTCAAGCTCTCCTTGAAGGCCAGGATGTCCTCAAGGTCCACCAGCTCCATATTGGCCAGCCGCACCCCCATCACCGTCACGGCCAGCAGCCCGGATTCCGGGGACAGCCAGTCCGACAGCCCGAACAGGCCGCAGACCATGGCCAGGGCGGCCACGTTGTGCAGGAACTTGGGAATCCAAAACCGCCGCAGGGCCACGCCGAAGAGTTGTCCGGCCGCCAACCCCAGGGCCAGACCCACGGCCAGGATGCCGCCAAAGGCGGCGGCCACGGCCCCAAGCCCCTCGCCCATGCCCTCGGCCACGATGAACTGGTAGGTCAGCACGGCCAGGGTGGCCCCGATGGGATCGACGAGGATGCCCTCCCAGACCAGGACGCCGGATACGTTGGCCGTGGGCCGCACGGCGCGGATCAGCGGCGCGACCACGGTGGGGCCGGTGACCGTCATGATGGCCCCGAACAGCGCGGCCAGCTCCCAGGAAAACCCCACCGCCAGCCGCGTGGCCACGGCCGTGATCACCCAGGTGACCAGCACGCCCACGGTGATGAGATTGCGGATGACCGGCCCCAGGCCGGCGATGTCGGCAAAGCGCAGGGTGACGCTGCCCTCGAACAGGATGACGGCCACGGCCAGGGAGATGAAGGGAAAAAGCAGATCGCCGAGCAGGGCCTCGGGCCGCAGCCAGCCCGTGGCCGGCCCGGCCACGATGCCGCAGGCCAGAAGGAACAGGATGGCCGGCAGCCGCACGCGCCAGGCCAGATACTGGCAGGCGAATCCGAGCCCGAGGACCGCCGCCGCCATGAGCATGAGGTTCTCGTGCATCGTGCCGCCTCCCTTACAAGGAAACGAATTCCACCTGTAACCCGCCGCCGCCGAAATCCACTAGGGCCAGGGACCCGCCGGGCGCGAGCGCCCCGGGATTGACCAGCCGCGTGTCGCCGTAGCGGGTATCCTCGGCGGCGTGGGAATGGCCGAAGAAGATGATATCGAAGCGGCCGGCCAGGGCCTCGGCGATGCGGGCCGAAAGGCCGGGACGCGGCCCCCAGCCGTGGACCGCGCCCACGCGCACGCCTTCCAACACAAGCTCGGCCAGGGGCGGCGGATCGCCGCCCAGGGCAAAGCCGTCGCAGTTGCCGGCGACCGAGATGTGACCGGGATGCTGGATGAGGTAGCTCCACACGGCCGCTCCGGTGTGGTCGCCGCAGTGGATCACATAATCGGCCGGGGCGAGGTATTCGGCGTAGACGGCCTCGAAAAAGGCGTTTGGCCGCGAGAGGTGGCTGTCGGAGATGACGGCGGCGCGCATGGTCAGTCCTTGGGGGCGTGCCCGTTCTTGCGGTTCCACCACTGCCGGTCCGGGCCGTTGAACCACCATTCGGCGTGGTCGGTCTCGGCCAGCGTTTTCGCCAGGGCGCGGCCGACATCGGTGCGCAGCCGGGCCATGGCCGCCTCGATCCAGGCGGCGGCGTAGCGGTTGCCCAGGTCGAGTTCTTCCTTCAGGTTGGCGATGAGGTCGATCTGGTCGGCGTCCTGGGCGAGCATGGCTTCCAGGGTCTGGGCCGCTTCCAACTCGTCGTGCAGCGGCATCACCGTGGCGGAGAGTCCGGTGCCGGCCAGGGCGTCGGCCAGGGCGCGCCGGGAATCGCAGGCGTTATACAGCTTGTTGACGTAGTTGAAGTCGCCGGTGCGGGCTTCGTGCAGGTCGTGGAACAGGCACATGGCCATGGTGCGGTAGGGATCGGCTCCGGCCTGTCCGGCCAGCATGAAGCCGATCATGGCCGTGCGGCAGCTGTGCTCGGCCACGTTTTCCGAGCCCGAACCGAGAAATTGGTAGCCGGTGCGCGGGGTCTTGCGCAGCATCCCGGCCTCGAAGACCAGGTCGGCCAGGCGCGTGGCCCGCTCCCGGTCGCTCATGTCCACCTTGGCGTGGTCGTCCGTCGTCATGGGCGCTACTCGTGAAACGCCCGCCCCGCTTTGGGGCGGGGCGGGCGGCAATGCGGCTACGTGCGGTAGTCGGCGTTGATCTTGATGTAGTCGTAGGTCAAATCCGAGGCCAGAAGCAGGTAGCGGCCAGGGCCGGCTCCCAGTTCGATGTCCACGGGGATTTCGCCCCGGCGCATGTGGGGGGCGAGCAGGGCGTCGAGGTCGTCGGCCACGGGCATCCCGTTTTCAAAGACCGGCACCCCGCCGATGCGCACGGCCACGTCCTCGGGGTCGAAGACCGCGCCCGAGCGGCCGATGGCGCAGACAATGCGGCCCCAGTTGGCGTCGCGGCCGAAAAAGGCGGTCTTGACCAGGGGCGAATTGCCCACGGCCCGGGCGGCCAGCTCGGCCTCGGCCGGGGAAGCAGCGCCCGTGACTTTGATACGCAGCACCTTGGTGCCGCCCTCGGCGTCCTGCACGAGCATCGCGGCCAAGGTCTGGCAGACCTCGGCCATGACGGCGAGCAGGGCTTGGCGGCCCTCGGCCGAGTCGATGACCACTTCCGAGGCGCCGTTGGCCAGCCCCAGGACGCAGTCGTTGGTGGAGGTGTCGCCGTCCACGGTGACGCTGTTGAAGCTGCGGTCGGCGGCGGCGGCCACGGCCTCCTGCCACCACAGCGAGCCGACCTTGGCGTCGCACAACAGCACCCCGATCATGGTGGCCATGTTGGGGGCGATCATGCCGGCCCCCTTGGCCATGCCCAGCACGCGCACTTCGCCGGCGTCGGTGGTGAGCGTCCCCCAGGCGATCTTGGGGAAGCTGTCCGTGGTCATGATGGCCTTGGCCGCGGCCATGGCCGGGGTCTGGCCGAGATTCTCGGCCAGGGTGGGGACCACGGCCTTCCATTTGTCCATTTTCAGCCGCGCGCCGATGACGCCGGTGGAGGCCGGCAGGATCTCCTCCGGCGAGAGGTCGGTGGCCTTGGCCACCAGGGACAGGGTCTCGCGGCAGTCGGCGATGCCGGCCGCGCCGGTGCAGGCGTTGGCCTGGCCGGCGTTGATGAGGACGGCCCGGGCATGGCCGCCGGAGGCGGCGAGCTGGGCCTTGGCCACGGTGACCGGGGCGGCCTGGAAAAGGTTCTGGGTGAACACGCCGGCGGCGGCGGCCGGGGTATCGCTGACGATCAGCGCCAGGTCGTCGCGGCCGGTGGTGTACTTGAAGGCGGCCGAAGCCGTGGCAAAGGAAAATCCCTTGGGAACGGGAATCACGGGCGATGGCATGGCGGCGCTCCTTGGGTGGTTTGATGATGATGACAAGCGGGGACGGCCGGCGGCCGGTCAGGGCGCGGGGCGGGCCGGGGCGGCCCGGGAGGGGCCTGGGGCGGCCATCTCTTCGCGGCTGATGACGCCGTCGTTGTTGCGGTCCAGGCGGCGGAACTCGCGTTCCTGGAAGTTTCGCCACTCCTCCAGGGTGATGCGGCCGTTGCCGTCGGCGTCGATGGCCGAGAAGGCGGCCGGAGCCGTCGGGACAGCGGCCGGGGCCTGGGGCGCGACCGGAGCCGGGGCGGCGGCCGGGGAC
>JAEZMB010000045.1 GCA_023435825.1 Pseudomonadota bacterium | reverse complement strand
CCCCCCCCCCCGCCGGAGGCATCTTCCTCTTCTCTTTTTCTCTACGCTCTATTCCCACTCCACCGGCAATCGCACAATCTTTCCCGCCTTGTTGCTGAACAGCAAGTACCCGTTATCGCGGCCGAAGGTGTAGAGGTCGCGGGTGACGAGCACGTCCTTTTTGCAGTAAGCGGCGATCTCGTCGATGCGACCTTCTTTCCACCAGGCCAGGGCTTCCAGGCCGCTGGCCGATTTTTGCGTGCCCAGGGTGGCCTTGGCCAGTCCGTCCAGGGACAGGCGGTAGCCCAGGCGGGCGTGGACGCGTTCCAGGATGTCCAGGGTGGGCAGCTTGCGGTGGTCGAAGGGCGACGCGCCGGCCAGCACCTTGTAGTCGAAGCGCAGGATATTGAAGCCCACGACGAGGTCGAGGCGGGCCAGCGCTTCGTAGAGCGCCGGCAGTTCCTCCTGGGCGTAGGTGATGCAGTCGTCCAGGCCCGAGTCGTAGAGCACGGCCACGGACACGCCCATCTTGTGGGCGTTGCCCCAGCCGCCCACGTCGGCGGCGGCCCGGCGGGTCTCGACGTCCAGGACGCCGTAGCGGCCCGGGGATTTTTTCGTCACGGCGGCCTTGGGGTTGGGGGAGGCTTGGGGGTCGCCGGGTTGTGGTGGTTCGTTGGAGATCAGGCCTTCGGGGCGGCAGGGATCGGTTTCGGGGAGTTTGCCGGACATGAGCAGCTCCAGGAGATAGCGGGCGGCCACCTTGTCGATGGGGCGGTTGCCGGAGCCGCATTTGGGGGAGTGGACGCAGGACGGGCAGCCGGTTTCGCAGGGGCAGCCGGCCACGGCGGCCAGCGTCCGGGACAGGGCCTCGTCGGCCTTGGCAAAGGCCAGGCGGGTGAGCCCCACGCCGCCGGGCGCGCCGTCGTAGACGAACACGCAGGCCCGGCCGACCTGCGGATGCAGGGGCGTGGAGATGCCGCCGAGGTCGTTGCGGTCGGTGAGGACGAGGAGCGGCAGGATGCCGATCATGGCGTGTTCCATGGCGTGGATGGCCCCCATGAAGTGGAACAGCCGTTTGTCGAGTTCGGCCTGGACGTCCTGGGGGATGACCCACCACAGGCCTTCGGTCTCGAAGACCATGGGCGGCAGATCCAGCGGCACGATGGACAGGAGCTGGCCGCCCCTGGCCCGGCGGCGCTCATAGCCGGTGACGGTCTCGGTGACCTTGAGGCGGCCGAGGAAGACCGGCACGCCGTTGACGGTTTTTTCGCCCAGCACGTCGAGAATTTCGGTGGTCTTCTGGCCGCGCGCCCGGGTGTAGTAGTCCACGGTTCCGGGCGCGACCACCACCCGGCGTTCGGGAATATCCAAGGATTCGACCAGATAGGAGACGCCCCGGTGGATGTAGACCGCGCCGGGATGGGTTTCGCGGTAGGCGCGCATCTCGTCGATCTGGCCGATGACCGCGCCGCCGGCCTCGATGGTGAACTGGCCGCCCGAGCCGCGCAGGTTGACGTCGCGGTGGGGGCGTTTGCGGGCGGCGAAGTAGCGCGTGCCTTCGCGGTCGCGCAGCAGCAGGCCCTTGTCTTCCAGGCGTTCGGCCTCGGCCCGGATGCCGGGGTCGGTGAGCAGGGGATCGGTCAGTTCGATGGGCAGCTCGGCGGCGGCGCATTCCAGGTGTTTGGCGGCGATGGCCGGGTTGGCCGGATTGATGACGGCCGATTCCGGCGGGCGGTCGAAGAATTCGGCCGGATGGCGCATGAAATACTGGTCCAGGGCGTCCTCGCCGGCAATGAGCACCACGGCGGATTCGCGCCCGGCCCGGCCGACCCGGCCGCCGCGCTGCCAGGCCGACATGACCGAGCCCGGGTAGCCGCACAGGATGCACAGGTCCAGGCCCCCGATGTCGATGCCCAGCTCCAGGGCCGAGGTGGAGACCACGCCAAGGAGCTTGCCCGAGGCCATGGCCGCCTCGATGTCGCGGCGCTCCTCGGGCAGGAACCCCGAGCGGTAGGCCGACACCCGGGAGGCGTAGGGGCCGGCTTTCTCCTTGATCCACAGGCTGATCAGTTCCGTCATCTTGCGCGACTGGGTGTAGACGATGGTGCGCAGGCCGCGTTTGAGGGCGGCGGCCAGGAGCATGACGGCGGTGGTGGCGGCGGACTGTTCGGGGTTGAGGAACAGGAAATGGCGGGCGGCGGTGGGCGCGCCGGATTCGGTGACCGTGGCCACGGGCAGGCCCGTCAGGTCTTCGGCCAGCTGTCCGGGATTGCCGATGGTGGCCGAGGAGAAGACGTAGGCCGGGTCGGTCCCGAACCGGCGGCACACGCGGGTCAGGCGGCGGAACACGTGGGCCATGTGCGACCCCATCACGCCCCGGTAGGTGTGCATTTCGTCCACCACGACATGGGACAGCCCGGCGAAAAGGGTGCTCCAGTTCTCGTGGTTGGGCAGAAGCGACAGGTGAAGCATTTCCGGGTTGGTGATGAGGATGTGCGGCGGATTGTCGCGGATCTTGCGGCGAAAATGCGGGGACGTGTCGCCGTCGTAGATGGCCGTGGTCGGCCGGGCCGATTCGGGCAGGCTGGCGGCCAGTTCGCGGATGGCCTTTTGCTGGTCCTGGGCCAGGGCCTTGAGGGGATAGAGGAAAATGGCCCGGGAATCGGGGTTGCGGATGACTTCTTCCAGCACGGGGAGCAAGTAGGTCATGGTCTTGCCGCTGGCCGTGGGGGTGGCCACGGCCACGTGGCGGCCGGCCCGGGCCAGGTCGGTGGCCCGGGCCTGATGGCTGTAAAGGGCGGGAATGCCCTTGGCGGCCAACAGGCCGGTGACGGCCCGGGAAAAGGGGCGGGCCGGATCGGCGAAAACGGCCGGCGTGGCCGGCAGCACGCGGTGGTGGACGACGAGATGGCCCAGGCGCTCGGAAGCGATAAGCGCGGCCACGTAGGCGGCCACGTCGCGGCCGTCTGGTTCGTCGTCGGGGATCGGGGGGGATTGGGTCTCGGACTGCATGGCCTTGCCTGCAATGGTCATGGTCGAAAATCCGGGTTTGCGCAAGGCAGGCGCATTGCCGGGCCGACGGGTTTGGGCTAGCATATTGGGATTCAGCGACTTCATCGGGCCACGACGCCACTGGTGCGACAGGGCGTCGTCCGGCAGGATTCATGCGACTGAAACACTGGCTAGACTTGGACACCCTTCGCGGACTGCTGCGTTTTTATACGCTGCTGTGCGTTTCCTTGCCGCTGCTTCTGGCGGCCGGTTTTTTTTATTTCTTTCAGCGCGGCCAAATCATTGATGATACTCTGCTAGGCATGGCCGAGACTTTGGCCACGGAGCGCAGCACGCTGCGCACCTGGATCGACGAGCGCTTCGACGACGCGCGGTTTCTGGCCCTTCTCGACGGGACGCGCACCGGCAACATGGACCTGATGCGCCAGGCTTTCGCCAAGTACGTGCGGACCCATCCTTCGGTTTCGGCCGTGGTCTCCGTGGACCAGGACGGTCGCTCCCTGGTCGATTCCTCGGGATCGCCAAGCATCTATGTCGGCGACCGGTCGTATTTCCTGGAAGCCCGGCAAGGGCGCAACACCTTGGTGGCCGGCATCATCGGCCGGACTTCGGGCAAGCCGATCTGCCTGTTCGCCACGCCCGTGGCGCGCCTGGACGGCACGTTTGGTGGTCTTGTCTTCATTTCGGTGCAGCTCGACGCCCTGGACATCTGGCTGCGGCAGACCACGATCCTGGGCCAGGGCAAGGCCGTGCTGTGCGACGCGGATGGCCGCATTCTGGCTCCCAGCGCGGCGGTGCGCCTCGCTAGCGGCCAGTTGGCCGGCCGGGTCGCGCCCCAGGCCCTGGCGGCCGGGGAGCGGGGAGCGACCTACCGTGGCGCGGACGGCCAGGAAATGCTGGCCGTGTCGGTGTCCGTGGATCGGGGAGGCCTCAAGCTCGTGCGCGAGGAACCGGCCGCCGCCGCCCTGGCCGGCTACCGCAGCCAGGCCTTGTGGGTGGCCGCCGGAGCCCTGGCCGCCATCATCCTCATTTCCCCGCTGGTGCTGCGGTTTTGCCGCAAGCTGGAACAGCCCCTGGAGACCCTGTCGCGCCATGCCCGGGAGCTGCGCTCCAAGGAATACGACGAAACGTGCGCCCTGGCCGCGCCGCCGGATCTGCCCCGGGAGGTGGAGGAGCTGTTCGTGGCCTTTTCGGAAATGGCCTGCGACGTGCGGAGCCATATCGAGGCCATTGAGCATTTAAGCGTGCAGGACGAGCTGACCGGCCTGTACAACCGCCGCTTCCTGTTCTCCAGCGGCCTCAAGCTCGTGGCCGCCGCCCTGCGGGCCGGCCAGCCCTGCTGCTGCCTCATGTTCGACGTGGACCACTTCAAGCGGGTCAACGACACCTTCGGCCATCAGGCCGGAGACCACGTGCTGGGGCATATCGGCGCCCTGCTGACCGGCGCCGTGCGGCGTTCCGATCTGGCGGCCCGCTACGGGGGCGAGGAATTCGCCGTGCTCCTCGTGGGGGCCGATCTTGCCCAGGGCCTGGAACAGGCCGAGCGCATCCGCCGGATCATGGCCGAAAAGCCGTGCGAAGCGGCCGGGCGGAGCCTGTCGGTGACGGTGAGCGTGGGCGTGGCGGTGGTACGTGCCGGCCAGGAATTCGGCGAAGCCGCCTTTGACGCCCTGCTGGCCCGGGCCGACGCGGCCATGTACGCGGCCAAGGCGGCCGGGCGCAATCGGGTGATGGCGGAGTGACGGGTTGCAGAATGAGGCGAAAGCGGTTGTCCGACCGCGTTCTCAATCAGGAATTCCATTCAACAGATGCCACGCAGAGTAGCCCGCTTTTAACCGAGTGGGCTTAATCATTTCCGTGGGCTTCAGCCGGTTCAAGATGGATGACGATTCTATCCAGGCCGGGGATTCGCAAATGCATGTTCGCCTCTATCGCGGCAGTGATCTTGTGTGCATAAATGATGGATGTGGCGGGATTTATGCGGCAATGAAAGCTGACGGACGGTTTTTCCTCGTCGCCCAGGATAGTCACGTTATGACAATCGATAATGCCGGGCGTTTCATCGCAAACGGCCAGGATTTCTTTGACAATCCAGGCGGAGTCCAGCGATTCGCTTGACCGCAAAGCCGCTCCATCCCCGACGGGTTCAATATGCGTGACAATCGATGTTACGTCCGACATTTCAGAATATAGCCCCTGCTCAAAGGAAGTCACGAGATCGTGCGCCTCTTTGATGTTTAATTCTTCGGGGACTTCCACGTGCATTTCAAGGTATAATGTCTCACGAACCTGATGGACCCTGATGCCGTGGACACCCAATCCTTTCCTGGCCGCCGCGGACCTTACCTTTTCGATGACGCTTGAGTCGTTCATTGAGACGGGCTCAATGTGAACAACCGTATCGGCATTCGGAATTGTCAATCTGACCAGGTTTTCTGCTTCATCAGCAACGGCATGGGCTTCTTCAAGACTTGCCAATCGGGGAATGTGCAACACCATGTCAACGAAAGTGGCTGGTCCGCTTTGACGAATGCGAAATTGTTGCAAACTCAATACGCCAGGCAATGCCTCGATAGAGAGCTGGATATCTGTAGAGGCCGATGCTGGCGTTGCGTCAAGCAGGGCATCGATGGCCTTCTTGCCCATTTTCAGACTCACATGGATGACTATCGCCGCCACGAATAATGCCGCGATTGCGTCGGCTTTGAAGAGCCACTCCCGCCAAATTGATCCGACACTAAGCTGTTCACCAATAAATATGGCCAAAAGGCCGACAATAACAACACACGATGACCATATGTCAGTGGAAAAATGTAAGGCATCTGCCTCAAGCGCCTGGCTGTTGTGTTTTTTGGACATCTTCAGAAGCATACGGGATCTGGTGAAGTCGACGACTATCGATATTCCCATCACCATGAAGCTCCATATTGAAGCTTCAACATGCTGCGGTTCAACAAAAAGGCGAATGCTGGCTTCGTAAATAATCCAGATGCACGTGGCAAATAGAAGGATCGTCTCGATTAATGCGGAAAGGTTTTCCACTTTTCCATGCCCATAGTGATGCCTTTCGTCTGGTGGCGCGTCAGACATCCGTACCGCAAAATATGTGACAGCCGCAGCAATCAAATCCAAGGCACTGTGCGCAGCTTCGGACAAAATACCAATGCTGTTGGTTGCCAACCCCACAACAATTTTCATGGCGGTCAAAAAAATAGCTGCGAACACTGAGTTCGCCGCAGCTTTCTGTTTTTCAAATTCTGCTGAAGCTTCTGAAATGCTCTTTTGGGTTTGCATTGCTGTTTAAACTCATGTGGTTTTGAAGGATTGTCGAGGACAGCATAGCTCAACGTTCCTGGCGGCTAAAGAGAATCCGCCTTTCTGTCAATGCGTGACCATGATTATCATTACTCTTTTCGTTGTTTGACGAATCTTGAACTGCAAAGAACGCACTCGCAATAGAGGAAAATGCCTTCGACTGAAGGCAGTCCAAGAGCGTTTCGGCGCGGGGTGTTTGGCAGGCTGGGAAGCGGAAGGGGCTGTCCTGGGCGCTTGGCGGAGACCAGCGCCGCTTGGACGACCGAGGACCCCGAACCGCTTCCCTGAGAGGGGGAAGGCGATCCGGTTGGCCTAGTGGCCGGTGAGCTTGTACTTCTTGAGCTTGTACTGCAGCAGGCTCTTGGAAATCTCCAGCATCTCCGCCGCCTTGACCTGGACGAAGTTGGAGCGGGCCAGGGCCCGGCGAATGAGCGCCACTTCGATTTTTTCCAGCGTGTCATTCAGGTTGATGGTCACGGGCAGCAGATCCACGGCCGATTTGTACTGGCTTTCCTCGTCGCGGATTTCCGTGGGCAGATCCTCCACCTGCACTACGTCGGAAGCGGCCAGGACCACGCAGCGCTCCACGACATTTTGCAATTGCCGCACGTTGCCCGGCCATTCGTAGGCCGTCATGTACTCCATGGCTTCGGGGGAAAACCCCTTGAAGACCTTGTTGTTTTCCCCGGAATAGCGGGTGAGGAAATGGGCGGCCAGGATGGGGATGTCCTCGCGGCGTTCGCGCAGGGGCGGCGTTTCGATGTGGACGACGTTTAAGCGGTAATACAGGTCCTCGCGGAAGGTTCCGGCGGCCACGGCCTCGGCCAGGTTGCGGTTGGTGGCGGCCAGGATGCGGATGTCCACCTCGATGGGGTCCGAGCCGCCCACCCGCTCGAACTTGCGTTCCTGGAGCACGCGCAGGAGCTTGACCTGCAGCTCGGGCGAGAGTTCGCCGATCTCGTCGAGAAAGATGGTGCCCTGATGCGCCATCTCGAAACGGCCGCGCTTGCGGGCCACCGCGCCGGTGAACGACCCCTTCTCGTGGCCGAACAGTTCCGATTCCAGCACTCCCGAAGCCAGGGCCATGCAGTTGACCGAGACAAAGGACGCGTCCTTGCGGGGCGAGGCGTAGTGGATGGCCTTGGCGAACAGCTCCTTGCCGGTGCCGGATTCGCCGGTGATGAGCACGGTCGATTTGGTGGGCGCGGCCTTGGCGATCATCTCCAGCACCCGCTGCATGGCCTTGCCCCGGCCGATGATGTTCTCCGAGGAGAACTTGTCCTCCAGGGACTGGCGCAGCAGCATGTTCTCGCGCTGGGCGGCGGCGAAACGGCTGGCTTTTTCCACGGTCAGCAGCAGCTCATCGTTGGCGAAGGGCTTGGCGATGTAGTCAAAGGCCCCGATGCGCATGGCCTCCACCGCGCCTTCGATGCTGCCGAACGCGGTCATGATGATGACCGGGATGTAGGGGTAGTTGCGCTTGACGTGCTCCAGCACCTGCTGCCCCGTGACCTTGGGCATCTTCATGTCCGTGATGACCACGTCCACTTCGGATTCGTCCAGGAAGGCCAGGCCGGTCTCGGGATCGTCCAGGGCGGTGACGGCATAGCCGGCGTCGCCGAGCATGGTCTCCAGAATGAGGAGATAGTTCTTCTCGTCGTCAAGAATCAGAATCTGGCTGGGCATGGTATCTCGTCTCGTGTTTCCATCGATTGCTTGCGGGTATGGTCCGTGAAAACCAACCATATCCCTTCCCAGGGCAGCACGCCAATAGTCGCTTGGTAACTTATGTGGGGGGTCTGGGGGCTTCAAGCCCCCAGCGGAGAGGTCCAGGAGAGGCAGCGCCTGTCCTGGCCGCCGGAGGCTCTCAGGCCGCCGTAAAGGTCATCGTTACCCGGGCGCCGCCTTCGGGGGCGTTGTCCAGGGCCAGGGCGGCGTTGTGGCTTTCCACGATGGTGCGCACGATGGCCAGCCCCAGGCCCGTGCCGGCGTCCTTGGTGGTGAAAAACGGGTCCAGCACGCGGTCCTTGTTGTCCGGGCAAAAGCCGGGGCCGGTGTCGGCGATGGTGAGCGTCAGCTCGTCGCCGTCGCGGCTGGCGGCCACGGCCAGGGCCGGGTCGCGGAGCTTTTCCTTGTCCTCGGCCATGGCGTCCAGGGCGTTGGAGAGCACGTTGTAGACGGCCCGGTAGAGGAGATCCTTGTCGCCGCGCACGGTGAGCCCCGGGGCGTAGTCGCGGCTGACGGCGATGCCGAGTTCCTCGCACTTGGCTTCCAGGAAGGTCAGGGCCTGGTCGCAGATAAGGGCCAGATCGACCTCGTCCTGGCGGGGGGTCTTGGGCCTGGCGTAGTCCAGGAAGTCGCCCACGGTCTTGGACAGGCGCTTGGATTCGTCGAAGATGGCGGACAGCAGCCGGGCGTTGGCCGGATCGGCGTCCTTGGCCCGCTTGAGCAGCAGCTCGGCCGTGGAGCGGATGATGCCGAGCGGGTTTCGGATCTCGTGGGCGATGCCGGCCACCATGCGGCCCATGCCGGCGAGCTTTTCCTGCTGCTGGAGTTCGCGTTCCAGGTGTTCGCGCTCGGCGATGCGCTGGGCGTTGATGCGCCCGGCCCGGCTGATGATGATGCGCAGCATGACGAAAAGCAACAGCGAGGACATAAGCGAGGTCGAGATGATGATGCGCTGGAAATCGACGACCTTCTGGTAGTCGTCGGTGATGTCCTGGGTGAATTCCAGCACGCCCATGATGAACCCTTGGGGGTTGCCGGGCACCAGCGACCGTTCGGTGCGCAGGGGGTAGATGGTTTTCAGCGTCACCGTGTCGGGTTTGGGCGAAAAATCGAAGATGCCGCCGAACATGCCGGCCCTGGTCACCACCTGGAAGCTCGACGTGCCCTGTTCCAGGGCCTCGATGATGGCCGCGCCGGCAAAGCCGGACTGGCCGACCAGTTCCTTGTCGGTGGAATACGACACGCGCTTGTCGTGGTCGTAGATGCGCACTTCGCTGACGTGGAAGCTGTGGATGGTGGACAGCACCGTCTTGTCCAGACGGTCATACTGGGCCGGCTGGGACAGTTCCACCCGGCCAAAGCCGATGACCGTGGGCAGGGTGAAACGCTGGTAGATCTGGTGGTTGAGGTTTTCGGCCAGCAGCAGGGCGAATTCCTTCTGCTTGGCCAGCACGTCCTGGCGGGCGTAGTTGGAGAGAAAGATGGACAGGAACAGGTTGACGAGCAGGATCAGCGCCAGGGAGCTCCAGGACAGGAACTTGACGAATCCCAGGGATCTATCGTCGTCTTTTAGCAGCTTTGTGGTCACGCCTTGCTCGCGGGGGGGGGGGGGGGGGGGCGCCCGCGGGCCGGGGGGGGG
>JAEZMB010000002.1 GCA_023435825.1 Pseudomonadota bacterium | reverse complement strand
GGAAATGCCCGCATCTGTCACCATGGCATCAATCGCCGATAGCTCCGCAACGTATTTTAAAGAGTTGCGCCCCACCTTTGAATGATCTACGAGAGCCACTGTCTTTGCCGAGATGTTCATCATGCTGATCTTCGTGCTAGCCTCGTCTCCGCCCATAATTGTGATGCCCAAATCAGCGCTAACGCCATTGATACCCATTAAAAATAGGCTGGCTCTCATTTTTTCCAATGCGAAACGCTGGTATTCATCGTAAAAGGCGCCCCGTTCGGCATTATACATGCCTCCAAACAGATAGAGGTCAACTCGGCTTGATACCGGCATCAGTATGAACGCTGCGCGTGCCGAATTGGTCAATACGGTAAGCTTCATGTCCCTCTCCGCAATTTTACGGGCAACCTCGAGACAAGTTGTTCCCGCATCCAGTATGATCGTGGTATTGGGTACGATCAGACTATCCACCACATAATTGGCTATTGCCTGCTTTTCTTTTAAGTAGATGGTTTCTCGGGTTCCCCAGTCTTTTACATTACTAGGAGTAGTACGCGTTTTTACCGCACCACCGAATGTACGCAGAAGCATGCCCTTTTGCTCAAGACTAGTAAGGTCATTGCGAATGGTTGATTCGCTGCATCCAGTCTTTTCACAGAATTCAGAAATCGTAACCAAATCGTTAATATTTAATAGGCGCAGAATTTCATCCTGTCTTTTTTCGGCTTTCCCCTTTTCAACCGACATTCACGCTCTCCTTTTTCGGTCTTTTTTTATCAAATGATTCGGCCACCACCGCGCAGGCTCCCAGCACACCCGCATCCGTATACAGCTCACCACACACAATCTTGCACTCCTGAAGAGGATGCATCAGCGATTCTCTCACAAGCTCTCTTACTTGTGACAGTATGCGTTCGCCCGACCGAGATACGCCGCCGCTTATAATAATGATGCCAGGATTAAAAATGTCAATGAGATTGACTAATCCCACGCTGAGCTTTTGGGCAAAAAGGTCTATTGTTTTTATACAGGCCTGATCCCCGCTGTCATAACCCATATCGATCATTTTACCGTCAATCTTTAAAATATCACTATTTGTATATTTTAACAGAATAGACTCGGGGTATTCAAGCACAAATTGACGTGCATACCTGATCATGGCATTTCCGCTGCAGCAGCTTTCAAAACATCCGCGCTTTCCGCAGGCACACAGCGAGCCGCCTGATTCGATGACCATATGGCCGATCTCCGCCGCCACATAATCCTCACCACGCAGCAGCTTTCCGTCTATGATGACGCCTGAGCCAAGCCCTGTCCCCAAGGTAAGCAATATCACGTTTTTACAGCCTCTACCCGCTCCAAAATAAAGCTCTCCCATTGCGTTGACAGCGCCGTCGTTTTCCGCAAATACAGGAACGCCAAAATGCTTTTCTATGGGGGCTCCCACGTCTATGTTGGTCCATTTTAAAAATTTGACTTCATGGGCAATATTCGTACGGCAATCCGTCAGGCCCGGGATGCCAATGCCAATACCCATGAGATCGGTTTTGTTAACTTCAGCCTTTGCCAGCAGCTGCCCTGCCACCTCAATGATACGCTCAAAGGTGGCCTCGGGAGGCTGCTGAAAAGGCGTACGAACCTGCGCTCTGCTGATAATCTCAAACTTTTGATTGGTCAGAGCCGCCTTTATATTCGTGCCTCCAAGATCAATACCAACGATGTACTTCACATTGCCTCCCATATCGCTTTCTTCAACTCAAGTAAACAATGATTAAATGAATCAGCATTTACTCAAGGTTAGCGTGCCGCTTCATGAGCAGCGTATTTTCTTCCGCTATGCCGTTTCTTTGAATGATGCAAATTACCGTTGCGTCACAGAACAACAGCACGCTCTGCTCAAACATATTCGCACCCGGCTGTATCGATTTGACACTCTCGCGCGTTCCCTTTGTCGTTGCCGCATCAATCTGAACGACTGTATCCGCGAGTTTTCCGATTGTGGACTCGGGATATATTGTAATCAGCGCGAGCTTTGCTCCGATCTTTTTGGCCTTGTTGGCCATCACCACCAGAGTCCCAGTCTCCCCGCTGCCCGACGCAATCACGAGCAGATCTCCCGGTTCAATCGACGGAGTAATCGTTTCTCCCACCACATAGGCGTCAAACCCCATGTGCATCAAACGCATAGCAAACCCGCGAATCATGAGCAACGAGCGTCCGGCCCCCGCCACAAACACCTTCTTGGCACCCATAACCGCATCCACAAAGCTTTCGGCTTGTTGTTTATCAATTCCCTTAAGCGAGCTGTCAAGCTCCTTCAATACCTTTAAACTGATCTTAACCGCATTGTCCATAACACTCTCCATTCTTAATCCAAGATCGCCTTTTTCATCTCTGCCACCGCATCATGAAGATTTTCAGCATTAGTTAAAGAACCCCCGGCAATCACGATCGCGGGATTCAGCGCTTTGTAAGCGTCCAGCGTCTTCATATTGATACCGCCCGCCACCGCCGTTTTATGCGGCGGGATCGCAGCAACCAGTTCTGTCAAATCATCGAGCGGTGTTTTGCCCAGCTTCTGCACATCGACAGCCGTATGAACACATACATAATCGATACCCATGGCTTCAAGCTCCCGGGCACGCTTTTGAATATCAGTCACACAAATCAGGTCTGCCATTGCCTTCCTACCAAACTTGTGCGCCGTATCGATTACTGCTTTAACCGTTTCATTGTCCGCAAGCGCCAGTACGGTCACAATATCAGCGCCGGCTTCACACGCGTCGGCACATTCAATGTCGCCGCCATCCACAATCTTGGTATCAGCAAGCACTATCACATTTGGGTATGTCTTTTTAATCAGTCTGACTGGGACCATTCCCTCCTTCATGATCAGCGGCGTGCCGACTTCAACAATATCGATCTCATCACGAATATGCCCTACCATTTCCAGCGCTTCTGCGCCGGTTGCTAAATCAATTGCAATTTGTAATTTCATGTGTCAACCTTCTTTATGCATATTTTTATTTTTTAATTTTTATCATGGCTTCCATGGCATCAATAAATGCCTCCGGATGCAGCAGAAAATCAAATTTCTCAGGCGCATGTATGAACTCCCAATAAACGGGCTTTCCAAACGTAATCCCCATGGCCGGGTTTTGTGCGGGCTCAATCTCCTTAATCTCGGGCATGTTGACGTAATACGGGTTTTTAACGAATTTAATCTGTCCGTTTTCTTTAAGCACATAGGCACCGAGACCATGCTTTTGTTTAATGGGTTCGTAATGCATCGGGCATGAAACCACCGCAATGTTGCTGAATATCAAGGGGCCCTCCCCTGCGTTCACTGAGCAATGTCCCCAAAAAGGAGGAATAATGATAGCCTGGCCTGCTTTCACGCACACGGCTTTAATGGCTTCAATCACGGGCTCCTCATTTTCTATATCAAAATTGTGAACCTTTTGCAGTATGTAAACAGCCTCACCCGAAAGCACTTCGTATACCTCGGGATAGGTGAAGCGCTGCCCATCGATGTACCCATGGTAATGCCCCGATGTCTTTTTGCACTCACCGTTAACCGTGCCCGGCATGATCACGGTGATGTCGTATCGAAAATCATACTTTTTAAACAGCTCCCGATGCTCTTCAAAAACGATATCTCTATAAAAATCGTAACAGTGCTCGTTGTCGATATCGCCTTCTTCATTGTAGAGCAGCCCTTTTAAAGCCGCCGCATTTCTTCTGCCATCCCCCGCACAGGTCAGGCCTTCGTAAAAGGACAGGCGCGCGGTTTCTTCATTATATGAAATTGGCAAACCCGAATTTATCA
>JAEZMB010000343.1 GCA_023435825.1 Pseudomonadota bacterium | reverse complement strand
CCCCCCCCCCCCCCCCCCCCCCCCCCCCCCCCCCCCCCCCCCCCCCCCCCCCCCCCCCCCCCCCCCCCCCCCCCCCCCCCCCCCCCCCCCCCCCCCCCCCCCCCCCCCCCCCCCGCCGGAGGCTCTTCCCGCCTCTCTCCTTGCCGCTACGCGGCGCGACGCGTCGCAGCGGCGAGTTCGCGGGCGGCGCTGGCGGGCACGATGAGCGGCGTGCGGAAGGTGAAGCCTTCGCTTTCGCCCCAGACGGCTTCATCGGCCGGCCGGCCGTCGTAGCAGACGTCGTCGATAACGAGGTAGTCGGCCACGCCGAGGATGGCGTCCCAGCGCTGGACGAAAAATTCGAAGCGGCTCATGTCGTAGTCGGCGACGTTGCGCCAGGTCCAGGTGCGCGAGCAGGCCTCGTCGTCGTAGCCGAGCAGGCACAGGCTCTTTTCCGGGCTCTCCAGGAAGGGCCGCTGGGTGAGCAGGGCGGCGGACGCACTCATGCGGGAGACGTCGAAGGCGACGGAAGCGCCGTCGAGGGCGGCCTCGATTTGCGCATCAGCGGTCAGGCGCATGCCGCAGGTGTTGTTGCTGTTGGCGCGCCACCACTCGATGGAGTTGGTCTTGTAGAGATTGTCGCCGAGCATGCAGACGCGGGCGGCGGTTTCGGCGTTCACCGGATGCAGGGCCAGATCGCAGCAGGCACCGGAGATGGTCAGGGTCAGGTTCATATGGGGACTCCTTGGGAGAGTATTTCGGGTGATGCAGTGCTTGCCCGTTTGATTGAGAAAAAAAGCACTTTTCATGCCGAATATTTTTTCATTTATTTTCGATATGTTGGAAGTGTGCCAAGGGGTTTGGCGACCCCGTTGGACGATTTTTGCGTCCGTTTTGGTTGACCCCAAACGCCTTCCGAAGCACACTCCGGCCGCGCTCGGCCCGCCGGCGCGGAGAACCCCCATCCCATGAAAAGACCCCTTGATCCCTTTCCTGGCGACGAAGCCAGCGCTTTTGCCCTGGAAAACGTGGCCGACGCCGTGTTCGCCGTGGACCGTGATTTCATCGTTCGCTACTGCAACCTGGCCGCCGCCGAGGTGGCCCGTTGCGCCCCGGAAGAGGCCATAGGCCGCACCTGCCGCGAGGTGTTTGGCGTCAAGAACTGCCGCACGGTCTGCGTGTTGCGCCAGAGCATGGACGAGGCGCGGGCCATCGCCAACCGCATCGTGACGTTAAAGCGCACGGGCTGTCCGGAAGTGCCGGTGAGCATCAGCGCCGCGCCCATCTGGGCCATGGGCGGCACGGTCATCGGCGGGGTGCAGGTCTTCCGCGACCTCTCGGGCGGCGGTTTCGTCAGCCGCCTGGCCGGGTTGCAACCCCTGGACGACTTCGGCACGCGCGATCCCCAACTGTCGGAGATCGTGCGCATGTTGCCGCAAATCGCCCAGAGCGACTCCACGGTGCTGCTGCTTGGCGAGTCCGGCACGGGCAAGGAGCTTTTCGCCCGGGCCATCCACAAGCTGTCCCAGCGCCATGGCGGGCCGTTCGTGGCCGTCAACTGCGGAGCCCTGCCCGAGCAGCTCATGGAGTCCGAGCTTTTCGGCTACAAATCCGGGGCGTTCACCGACGCGCGCAAGGACAAGCCCGGTCGGTTCGCCCTGGCCGAGGCGGGCACGCTGTTCCTCGACGAGATCGGCGATCTGCCCTACGCCATGCAGGCCAAGATTTTGCGCGCCTTGCAGGAGCGCGCCTTCGAGCCGCTTGGGGGCGTGGAGACCGTGCCGGCCGACGTGCGGGTGGTGGCCGCCACCAACCGCGACCTGGGCCGCATGGTGGCCGAGGGGACCTTCCGCCAGGATTTGTTTTACCGGTTAAGCGTGGTGGTCATCCGCATCCCGGCCCTGCGCGACCGCTTGGACGACGTGCCGCTGTTGACCGAGCGCCTCCTTGGCCGGTGCCGCATGGCCGTCAGCAAGAACATCGAGACGGTCAGCCCCGAGGCCATGGCGAGGCTCATGCGCCACGACTATCCCGGCAACATCCGGGAACTGGAAAACATCATCGAATACGCGGCGATACTGTGTCAGGGCCAGACCATCGAACTGTGCCACCTGCCCGAACATCTGCGCGGCGAGGCCGGGGCCTGTCCGTCCCGTTTGGGGCGCACCATGGCCGAAATCCGCTTCCAGGCGGCCAGCGACGCGGTGGATCGCCATGGCGGCAACCGCAACGCCGCCTGCCGGGAACTGGGCATTTCCAAGGACACCTTGCGCCGGATTTTGGGGCGTCGCGATGCGGACGATTAACGCGTCTTTGAGGGTGATGGTGGGACGCAAAACGCGTCCGAGAGCATTTTGGGGAGGCGCGGTATGGCGAAAATAAAAGCCCGGGCCGACCAGCTCGTCTGCGACCAGGGGCTGGTGGACGGCCGGGAGCGGGCCAAGCGGTGCATCATGGCCGGGCAGGTGCTGTTTATTGGCCCGGATGGCCGGGAGACGCTGGTGGACAAGCCCGGGCGCATGTTCGGGGCCGAGACGGTATTTGTCCTCAAGCAGGGCGAACGCTACGTCAGCCGGGGCGGGGGCAAGCTCGAAACAGCCATGGAAACCTTTGGCCTGGATGTCACGGGGCTTGTCGCCCTGGACGCCGGGGCGTCCACGGGCGGGTTCACGGACTGCCTGCTCCAGCACGGCGCGGCCAGGGTCTACGCCGTGGACGTGGGCACGGCCCAGCTCCATGAAAAGCTGCGGGCCGATGCGCGCGTCGTGTCCATGGAGAACGTCAATTTGCGCCATGCCCCGGCCGATCTGCTCCCCGAGCCGGTGGACGTGGTGGTGGCCGACGTGTCGTTTATCTCGCTGACCAAGGTTTTGCCGTCCTGCCTGCGCTTTTTGAAGCCGGGCGGTTTCGTGGCGGCGCTGATTAAGCCCCAGTTCGAGCTGTCGCCGGACAAGATCGGCAAGGGCGGCGTGGTGCGCGAGGAAGCCTACCAACAAGAAGCGGTGGAGGCGGTCGTGGCTTTTGCCCGCAGCGAGCTTGGGCTTGTCCTTCGCGGCGTGGTCCCGTCCAAGGTCAAGGGTCCCAAGGGCAATCAGGAGTATCTGGCGGTGTTTGACCGGCCGGCGGGGTGAGGTGCGGCTTGACGCCGCCGCCAAAGAAGCGGAAATCGGACAGACTATCGCCGCCCGGCGTATCCCATGGTTGCCCAGGTAGACGTGTCGTAACGGGAAAACTCAGGAGGACGCCCATGTCCATGTCCGTCAAGGAGGCCATTGCCGCGCGTCACAGCGTGCGCGCCTTTGCCAAACAACCGCTTTCCGACGAGCAAATCCACGAACTGCTGGAAGCCGGCCGCAATGCCCCCTCCAGCCTCAATTCCCAGCCCTGGCGCTTTAAAGTCGTCACTGATCCGGCCGACCTGGCCTGGTTCGGCACCAGCGAAGCCAGCCGCAAGCAGGCCTGGCTCGCCGGCGTGCCGGCCATCATCGTCTGCTGCGCCGACCTTGAGCACTACGTCAAGGATTCCCAGTCGGCCGCCTTTTTCTACCGCGACAACAAGATCATCGACGGCGAGCCCATGGACGGCATCGACGCCTACGTGGCCCGCGAGGCGGCCAAGGAAGAGGCGGCCAAGTTCGGGGCCTGCGCCATGAATGTGGCCCTGGCCGTGTCGTTCATGATGCTGCGGGCGACGGAGATGGGGCTGGGGACCTGCTGGATCGGCATGTTCGACGAGGCCAACATCAAGGCCCGGCTGGGACTTCCGGCCGGCTGGCGGGTGGTCAACCTGCTGGCCGTGGGACGGCCCGACGAGCCGGTGGTCTATCCGCGAAAGCGCAAGAGCCTTGAAGAAATTGTCTTGAAATAATGCTAGTTTCTTTCGGGGAGCGGCAGCCTCGCCGCTCCCCGTTGCACTCCTTGGCAAATCTCGTACACTGCCGGCCAGCCTCCCGGTTCCCGGAGAGGACAGGCAGTACCAAGGAGTGCCCCATGACCGAGCGCGTGGCCGTTGCCGGCCTGTCCGTCGAAAAGACCCTGTATGATGTTTTCGCAGGGGAAATCCTGCCCGCTACCGGCATCGCCGCCGAAGCCTTTTTTGCCGCCTTGGCCGGCCTGGCGGCCGAGCTTGGCCCCAAAAACCGCAGCCTGCTCGCCAAACGCGACGCCATGCAGGCCGCCATCGACGTCTGGCACAAGGAACGGCACGGCCAGCCCCACGACGGCGACGCCTACGAATGCTTCCTGACCGGCATCGGCTACCTGCTGCCCGAAGGGCCGGATTTTGCCATGGAAACCACTGGCGTCGATCCCGAGATCGCCGCCATCGCCGGGCCGCAGCTGGTCGTGCCCATCACCAACGCCCGCTACGCCGTCAACGCCGTCAACGCCCGCTGGGGCAGCCTCTACGACGCGCTGTACGGCACGGACGTCATTCCCGAGACCGACGGCGCGGCCAAGGGGCCGGGCTATAATCCCGTACGGGGCGCGGCGGTCGTCGCCTATGCCGCCGCCTTCCTGGACATGGCCGTGCCCCTGGCCTTTGGCCGCCATGCCGACGTGACCGCCTACGCCGTCCTCGACGGCGTCCTGACCGTCACCTTCGCCGACGGCCGCCTGACGGGGCTGGCCCGCCTCGACCAGTTCGCCGGCTATGCCGGCCCGGCCAAGGCCCCGACGGCCGTGGCCCTGGTCAAAAACGGTCTGCACATCGAACTGCGCTTCGACCGCTCCCATCCCGTGGGCGCTGCCAGCCCTTCGGGCCTGAGGGACGTGGTCCTGGAATCGGCCTTGACCACCATCCTCGACTGCGAGGATTCCGTGGCCGTGGTGGACGGCCCGGACAAGGCGGACGCTTACCGCAACCTGCTGGGGCTTTTCCGGGGCGAGCTGGAAGCGACTTTTGAAAAGGGCGGCAAGACCCTGGCCCGGGCCATGGCCGACGACAAGACCTTCACCGCCCCGGACGGCGGGAAACTTGTGCTGCCCGGCCGCAGCCTCATGCTCGTGCGCAACGTCGGGCACCTCATGACCACCGACGCCGTGCTGGACGCGGCCGGCGAGGAAATTCCCGAAGGCCTCCTCGACGCCCTGGCCACCGCCGCCGTGGCCCTGCACGACCAGCGCGACCTGGGCAAGAAACGCAACTCGCGCCATGGCAGCGTCTACATCGTCAAACCCAAGATGCACGGCCCCGAGGAAGTCGCTTTTGCCTGCGAAATCTTCGAGCGGGTGGAGCGGGCGCTGGCCATGCCGCCGCGCACGCTCAAGATCGGCGTCATGGACGAGGAACGGCGCACGTCGCTCAATCTCAAGGAATGCGTGCGCGCCGCCAAGGACCGCATCATTTTCATCAACACGGGCTTTCTGGACCGCACCGGCGACGAGATCCACACCGTCATGGAAGCCGGGCCGGTGGTGGGCAAGAACGCCATGCGCTCCCAGCTCTGGATGGCCGCCTACGAGGACGGCAACGTGGACGTGGGCCTTTCCTGCAGCTTTTCCGGCAAGGGGCAAATCGGCAAGGGCATGTGGGCCAAGCCGGACCGCATGGCCGAGATGGTGGCGACCAAGATCGACCACCCCAAGGCCGGGGCCAACTGCGCCTGGGTGCCTTCGCCCACGGCGGCCACGCTGCACGCCATGCACTACCACGCCGTGGACGTCTTCGCCCGCCAGCGCGAACTGGCCGGACGCACGCCGGCAAATCGCCTCGACCTGCTCAAATTGCCGCTGCTGCCGGCTGGGGAAGCTCCTTCCCCCGAGGACAAAAAGCGGGAGATCGAGACCAACTGCCAAAGCATCCTCGGTTACGTCTCGCGCTGGGTGGACCAGGGCATCGGCTGCTCCAAGGTCCCGGACCTCGACGATGTCGGCCTCATGGAAGACCGGGCCACCCTTCGCATCTCCAGCCAACACCTGGCCAACTGGCTGCGCCATGGCCTGTGCACGGCCGAAGAGGTGGAGGCGACGCTTGCGCGCATGGCCGCCGTGGTGGACCGCCAAAACGCCCTGGACCCGGCCTACCGGCCCATGGCCGCCGACCCGGAAAACTCCCTGGCCTTCCAGGCCGCCCGGGAGTTGATTTTCGAAGGACTCAGCCAGCCAAACGGCTATACCGAACCCATCCTCACCGCCCGCCGCCGCCAGGCCAAGGCCCGAGGCTAGTGTCGCACTTCCAAAAAATACGCCAGTATTTTTTGAAAGATCAAGGATTTTAGGGTGCTGGTTTCGGAAGTCCATGTGCGTTTTCGTGGACACGACACCAGGCGGGAAAAGCGGCGACAACGGCCCGGCCGGCTTTCGGCCGGGCCAGGCGACATGGAGCGCTCATGGGACGCAGTGCGATTGGACTTGCCTTGATCCTTGCCCTGTTTCTGGCCTTGCCCCAGCCCTTGCCGGCCTCTTCCGGCGGCGGCCACGGCGACGGCGAATCCAAGAAACAAGAGAAAAAAGAAGAAAAGAAAGAGAAGAAAGAACCCGGCAAGGTGGAAAACGGCGTCATCACCATCGGGCCGATGACCGTCAATATCCTGAGCAAGAAAGGCTACCGGTTCATGCGCCTGGAGATGATCGTGGAGTGCGTCGACGATCCTTCGGCCGAGCGTCTCTACAAGGCCGACGCCCGGGAGGAGCTCATTCTCATGCTCTCCAACAAGCTGGCCGAGGATCTGCTCACGAATTCCGGCAAGATGATCCTGCGCAAGGAGCTCATGGACCTTTTCACCAAGTACGCCGGTCCGGGCAAGGTGAAGAACATTTATTTCGGCGAGTTCGTTTTCCAATAACGCGGTCGTGGCCGCGACAGGAGGGCACGGGATGTTTCACGGATTCACGCCGGCCATGCTGGCCCGCATGGCCGAACTGGAAGCCATGGACGCCGCCGACCGCATCAACGGCACGCCCCATGGGCAGCGGCTGCGTCAGGTGCCGCCGGAAACCGGTCGTTATCTGGCTATCCTGGCCGCTTCGGCCCCGGCCGGGCGGGTGGTGGAAGTCGGGACCAGCGCCGGCTATTCCGCGCTGTGGCTGTCCCTGGCCTGCCGCGAGCGGGGGGATACGCTGCTGTCCATCGACCGCGACCCGGACAAGCTGGAACTGGCCCGCCAGACCCTGGAGGCCACGGATACGAGCGAGAAGGTCTGTCTGGCCGAGGGGGACGCCCTGGAAATCGTCGCCGGCCTGGACGGCGTCGCCTTTGCTTTCGTGGACGCCAACCGCGACGTGCTGGCCCCGTGTCTGGAACTGCTGGCCTCGCGCCTGGTTGTGGGCGGGATCGTGGCCGCCGACAACGTCATCAGCCACGCCGCCGAGATCCCGGGCGTGGTCGAGGCCGTGCTGGCCGATCCCCGATTCGACGCGGTGGTCGTGCCCATTGGCTCCGGCGTGCTCACGGCCCGGCGCACCAGGGCCTAGCTCGGGAGAGAAAATGTAACAAAAGGCGGCGCTTGGCCTTTGTTTGCAGCCGTGCTAACCAGATGCCATCCGCCAGACGGCGGCCTGCGGAGGTGTTCATGACCGGCGACGCGGCGAGATTCTGGGGTCTGATCCTTTTTCTGGCGGCCTGTCTGCTTGGGGGGCAGGCCAGCCCGTGCCATTCCCGGGAAGACGCCGCGCCGGCCCTGGTGCTGGCCGCCGGCCCCGGCAAATACGTCATCAAGGCCGGCGACACCTTGGGACTTTTATCGTTGCGCTACGGCGTGCCCACGGCCGCTATTTTGAAGGCCAACCCCGGCCTCAACCCGGCCCGGCTGCCCCTGGGCAAGGAAATCCTCATCCCCAGCGGCACAAAAGCGGCGGGTGAGGCCGTGCCGGCTGTCCCGGCCGCCGCCGCACCGTCCCCGGCCGGCAACGGCGGTCTTGAGCTTCGCCCGGAAAAGGCTCCCCAGGCCACGCCCCCCTTGCACGGTCACGATCTGCCCGATAGCCCGCAAAAGATCGCGCCCTTGTCCGCGCCATCGGCCGGCCCGCGCGATCTGCCCCAGGCCGGCGGAGCCAAGCCGTCCGCGCCGTCGGCCCCTTCACCGGCCGGGGCCGTGAGCGGACTGCGGGACGTGCCTGCCGCCCCCACTGCCGCTCCCGCGCCGGCTCAGGCTGGTTCGGAGGCCTCGTCCGAGGCGGCCGCCAAGGGTTGGCCTGTCTGGGGCGTTGTCGCCGTGGCGGCGGGCGGGTTGGCGCTGGTCTTCGTCTTTCAGGGGGCGCTGGGCAATCTGGCCGCCGGGGTGACCTTGCGGCTGCTGCGCCCGTTTCGCACGGGCGACGCCGTGAGCCTGGCCGGCATCGTCGGCCGGGTGGAGTCCATGGGCGCCTGGTACGTGGCCATCCGCTCCGAGACGGGCGAGGCCGTCTACGTGCCCAACGCCAAGGCGGCCGGGGAGATCGTGGTGGTGGCCAAGGCCGGCGGCAAGGCGTCGTCGTCTAAGGAAACGCCGCGTCGGGTCCAGCGAGGCTGACCCGGCCGTCCGCGATGCGGGCCACGGCCCGTATTTCGGGGATCACGTCCTCGGGACGGTGCACGGCGCACACCACCGTGACTCCGGACCGGGCCGCCGCCGACACGGCCTCCATGGCCGCCCGGCGTGAAGCCGCGTCCAGGCCCGAGAAAGGCTCGTCCAAAAGGAGCAGGCGCGGTTCGGCCGCCATGGCCCGGGCCAGAAACAGCCGCCGGGTCTGGCCGGCGGAAAGGGCCCCGAGCTTGCGCCCAGCCAGTTGCGCCACCCCGAAAAAGGCCATCCACCGCCGCGCCGCCCGCAGCTCCCGGTCCGTGGGCTCCACATAGAGCCCGATGCTGGCCTGGGCGCCGGACAGGACCACTTCCAGCGCGGTGATTTCCTTGTCGTAGTCGGCTTCGAGTTCAAACGAGGCCAGTCCGATGCGGCGGCGGATGTCGCGCAGGTCGGTAAGCCCCTCGGGCGCGGTCAGTCCCGGTCGCTCCACCCGCCCGCCCAGGGCTGGGTGGTGCTCGCCGGCCATGAGCTTTAACAGCGTGGACTTGCCCGAGCCGTTGGCCCCGACCACGGCCAGATGGCCGCCTGGGGCAACGGTCAGGTTCACGGAGCGCAGGATTTCCCGCCGGTCGAGAAAGACCGAGGCATTTTCCACAACCACAAGCGGCAGCCCCGAGGCCTCGTGAGCGCCGGCCTCGTCGGCCAGGGCGCACTCCGGGCCTTGGGCGGGCAGAACCGCTTCTAGGCAGCCGGCGATGGTACGGGCATAGTGTTCCCGGGCCGAGTCGGCCGAGCCTTCATGGACCACGCGGCCGCCGGCCAGGACCAGCCCCCGGGCCGGACCGGGCGGCAGGCCGGCCCCGGTGTGGCTGGTCAGCACGATGGCTGCGCCCGAGGCGACGGCCGCCGCCATGGCTTGGCTGGCAGTCGCCGCAGCGGCCGTGTCCAGGCCGTCGAGAAATTCGTCGAGAAAAAGCACCGTCGGCCGGCAGGCCAGGCCCCGGGCCAGGAGCACGGCCCGCAGTTGGCCGTTGGAGAGCGCGCCGACCGGGGCGTCGCGCAGGTGCTCGATGCCAAGACGCGTGAGCGCCTCTTCCAGGGCGGCCCGTTCGGCTTGGGTCGGCGCGGCCTGGACGTACATGGCGTCACGGGGGCCGGACAGGATGACGGTTGTGGCGTCCAGGTGGCCCCACAGCCGCTTGACCGTGCGCTGGAGTTCCGGGGAAATAACAGCAAAGCGGTGGCGCACGCCGATGGGCGAGGCCCGGCCCGGGCCGTCGCTGACGGTGTAGGTCCGGCTTCCCCGGCCGTCGTCGTCGGGCCAGATGTCGCCGCGAAGCAGACGCAGCAGCGTCGATTTGCCCGAGCCGTTGGCCCCAAGGACGAGCACGGTCTCGCCCGAGGACAGGCTCAGGGAGACGTCGGTCAAGGCCTTGGCCCCGGCCAGGGTGACGGAAGCGTTGTGCAGCTCAATGCGCATGGCGGATTTCACGAAACCTGCGGCAAAGGTTGAAAAAAACGCGGGCCTCCCGGATGGAAGGCCCGCGCGAGAAATGGCAAGGAGCGATTAGATGAGGCCGGCTTTTTGGAGCACGGCTTCGAGCTTGGCCTTGTTGTCCGGCAGCAGCGGCACCATGGGCAGGCGCGTTTCGAAGGGGAAGCGGCCCATAAGCGCCAGGGCCGTCTTGGCCGGCACGGGGTTGGTTTCAATAAACGCCGCCCGGTACAGCGGACCCATGTCGTAGTGCAGGGCCTTGGCCGTCTTGAGATCGCCGGCAAAGACCGCCTCGCACATGGCCGACATCTTTTTCGGCACGAAGTTGGAGACCACCGAGATGACGCCGCAGCCGCCGATGGCCATGGTGGGCAGGGCGGTGAAGTCGTCGCCGGAGAGCACCTGGAAGTCCTCGCCGCAAAATTCCAGCACGCGCGAGACCTGGGTGAGGTCGCCGGTGGCTTCCTTGACGCCGATGACCTGGCGGATTTCCTTTTTGAGGATGGCCAGGGTCTCGGGCAGCAGGTTGACGGCCGTGCGGCCCGGCACGTTGTAAACGATAAAGGGCATGTCCACCCGGTCGGCGATGGCCTTGAAATGGGCCACTAACCCGGCCTGGGTCGGTTTGTTGTAATAGGGGGTAATAAGGAGCGCGCCGTCGGCCTTGGCGTCCTTGGCGTCCTGCGTCAGCTCGATGGCCTCGCGGGTGTTGTTGGAGCCGGCCCCGGCCAGGACGGGCACGCGGCCTTTGACCTGGTCCACGCAGATGCGGATGACCCGTTTGTGCTCCTCGTGGGACAGCGTGGCGGATTCCCCCGTGGTGCCGCAGGGGACAAGGCCATGGATGCCTTGCTCGATCTGCCATTCGATGAGGCTGCGGAAAGCTTCCTCATCGACTTCGCCGCTTCGAAACGGCGTGACCAACGCCGTAATTGCGCCGCGAAACTCCATACGTTCCTCCTTGGAATGAAACCCCGTCATTTCCTAGAATGTTTTTGGCGCGGCGGCAAGGGCGTCAGGGCGGTCAATCGTCATTTATCGTCTCGGGATCGTCACGATTGCGCACGTCGTCGCGCCAGGCGTTGAGCGGGGCGCAACAGCCGTGGCCGACGCCAAGCAGAAATCGGAAACGTTCGCCGTGTTCAGGGTCTTCGGCCAACCGGCAGCGGTAACAGCCTGTCGCTTCGTCCCAGTAGAGGTCGGGACACCGGCGACGATAGCCGTAGCGGATGTGGGACTCCACGCAGGGATCGGCCAGGCAACACCAGCCGCACCCCACGCAGGGCCGCGAACTCAAACGAGAAGCAGATGGGCTGCTTGACCGGCGGTCAAGCCTGGAATCGCGTAGGACATGGCGCGATGTCTCCTGACGGCCCCATTACCGAGAAGGGGCCTGTTTGGGGGAGGCCGGGCGGGCGAAATAGGGCCGCTCCAGATAATAAAACGAGAACATGGCCAGCCCCGTGGCAGCCAGGACGGTGACGGCGTGGTTGGCCAGCATGGACCAGACGTTTGTCACCGGGATGCCGACCAGGTTTTGGGTGATCTGCAGGGCCAGCATGTGGGTCATGAACAGCGAATAGCTGATGATGCCGAGAAACCGTAGCGGCGTGAAGGAAAAAATGCGGGACAGGATCGAGGCCCGGGTCATGACCGAGGCCGTGACGAGAAACAGCGAGGCGTTGACGGCGCTGAAAAAGAGGAGATTTTTGAGATGCTCGTTGCCGCTGGCGGCCATGAACCAGCCCGAGCCCCACAGCCAGCGGCAATAGAGCAACAGCCCCAATCCCACGGCCCAGGTCCAGGAGGGCAGGGCGGCCAGGGCACGGCGGCCGGCCTCGCCGGCCAGGAGCCGGGCCAGGGCCACGCCCCAGAAAAAGCCCAGGAAGCGGCTGAAGGAAATGCGAAAGCGCACCTCGAACTCGCACACGACCAGGGCCGCGACCAGGGCGAAGAAAAACGGCCAGCCGGAAACGAATCGAAGTCGCCGGCAGCCGATGAACACGGCCGCGCACAGCCCATAGAAATACATTTCGTAGACCAGGGGCCAAGTGAAGAAATGGATGGGCGGTTCGTTAAAGATGTTGAGGAAAAAGAGGTTGTCGAAAAGCCGGCGCGGCGGCGTGTCGGCGGCCACGTAAATAGTGACGAAGACGATGACCGGCAAAAGCCGCCGGTAGCGGTCGTAGACAAAGCGCAGCGCACCCACCGGCTTGGCCATGAGGCTTTTGTAGACGAGCAGGCCGCTTAAAAAGAAAAAAAGGTCCACGCCGAAGCTGCCGGCGTGCAGGATGGTCAGGGCTGTCCAGGGCGCGCCGCCGGGTTCGGTGAAATAGAATTTCGGCTGGTAACGGGCAAAGAAATGCACGTTGAAGACCATGAGGATGGCCCAGCCGCGAATGCCGTCCAGGGCCGGAATGCGCGCGCCGCGCAGCAAAAAGGTCTCGGCCAGCCAGTCGCGCAAGCGGCGGCTGGTCGAGGCAAGCGACGAGGGAGCGGATGTCGGGTGCTGCGTCATGGAGGTCACCAATTGGCCGCGCCGGGTGTCCAGAAGCCATAAGCCCAGCAGTCCCGGGCCGGATCGACCATGTCGGGATGGGCCTTGCGGGCCAGGGCGCAGTCGCCCGAGCCGTGGGCGATGATTTTGTAGTCCGTGCCGTCGCCGTGGTAGAGATACTGCTTGTCCGGATCGCTCGTGCCGGCCGGGTCGCGGGGCAGGGCAGGCAGGAATTCGCCGGCCAGGCCGGGCAGCCAGTCGCTGGCGGCCTCGCCCTTGGCCCCCACGGCCCCGGCGAAACCGGCGTTGGCCGGATAGCGGCCGTACTTGGCGTGAAAGGCGGCCAGGGCGTCGCGCAGGCTGGCCAGATCGTCCAGGCGTCGGCTGAATTGGGCGGTGCGCTGACCGGTGTACCATGGCAGAAAGTGGGCCGTGAAATGCCAGGCGGCCAAGGCGACCAGGAGCGTAAGCCCCCAGGCGGCCAGGGCCGAGGTCTTGGTCGCGGGGGGCGACGGCGCGTTATTGGTCATGGCTGCCTTGGGGTAAAGGGCCTGCCCTCGGATTTCAAGGTTTTTCGTTGCCGCCCCTGGGCTGGGCGGGCTTGACTTTGCAATGCAACTTTGTTGCATTGCCTCTTGCGCGTCCAGGGGACGCCAAGGAGCTGCCATGATCCAACGCTTGACTCTTTTGATTCTGGGTATCATTTTCATGTCCGCCGCGCCGGTCCAGGCCAAGATTCTGGCCGCGGTCAGCATCGCGCCCGAGGCCTATTTTCTGAAGCAGATCGCCGGCGACCGGGCCGAGGTGGTGGTGATGGTGCCGCCCGGAGCCGACGCCCATACCTACGAGCCCAAACCCCGGCAACTGGCCGACCTGTCCAAGGCGGCGGTCTATTTCGCCATAGGCATGGATTTCGAGGACGCCTGGCTGCCCCGGTTCGCGGCGGCCAACCCCAGGATGGCCATCATCAAAACCGACGCCGGCATCGACAAGATTCCCATGGTCGCCCACCATGATGACGACGACGACAACGACAAGGGGAAAAAGGGCCATGCCCACGACAAGGCGGAAAAAGGCCATGAGCACCATGACGGTGAGCCCGATCCCCATATTTGGCTGTCGCCGAATCTGGCCAAGGTCATCGGCGCGTCCATGCGCGACGCCCTGGCCAAGGCCGATCCCGAGGGCGCGGCCGACTACGCCGCCGGCTACGAACGTTTCGCCGCCCAGTGCGATGCCCTTGACGCGGAGATCAAAAAGGTATTTGCCGATGTGCCGGCCGGGCAGCGCAAATTCATGGTGTTTCATCCGTCCTGGGGCTACTTTGCCAAGGACTACGGGCTGACCCAGGTTCCCATTGAGCAGCTTGGCCGCGAACCCGGCCCCAAGGCCCTGGCCGGACTCATCAAAGAAGCCAAGGCCGACGGGGTCAAGGTGATTTTCGTGCAACCGCAACTGAGCGCCGCCCAGGCCGAGACCCTCGCCAAGGGCATCGGCGGCGCCACCGCCGCCATCGACCCCCTGGCCGAGGACTGGCCGGCCGGCCTTCGCGGCGCGGCCGCGGCCCTGCGCCAGGGACTGGCCGGCAAGACGGAGACCAAGTGACGCAACCGGTCGTCGATATCCGCGACCTGACCTTTGCCTACAACGGCCAGGCGGCGCTTTCGGGCGTGAGCTTGGCCGTTGCCCAGGGCGAGCGTCTGGCCGTGCTCGGCCCCAACGGCGGGGGCAAGACCACGCTGTTAAAGCTCATCCTCGGCATCCTGACGCCAAGCGCCGGAACCATCCGGGTGTTTGGCGAGGAGCCGGGGCGGCACAGCGCCCGCATCGGCTATGTGCCCCAGCGCCTGGACGGCGTGGCCGAGCGCAAGGATCTGCCCATCCGGGTGCGCGAGGTGGCGCTTATGGGCCTGCTGTCGCCTGGGCGGCGCGGCTTTCGCTACACGTCCGAGGAGATCGACAAGGCCGACGCCGCCCTGGCCCGGGTCGAGATGGCCGGGTTGGCCCAGCGCCGTTTTTGCGAGCTCTCCGGCGGCCAGAAGCAGCGCACGCTCATTGCCCGGGCCCTGGTTTCCGATCCGGGCCTTATCATTCTCGACGAACCCACGGCCAACATCGATCCCCAGGGCAAGTTCTGCCTGTATGAAGTGCTCTCGCGCATCGGCGAGGGCGTGACCTCCATGGTCGTCAGCCATGATCTGAGCATCCTGGCCGCCGGGGTCACGGCCGTGGCCTGCGTCAACGGCCGGGTGGCCTATTCGCCGGAGCCGCGCCTGAGCCAGGAAATGCTCGACCTGCTCTACGGCGTCCACAGCCACGCCTGCCCCATGGACGCCTATTTGCGCCGCATTCCGCCGGACCTGGCCCGGCTGTCCCCGATGGAGCGGCCATGATCGAAGCCCTTTCCCTGCCGTTTATGCAAAACGCCGTGCTGGCCGCACTTTTGGCTGCCGTGTGCTGCGGCGTCATCGGCACCCTGGTCGTGGCCAACCGCATGGTCTTCCTGGCCGGCGGCGCGGCCCATGCCGCTTACGGCGGCGTGGGGCTGGCCTATTTCCTGGCCCTGCCCGTGCTGCCGGTCACCGTCGCCTTCACCGTGGCCGCCGCCCTGGCCATGGCCGCCGTGACGCTTAGGCGCGTCGAGGACACCGACACCGTCATCGGCGTGCTGTGGGCCGCCGGCATGGCCTTCGGCATCATCCTTTTGGATCTGACCCCCGGCTACAAGCCCGACCTCATGAGCTATCTGTTCGGCAGCATCATCACGGTCCCCGAAAGCGACCTGTATGCCCTGGCCGGCCTGGACGTGGTGCTCCTGGCCGCCGCCCTGCGCCATTATAACGGCTTCGTGTCCATGGCCTTCGACCGGGAGTTCGCCGCCGTGCGCGGGGTGCCGGTGATGTTCCTGCATTGCCTGCTCACGGCCCTGGCCGCCGTGTCGGTGGTGCTGCTTATCCGGGTGGCCGGCCTTATCCTGGTCATTGCGCTTTTATCCGTGGCCCCGAGCCTGGCCGTGCGCCGGGCCGCCTCCCTGGGCCGGGCCATGGTCTGGGCGGGGCTCCTCAACATCGTTTTTTGCCTGTCCGGCCTGGCGCTGGCCTATGCCTTCAACCTGACCTCGGGCGCGGCCATCATCGCCGTGGCCGCCGGCACGTTCTTCATTTCCCTGGCTCCGGGCCTGGCCCGGCGGCGGCAGGGCGCCTAGAGGCCGGCCGTGGACGCCATGCTCGGCGAAAGCCCGTCCCGGATGCTGGCCCGGGCCGGCATCGAGGCCACGCCGCTACGGCTGGCCGTGGTCGGGGCCATGGCCGGGGCGGGCAGGGCGTTGCCGGCCGGCGACATCCTGGCCCTGGTGCGCCGGCTGCGTCCGGCCAACCGGGTGACGCTCTACCGCATTCTCGATCTGCTGGTGGACAAGGGGCTGGCCCGCCGCCACAGCGCCGGGGACCGGGCCCAGCGTTACTGCCTGGAGCCCGGGACCGACGGAGCGCCCCATGGCCATGCCTACTGCGTGCGCTGCGGGGCCATGCAGTGTCTGCCCCAAGGGGCCGGTCTGGCCGATCTGGCCGCCCTGGGCGCTGGGCTGGCCATGGACGTGCTGTCCGTGGAGGTGCGCATCGACGGCGTGTGCGCCGCCTGCCGGGGCCACGAGAGTCGCCCGGCCGGCGCGGCTGTTGACGCCGCCCCTGGAAACTCCTAGAAGATGCGCTTACGCGTAAACGCCCCTCCCTGGATGCCATTTCGCATATGAAGCAAGCCCTCATCTTTGGCGTTTCAGGCCAGGACGGAGCCTATCTGGCGCAGCTTCTGCTCCAGAAAGGCTACCGGGTGGCCGGAACCTCCCGCGACGCCCAGATGGCGTCTTTTGCCAGCCTGGCCGCCCTGGGCATTGGCGAACAGGTCGAGGTCCATTCCGTCACCCTGACCGATTTTCGCAGCGTCCTGACCGTGCTGGCCAAGGTCAAGCCCGACGAGATCTATCATCTGGCCGGCCAGTCGTCGGTGGGCCTGTCCTTTGACCAGCCCGTGGAAACCTTCATGTCCATCGGCGTGGGCACGCTCAACCTCCTGGAGGCCGTGCGCTTTCTCGGCGCGCCGGCCCGGCTCTACCACGCCTCCTCCAGCGATTGTTACGGCGACACCGGCGGCGAGCCGGCCACCGAACTGACGCCCTTCGCTCCCCGCAGCCCCTATGCCGTGGCCAAGGCGGCGGCCCATTTCGAGGTGGCCAACTACCGGGAGGCCTACAAGCTTTTTGCCTGCAACGGCATCCTTTTCAACCACGAGTCGCCGCTGCGGCCCAAGCGTTTCGTCACCCGCAAGATTGTGGCCGCCGCTGCCCGTATCGCCGCCGGCTCGGGCGAGACCCTGCATCTGGGCAACATCGACGTGGCCCGGGACTGGGGCAACGCCCGGGAATACGTCGAAGCCATGTGGCTGATGCTCCAGCAGGACACCCCGGAAGACTACGTCATCGCCACCGGCCAGACCATCACCCTGCGCCAGTTCGTGGCCGAGGCCTTCGCCGCCCTGGGACTGGATTGGCAGGACCATGTGAAAGTCGATTCCACACTTTTTCGGCCCGCCGACATCGCCGTCAGCCGGGCCAATCCGGCCAAGGCGGCGCAGGCGCTGGGCTGGAAGGCGACCATGGGACCGGCCGACGTGGCTCGGGCCATGGCTGTCCACGAACAACAGGAGATTCTCCAGAAATGAAAGGCAAAGTCGCGCTCATTACCGGCATCACCGGCCAGGATGGGGCCTATCTGGCCGAACTGCTGCTCAAGAAGGGCTATGAAGTCCACGGCATCAAGCGTCGGGCCTCGCTGTTCAACACCCAGCGCATCGACCATCTCTACCGCGACCCCCACGACACCGGCCGCAAATTTTCGCTCCACTACGGCGACCTGAGCGATTCGACCAACCTCATTCGCATCATCCAGCAGGTCCGCCCCGACGAGATCTACAACCTGGCCGCCCAGAGCCACGTCAAGGTCTCGTTCGAGTCCCCGGAATACACCGCCGACGTGGACGCCCTGGGCACGTTGCGTCTGCTTGAGGCCGTGCGCATTCTGGGCCTGGAGAAGCATACCCGGTTCTACCAGGCCTCCACCTCGGAACTCTTCGGTCAGGTCGTCGAGACGCCCCAGACCGAGAAAACGCCGTTTTATCCGCGCAGCCCCTACGCCGTGGCCAAGCTCTACGCCTACTGGATCACGGTCAACTACCGCGAAGCCTACGGCATGTACGCCTGCAACGGCATTCTTTTTAACCACGAGTCGCCCCTTCGCGGCGAAACCTTCGTCACCCGCAAGATCACCCGGGCCTTGGCCCGCATCAAGGTCGGCCTCCAGGACTGCCTCTACCTCGGCAACTTGAGCGCCCTTCGCGACTGGGGCCACGCCAAGGACTACGTCGAGATGCAGTGGCTCATGCTCCAGCAGGACGCCCCGGATGATTTCGTCATCGCCACCGGCCGCCAGTATTCCGTGCGCGACTTCGTCAAGATGGCCGCCGCCGAACTGGGCATCTCCATCCGCTTCGAGGGCACGGGGGCCGACGAGAAGGGCTACGACGCCAAGACCGGCGCTTGCCTGGTGGCCGTCGATCCTCGATACTTCCGCCCCACCGAGGTGGAGACGCTGCTGGGCGACCCCACCAAGGCCCGGGAACGCCTGGGCTGGGTGCCCAAGATCACCCTGGAAGAGATGGTCACGGAAATGGTGCGCGCCGACCTGCGTGACGCCGAGCGCGACGCGCTGTGCAAAAGCCAGGGATTCGCCGTCTTCGACCTCAACGAATAGCGCCCGGCCGCCCTTGACAGGGCCCCAAGCCGTATCTAGCTCAACGCCTGGCGCGAAGCGCCGGACATCAAGGAGAATGCCCCATGGCTTACGACATCCGACTGGTCAAACTCATCAACGGCGAAACCGTCCTGGGCAAATGGGACGAAGCCGCCAATAAGCTCACCGAAATCGCGCTGCTGCAGACCATTCCCTCCCAGCAGGGCGTGCAGATGATGCTTCTGCCCTTTGGCTACCCCTTCGAGACCGAGATCGGGGGCGAGATCGACGGCGCGCATATTCTCTACCAGTTCAAGAAGTTCCCCGACGAGCTCCAGACCCGCTATCTGGAGGCCACGAGCAACCTGACCCTGTCCACCACGGGCGACCTCAAGAACTTGTCCTCCCTGGCTGGCAAGGGCGGCAACATCTCGAACCTGCTCAAGAAATAAGTTTTTGTCCGCGCCGCCGTCTTGGGGATAACCCGGCGGCGGCGCGTCCTTTTTCCTGGCTGTCAAGCCACGACCCCCGGCCTTTTGCCGGCCGGAGACCATCCATGCGCGAGCTCGTTTCCCGTATCCAAAAGCCCACCCAGTACCTCGGCGGCGAATGGGGCCGCACGGCCAAGGACGCGTCCTCGGTGCGCGCCCGCCTGGCCCTGGCCTTCCCGGATTTCTACGAAGTCGGCATGTCCTATGTCGGCGGGCGCATCCTGTATGAAGCCGTGAACCGGGTCGAGGGACTGGCCGCCGAGCGCGTCTTCGCCCCGGCCGACGACGCCGTGGCCGTCATGCGCGAAACGGGTACCAGGCTTGCCACCCTGGAGTCCGACACGCCTGTCGCCGCCTGCGACGTGGTGGCTTTCCATCTCACCCACGAGCTGTGCTACACCAGCGTGCTGCACCTGCTCGATCTGGCCGGCATTCCCTTCCGCAGCGCGCAGCGGGCCGAACAGGGCGGCTGGCCCCTGGTGGTGGCCGGCGGCGGCTGCGCCTTCAACGCCGAGCCCATGGCCCCGTTTTTCGACGTCATGGTCCTTGGCGACGGCGAAAAAGCCATTGTCGATCTGTTGACCGCCGTGGCCGACGCCCGGGAGAACGGGGCGAGCCGCCGCCAACTCCTGGAGACACTGGCCGCCATGCCCGGCTTTTACGTGCCGGAATTTTTCGAGTTTGACCCCGAAACCGGGGTGCGCAGCCTCTTGCCGGGCTACGAACGGGTGGACAAGGCCATCGTGGCCGACCTGGACGCGGCCCCTTTCCCGGCCTGCCAGGTGGTGCCTTTTGCCCAGGCCGTCCATGACCGCCTCTCCGTCGAAATCGCCCGGGGCTGCACGCGCGGCTGCCGCTTCTGCCACGCCGGCATGGTCTACCGCCCGGTGCGCGAACGCAGCTTGCCCGCCCTCGAAAGCCTGGTCGCCGAGGGCCTTGGCCGCACGGGCTACGAGGAGTTGTCCTTCCTGTCGCTTTCCACCGGCGATTTCTCGGCCCTGGAAAGCCTTTTCGCCCAGAGCATCGACCGCTGCCGCCGCGAGCAGGTGGCCGTGTCCTTGCCGTCGCTGCGGGCCGGGACGCTGTCCGACTCCATCCTGGACATGATGGCCGGCATCCGCCGCACCGGGGCCACCATGGCCCCGGAAGCCGCCACCCAGCGCCTGCGCGACGTCATCAACAAGGGCATCACCGAGGAGGACATCCTCTCCCACGCCGCGCGGCTTTTTGAACACGGCTGGCAGCAGGTGAAGCTCTACTTCATGATCGGGCTGCCCACCGAAACCGAGGAAGACGTCCAGGGCATTTTCGAGCTGGCCAAGAAGGTGCTGGCCCAAGCGCCCAAGGGCACCAAGCGCCTCCAGGTCACGGCCGCCATCTCGCCCTTCGTGCCCAAGCCCCACACGCCGTTTCAGTGGCACGGCCAGATCAGCCTGGAGCAGATTCGCGCCCGGGTGGGCTATCTGCGCGAGCTTTTCGCCAGCGACCGCCGGTTGACCCTGCGCTGGCACGAGCCGGAGATGAGTTTTCTCGAAGGCGTGTTCTCCCGGGGCGGCCGGGAGCTGGCTCCCCTGGTTGAGGCCGGCTGGCAAAAAGGCGCACTGTTCTGTTCCTGGGTGGACCGCTTTTCCCTGGCCCCGTGGCTGGAGATTTTCGCCGAGGCCGGGCTCGATCCGGCCGACTGGCTGGCCGAGCGTCCGGTGGACAGGGCGCTGCCCTGGGACCACCTGTCCTGCGGCGTGTCGCCGGCTTACCTGCGTCTGGAGCGCAAGCGGGCGCTGTCCGGCACGGTGACGGCCGATTGCCGTTTTGGCGACTGCACCGGCTGCGGCGTGTGCAACGACGCCGGCCGCAAGAGTCCCTTGACCGCCGAGGCGGTCATCAAACCCCGGCTCAACCGTCCGGCCCTGGAGCGCGAGGCCGTAGCCGCGCCGCCGGCCCCGCCCCGGGAGGACCTCACCCGCAAGGCCGCGCATTTCCGGGTCTGGTACGCCAAGGAGGGCAGCGCCATCTACCTGAGCCAGCTGGAGCTTGGCCGGGTCATCGAACGCTCCCTGCGCCGGGCCGGCCTCAAGCCGAGCTTCTCGGCCGGCTATCATCCGCTGCCTCAGATTTCCTTTGGCCGGGCCTTGCCTGTGGGCGTGTCCAGCCGGGCCGAGTGGATGGGGCTTTTTCTGCGCGAACCCGTTACCCCCGAGGAATTTGCCGCGCGCCTCAACCCCAATCTGCCCGAGGGCTTGACCGTGGTCGGTGTGGACGAGCTGACCGGCGGGCGCAAGGTGGCCCATCCGGTGGTCGAGTCTTATGAGCTGACCGTGCCGGAAGAGCAGGCCCAGGCCTGCCATCAGGGCTTCGAGGCTTTCGAGGCCGCCGCCGCTTTCCCTGTGACCTGGGAATCCAAGAAAGGGCCGCGAACCTTGGACGCCAAAACCGTGGTGCGCGGGGTGCTCCCGGCCGGCCCGGGCTGCGTGCGCTTTTCCTGTGATTTCTCCGAGACCTACTTAAGCCCCCTGCGTCTGGTCGAAGCGGTCTGCCCTGGCCTTGTCCGGGGCCGCTACGACTTGCAAAAGACCAACGTCGCCTTTGCCGACGGCGGCATTTTTCCCCTTTCGTGAAGGTTTTTTAAGTTCCCTTTCCCGCCAAAAGCCCGCACCTTGATCTGTCCCGTCCGCCCCAACCCGGGGCGGGCGGCCGCCCTGACGGCTGTTTTCCGAAATGACAGAGGTCATGTTCTCAAAAGACGTGATGTTCGCATGAAGTATCGCCTCAGGCCGTTGCCGTCTGAAGCGTGGACTTGGAACAAGGAGTGGTGCCCATGCGTTGGCGCGTTGTGTTGTCCCTTGTCGCGATTGTTTTAGCCTTGTCCACGGCTGCCCGGGCGGCCGACGCCCCCAAGGTGGCCCGGCTGCAAAACGGGCTTACCGTCATGACCATCGAGGACGACCGGTTCCCGCTGGTGTCGGTGCGCCTGTTTGTCCATGCCGGGTCGGCCTATGAGACGCCCAAGCAGGCGGGCCTGAGCCACCTGCTCGAACACATGGTGTTCAAGTCCACGGAAAAGCGGCCGGCCGGCCAGGTGGCTTCGGACATCGAGGGCGCGGGCGGCGAACTCAACGCGGCCACGAGCTTTGACAGCACCATTTATCGGGTCGATCTGCCGGCCGAGCGCTGGCGGCTGGGCCTTGACGTGGTCAAGGACATGATCTTCGGGGCCAAGTTCGACCCGGCTGAACTGGACGGCGAAAAGAAAGTGGTGCTTTCCGAGGTCGCCCGGGGCCGCGACGACCCCGACAGCCGCCTGTTCCAGTTGACCCAGGATCTGGTCTGGCCGGGCCTGGGCTACGGCCGGCCGGTCATCGGCTATCCCGAGACGGTTTCGGGCTTTACCGACAAGGACCTGCGCGACTACGTGGCCGAGCGCTACCAGCCCCAGTCCATGCTGTTGGTGGTGGCCGGCAAGGTGCGCGCCGACGAGGTGCTCCTGGAAGCCGGGGCGCTTTTCGGCGACCTGCGCAACGACCGGACCGTGACCCCGCCGGCCCTGTATGCCGCACCCGCGACGCCGGCGAAGTCGGTGGCGGTGGAGTACGGCCAGTGGGGCAAGGTGCGGCTCCAGGTGGCCTTCCCCATCCCGGCCCTGCGCAGCGCCGACGAGGCCGCCCTGGACGTGCTCTCGGGGCTTCTGGCCGGCGACGAAACCAGCCGGCTCTACCGCGCCTTCAAGTACGAAAAGCAGCTCGTGGACGACATCTCCTGTTCCGCCATGACCCTGGAGCGCTCCGGGCTGTTCCTTATCGACGCCAGCCTGGACGCCAAGAACGTGGCCGCCTTCTGGCAAGGCCTTTTGGCCGATCTGGCCAAGCTCTCCGGCGCGGCCTTTAGCGACAAGGAAATCGAGCGGGTCAAGCGCAACGCCGAGGACGGCCTCTTCGGGGCCAAGGAGACCCTGGCCGGCCTGGCCATGAAGGCCGGCTACTTCCAGTTTTACGGCTACGAGCCGGGCGGCGAGGCCAACTACCTGCGTGCCGTGCAGCTCGTTGACCGCAAGAGCCTTGATGCCGTCATCGCCGCCACCTTTCGCCCCGAGCGCCTGACCGTGGCCGCCCTGGTCCCCAAGGCCGACGAGGCCGTGGTCACCGCCGCCGGCCTGGAGGAAACGGCCGGACGTGTCTGGCCCAAACCCAAGGCGGTCGAAGCCGCGGCGGCGGCCGCCGCCGACAAATCCGGCGTGGAGACCGTGTCCCTGGGCCAGGGCCGCACCTTGGTCCTGCTGCCCGATTCGACCCTGCCTTACGTGTCCATCTCCATGGTCTTTAACGGCGGCGACGCCTTGCTGGCCAAGGATCGCCAGGGGTTGGCGGAGCTGGCTTCGAGCAGTCTGACCAGCGGCACGGCCAAGCGCTCGGCCAACGCCGTGGAAGACTTCCTGGCCGACCGTTCGGCCTCGATCTCGGCCGCCTCGGGCCGCGATTCCTTCTCGGTCGGGGCGCGCTTCCCCAGCCGCTTCCAGGCCGACCTGTACGGCCTTTTCGCCGAGGTGCTGACCACCCCGGCCTTTGCCCCGGCCGAGATCGCCCGGGACGTCAAGGATCAGCTCGCCGCGATAAAGGCCAAGGAAGACGAGCCCATGGGCCTGGCCTTCCGGCGCATCTTCCCGTTCTTGTTCGGCGATTCCCCCTACGGCTACATGCGCCTGGGCCAGGCCGCTTCCGTGGCCAAGTTCACGCCCAAGGACGTGGCCGGCTTCTGGAAAGGACAACAGGCCATGCCCTGGGTCATGGCCGTTTGCGGCGACTTCGACGCCGCCGCCGTGCGTCGGCTGGCCGAAACCCTGGCCAAGGCCGGCGGTCCGGCCAAGCCCTTCGCCTTCCCCGTGCCCGCCTGGGGCCAGACCCGGGACGGCGCGGCCACCCTCACCGAGCGCAACCAGGAACATCTGTTCATGATCTTCCCCGTGCCCGGCAGCGATTCCCCGGAAACGCCGGCCCTGACGCTTTTAAACGAAACCCTGGCCGGCCAGTCCGGGCTGCTCTTCACCCGGCTTCGCGACGGCGAGAACCTCGGCTACTCCGTCACCTCCTTTCTGTGGCAGTCACCCCAGGCCGGGTTCCTGGCCTTTTACATCGGCACCTCCCCGGACAAGGCCGAAGCGGCTCAGGCGGGTTTCAAGGAGGTGGCCGAGCAGCTGCGCATCACGCCCTTGCCTGACGAACTGATGCTGCGCGCCAAGAACGTCATGGCCGGCGACTACTACCGTGACCGCCAAAGCCTCAAGGCCCGCAGCAGCGAAGCGGCCGCTGCCCTGGCCCGGGGCTGGCCCCTGGACCATGAGCGCCAGCAAGTCGAGGCGGCCCAGCAGGTCTCGGCCGAAACGCTCAAGGAACTGGCCGGCAAGTATCTGCTGCCCGAGAAGGCCTATATCTACCGCGTCAAGCCCTGACGGGGTTCCGTAAACCGTGCAACGCCCCGCAAAAGCCCCTGCCGTCAACTGCCGGTAGGGGCTTTTTGCTGGCTATTGCCTGACGATTGGGCCAAGTAACGAAAAAGGAGACGGACGTATGATCGAATGCCGAGGACTTCCCACGCCCTTGCAAGTGGCCTTTGGCAACGGCCGGTTCACCGGCCTGTGCGACGCCACCCCGGACAAGGGCGGAGCCGGCCAGGGTTTTCGGCCCCACGAACTGCTGGAGGCGGCCCTGGGTTCCTGCCTGGTCATGATCATGACCAAGTTCGCAACCAGCCACGACATTCCCCTGGCCGGCGTCGCCGTGACCGTGAATCTCGACCGTTCGGACCCGGAGACGGCGGCCTACGCCTGCGCCATTACCCTTGAAGGCGATCTGACGGACGACGACCGCCGCCGCATCCTGCGCGCCGCCCGGGCCTGCCCGGTGCGCCGGACTCTGGGCTGCAAGGTGGTAGTGGTGGAAGAGGTGAAGTGAGGGGAGGTGAAGCGAGGGAGAAGAGGGAAGAGTGCCTCCGGCGGCCGTGGGGATGATCCCCCCGGACCCCTGCACTGGGAAAAAAGGGTAAAGGGGGTAGGCGCAGGTCGCCTCACCGGTCGGTTGGAAAGAGCAAAAAGCCGGGGCTTGGCCTTGACGGGGAGCGCCGTTGCTCCGGCGGCTGGGGCCTGAGGCTTAAAGGGGGGAAGCGGCGCGTAGCGCTACTGGCGCAGCTTGTCGGCGGTGATCATGCGCACCAGGATGACGATGAGGCAGGCGGTGAACACCCCCAGCGACAGATAGCCGAAAAAGGCTTCCGAGGCGGCCAAAAGCCGCAATTGCGGCGTGGGCATGCAGTCGGCGCAGCCGGTGTTGGTGAACTGGGCCACGCTGAAATACAGGCAGTCGCGGAAGGATTCGGTCGGCTTGCCGTTGCACAGGATCTGGAAGGCCATGAACGTGCGGGCGTAGCCGGCGATGACGCAGGCGGCGTAGACCGGCAGGGCGGCGGCCAGGATCACCAGGCTGCGGAAGAGCACCAGCGACAGCAGGATCAGCGTCGGGAAGGTGACGGAAAAGGCGAAGGCCAGAAAAATGATCTGGTCGGGAGTCGGGGACTTGGCCTGGCTGATGTAGACCAGATAGCCCAGAAACGGCAGCGAGACCGCAAGCCCGATAAGGCCCAGGACGGAGCGCAGGCTCATGGCGTGGTTCCGTAACCGGCCGCAAGACTCCCCAAGGGAGCCTGCGGCCGGCGGTCATGGCGGTGGGCCGTGCGAGGGTTCATGCGGCGTTGTGGCCTTGGGGCGTCAGGCGGCTAGGCCCCGTGGCCTAGGCCCGCACCATGAGGGCGTTGACCAGGCGCATGAGCAGATCCGGCCGGTTGTGCAGGTCGGAATTCTGCAGATAGACGCGGCGCTGGTGGAAACGGTCCTTGAGGGTTTCCAGGTAGCGGTCGCGGTTTTCCACCCGGGACGGGTCGTAGAGCGCGGCATAGCCGGGCAGGAGCTTTTCCACGCTGTCGGCCTTGGGCAGTTGGGCGCCGGGCAGCAGATCCCAGTCTTCCCACTCCAGGCGCTCCAGCAGCAGGGCGGTTTGCAGGGTCAGCGAGCTTTGCAGCGGAATCTTTTGCAGCTCGCGGTCGGAAGTCTTCCAGAAGCCCACGGAATTGAAGGTGTAGCCCACGGCCCCGGCCTCGAAGACCTTGACGAAGGCTTCCACGTCCTTCCACAGCTCGTACACCCGGAAGGGGTTGGCGAAAGGCTCGAAGACGAGCTTTTTAAGCTCCTCCTCGCTGACGTTTTCCGCCAGATTGCGCCGGGTCATGAGCGAAGCGCCCATAGCCACGGCCAGATGCTTGTCGGTGAAGCGCACCACCGGCGGCAGGCAGGTGTCCTTCATGAGCCAGACCATGAGGTTGGGGAAGGAGCAGCGGTTGACGTAGGCCCCGAGCAGGTCGCGGTCAATGAGCGCCCGGCCGTTGGGGTTGCGCACGTCCTGGCCCAGGGGCAGCACCTTGCCGTCGGCCTCGGTCAGCCCCAGGTTCATGGTGGAGATCATGTAGCGCCAGTCGGGATGGCCCGTGGGGCGCGAATCGGTCTTGTCGAACAGGGTCGGTTCCCAGACGCGGCAGACCTTGTTCTCGCAGTCGATCTGGAAGGCGTCGTCGTGGAGCACCACCTTGGAAAAGCCGGCCGGCAGGGTGCCGCCGTTGTCGTGGGAGTTGGTGTGCGACGACTTGCCCGTGCCGGACAGGCCGAAAAAGGCGATGGAGCGCTTGCCCATGTCCTTGGCCTTGGCGTCGGCGCAGCCGGAGAAATCGATTTCCTTGATGCCGCCGTGGCAGGCGGCCAGGCCCAGGCGCATGCCCGAGGTCCAGGCCAGGGTCAGCGTGCCCTTCTTGCGTTCGCCGAAGTAGCGCATCCCGAGGTTGAAGATGACGTTGGCGTCTTCGTCGACCAGGGCCAGCTGGGGGCCGCCGGCGTTGTGGTAATACGTGTCCGTGGTGGTCCAGTGGTTGAAGCCGACCACCAGGATGTCGGGAATGGGCAGCTTGGGGCTTTTGGCGTAGGCCTCGGCCAGCTCTTCATACGGCGTGAAATTGGCCAGCCAGTTGAAGATGTTGACCGCGTCGTCCTCGGTGCCGACGATGGTGGCCTTGATCATGAGATCGGTGTCGAGGCCGAGGATGGCTTCGGCCTTGATCAGCGGATAGCGCTGCATGGCGTAGACGGCTTCGCGCAGGTCGGACTCGACCTTGCGCCGTTCCACGGCCTCCATGCGGGTGTAGAAACGCCGGGCCAGGGCCGTGCGGCCGACGATGCGGCCGTGGCAGTTGTTGAGCACGGTGGCCCCTTCGGGCAGGCCCAGGCGCTTGGCCGCCGGCGGATAGATGGGCAGATCGGTGTCCATGACGTCGTGCTGGCGTTTGGCCAGCTCATAGGCCTCGGCGGCCGTGACCTTGCGGACGCGCTTGTCCAGGCAAAGGGTCTGGGCGATGGAGCGTAGCGGCGGCATCTTGGTCATGTCGTCGCGGTAGTAGTCTTGACTGGCGAGGCTTGCCATGAACCCTCCTGTGGGGCGGTGAAGTGACGTCAGTTTCTACGCGTTTGCCGGGTGCGGGTAAACCGTTTTTCAGACAAAGCTAGCCGCGTCGTCCCGGAGTGAACCGTTTGGGATCGATGGCGTACTTTTTGACCTTGTAGTTGACCACGCGGTAACTCTCGCGCAGGTCCCGGGCAGCCTGATACATGTTGCCGCGCGCCTTCTTGAGGGCTTCGACAAGCAGTTCCTGCTCGAACTTGGCCACGGCCTCGCCAAAGGACAGCGAGGGCTCGGTGCCCGAGGATTCGCCGGTCTGCAAGGTGGGGGGCAGGTGGTAGGTGCGCACCACGGCTTCGTCGCAAAGGGTGGCGGCGCGTTCCATGCAGTTGGCCAGCTCGCGGACGTTTCCCGGCCAGTGGTACTGGCTTAAAAGGTCGATGGCCGGCGTGGAAATGCGGCGCACGCTCTTGCCGGTGCGCTGGGAAAAGTCTTCCAGGAAATGTTCGGCCAGGGGCAGGATGTCGCCCATGCGGTCGCGCAGCGGCGGCACGTAAAGCGGAAACACGCCCAGGCCGTAAAAGAGGTCTTCGAGGAAGTCGCCCTGGGCCATGGCGTCCTCCAGGGAGGCTGTGCTGGCGGCCAGCACCCGGGCGTCCACGGCCACGGGCGCGTCGCTGCCGATGCGGGCCACGGCTCCTTCCTGGATGACCTGGAGCACCCGGGACTGGGCTTCCAGGGACAGTTCCTCGATGTCGTCGAGGAAGACCACGCCGCCCTGGGCCAGCTCGAAAAGCCCGCGCTTGGAGCGGGTGGCCTTGGAGCGCTCGCCCTTCTGGACGCCGAAAAGATGTTCCATGACCGCTTCGGGCGGCATTTCGCCGCAGCCCAGGCGCAGAAACGGCCGATGGCGGCGGTTGCCCTGGCTGTGGAGCCAGCGGGCCAGACATTCCTTGCCCGTGCCTTCCTCGCCGCGCAGGAACACTGGATCGCCGGAATCGGCGGCCTGGGAAATCTGGCGCAGGACCAGGCGAATGCTCTTGGACACGGCCACGGGCTGGGTCGGGGCCGCCTCAGGCGCGGGTTCCTCGGTGGCGATGCCGACGGGCTGGACAGCGGCGGCCACGGAGCGGCGCGACAGGTCGAGCTCGTCGCGCAAGCGCAGGGCGGCGTTGCCGAGGATGCCGCCGACCACGGCCAGAAATTCGCGGTGGGCCTCCAAAAAGACCATGGGGGCCTTGGGCAGATCGACGCTGAGCGCCCCGATGACGTCGGACGGGCCGACCGGGGCAAAGCCTTCCACATGGCCGTCGGGCATGGGCACGGTGACGGGCACGCAGATGTGGGACAGGTTGGAGAGTTCCTCGGGCGGGCGGCCGATGAAATCGGGATGGTCCTTGACGTCCTGGAGGATAAGCGATCGGCGCGACCCGATGACCTGGCCCATGGTGATGGGGGCCGGGCCGTAGAGGTGGTCCAGGCCCTGCTGGCGGCCATGGGACAGCACGATGCGCGCCCCTGGCTGGGGCAGATCGTGGAGCTCCAGACAGGCCCGGCGGTAGCCCAGGGCCTCGACCAGCACGGCCAGGGCGTTTTCCAGGCCGCGCCGCACCGCCCGGCCAGGGCCGGTCAGCGCCACGATGCGCGACAGCGCGCCGTAAAACGCCGGTCCGGCCCCGTCGAAAGACGTCAAGGAATCGATCACGCCGCCTGGCCTGCCTTGGCGGCCTCGGCCCCCAGGGCCAGGGCCTTGAGGTTCACGTCCACCAGCTTGGGTTTCAGGTACTTCTCGATGGAACGGGTGAGGTCGGCCACGCTAAACGGCAGCGCGCCGCAGGCGGCCGCCGCGCCCAGAAGCACGGTGTTGGCGGCCTTGGCCGTGCCGGCCTGCTCGGCCAGGCTGATGCAGGGGGCCAGCACCACCTGGGCGGCAAAGCCCTTGGCGGTTTCGAGCACGGCCTCCAGGGGCGGGTAGCATTCCCGGCCCAGGCACACGCCCACGGGCTGGAGGGCTTCGCTGTTGCCGACGACAAAGCCGCCGCGCTTAAGCATCGGCAGGGCGCGCAGGGTTTCCAGCAGTTCGAAGCCCAGGATGACGTCGGCCTCGCCCGGGGCGATGATGGCACTTTTGTAGCCGCCGACAAGCAGGGTGGATTCGACCACGCCGCCGCGCTGGGCCATGCCGTGGATCTCGCCCGAGGTGACGGGCAGGCCGGCGTCCAGGGCGGTGCGGGCAAGAAGGGTGGTGGCGGTCAGGGTTCCCTGGCCGCCGACCCCGGTGAAAAAGATGCGGGCGCGGGTCATTTCGCCTCCTTCTTGCCGGGCTTGAGGTCCGGTGAGAGCTGGACGCAGAACATGCAGCCGTCGCACTGTTCGGCGTTGATGGTAAACTGGCCGTCCACCATGGCGAAGGCCGGGCAGGCCAGATTGTCGCGCACGGTCAGGCAGGCGGCGGGATCGCCGGCCACCCGGGCGGGCAGGGTCTTTTTGGCCTGTCCAACGCGCCGGGCGTGGATGGGGCAGGGGTATTCGGCCACCAGCACGCGCGGGCCGGTCTGCTTGGAGAGCTCGGTCAGGGCGGCCAGGGTCGCCTTGTGGTTGAGGGGATTGACCTTGACCGGCTCCACGCCGCAGGCCCGGATGAGGCCCATGAGGTCCACCGGGTTGGGGTTTTCGCCGAAGATCGTGGTGTCGACGCCGGGATTGGGCTGGTGCCCGGTCATGGCCGTGGTCCGGTTGTCGAGGATGACGATGAGCACGTCGTGCTTGTAGGCCACGGCGTCGATGAGCCCGGTGATGCCGGAGTGGAAGAAGGTGGAGTCGCCGATAAAGGCCACCACCGGCTTGCCCGAGGCCCGGGCGAATCCGGCTCCGGTGGAGATGGACGAGCCCATGCACAGGAGAAAATCGGCGGCCCTAAACGGCGGCAAAAAGCCCAGGGTGTAGCAGCCGATGTCCGAGGAATAGACGGCGTTGTCGCCGTAGACCTCGCGCACGGCGTAGTAGGCGGCCCGGTGGGGGCAGCCGGCGCAGAGGTTGGGCGGCCGCCGGGGCAGGTCGCCCGGCACGGTGAGCGCGTCGACCACGGCGGCGGGCTGTCCGACAAAGGCCCGCACGGCCTGGCGGACGTTGGCCGTGGAGAACTCGCCCAGGCGGGGCAGATGTTCGCTCTTGCCGAGGATTTCGACCGAGATGCCGCGCGCCTGGGCCAGGGCGCGGATCTCGTTTTCGAGCACCGGTTCGAGTTCCTCGACGATAAGCACCTTCTTGCAGGCGGAAAGGAACGCGGCGATGCGGTTTTCCGGCAAGGGGTAGGTCATGCCGAGTTCGAGCAGGCGCACCTTGCCGACGAGCCCTTCTTCTTCAAGGACGTCGGTGAGATAGTTGCGCGAAACGCCCGAGCTGATGAAACCCAGCTCGCCCGCCCCCGTCTCGACGTTGTAGGGCGAGGCGTCGGCCTCGGCGACCAAGCCGTCGAGGATGGCGCGCAGGCGCTTGTGCATGACCCGGGCCGAAGCCGGCAGGGGCACGTACTTGGCCGGATCCTTGACAAAGGGCTTTTCATAAGGCGTGGCCGGCAGGTCGCCGGTGACCACCGGGCCGCGCACATGGTTGACCCGGGTGGTGGTGCGCAGGAGCACCGGGGATTCAAGCTTGCGGGAAAGGAGCAGCGCGTCGCGGGCCATGTCCTTGCATTCCTGGGCCGTGGCCGGCTCGAAGCAGGGCAGGCCGCCCAGGCGGGCGTAAATGCGGTTGTCCTGCTCGTTTTGCGAGGAATGGCAGCCCGGATCGTCGGCCGACAGCAGCACCAGCCCGCCCGGGGCCGAGACGTAGGCCAGGGTCATGAGCGGATCGGCGGCTACGTTGACGCCGACGTGCTTCATGGTGCACAGGCTCGGCAAACCGGCCAGGGTCGCGCCGCCGGCCACTTCCAGGGCCACCTTTTCGTTGACGGAATATTCGAAGTAGTAGGGAGCGCCCTGGCTCAACCGGAAAAAGGTGTCCGGGGCCTCGGACGAAGGCGTGCCCGGGTAGCAGGTCACAAAGCGAACGCCGCCTTCCAGGGTTCCCCGGACGATGGCTTCGTTGCCGAGCAGCAGCAGGGTGTCGCCGCCCTCGGTCTTGAGAAGTTCCTTGCCCACGCGTCAATCCTCCACACATGAAAGGGACGCCGCCGTCGGCGTCCGCGCTCCCCTGCGGCGGGGAGAGGCAAAGCGTTTCATTCGCGGCCGTCGGGCCGCGTCCGGACTATCCGTTGGTCTTGGCCGCGCCGGCGGTCTTGCCCTTGAGGTCGGCGATGCGGGCGTCGATGAAGCTGGCGTTTTGCACGTTGCCGTCGGCCTTCATGCGCTCGTAGGCGGCCAGGGCCTTTTGCCACTGGCCGGCGGCCTCGGCCGTGACGGCGAGCTGGCGGTCGATGGTCATGGCAAAGATCTTGGGGGCCTTGGCGGCCAGGGATTCCAGCACGTCCACGGCCTTGGCGTCCTGGCCGGCGCGCGACAGGGCGGCGGCCTCGCCGAGGCCGGCGATGGTCTTCATGCCGGTCGGAGCGGACTTGGCCACGGCCTCAAAGGCACTGGCGGCCTTGGTGAAATCGCCCAGACCCTGAGCGGTCTTGGCCAGTTCCAGGTAGATGCCGGCCTTGGCTCCTTCGGGAGCGGACTTGGCCAGGGTCTCCAGGGCGGCGACGCGGTCCGCGCCGGCCTTGGTGGTGATGATCTCGCCCAGGGCGGCCTCGGCCTTTTCGACCTGGCCCTTCTGGTAGACGCCAATAAGGGCGTAGCCGCCGGCGGCCACGAGGACGATGGCGGCGGCGGCCAGGGAATGCCGCCAGTACTGGACAGGAAGGCGCAGCGCGGCGGGAATGTCGGACGGTTTGGCCGAGCCGTGTTGCGAAGCGGGAGAATCAGTCATGGAAACGCCTCCAAAGCGCGTACGAGTTTCGCGAAAAGGAGGTCAATTAAGCACAAAGGGGCGGGAGTGTCAAAAGGCGCGGGGCCTAAGCCAGCCTCCCGGGGCCCCGGAGGCGTCATTTCCTCCGGAGCGCGGGCAGCGGCGCTGCGCTCACTTTTTCGTGAAACCCCATTTCACGAAGGCCCAGCCGAGGCCGGCGCACAGGGCGGCTTCGGTGACCACGGTGGCCAGGGCCGCGCCCTTGGCGGCCAGGAAGGGAATAAGCAGGAAATTGAGGGCGATGTTGAGCACGGCGGCAATGATGGTGACCACGGCGTAGTAGCGCTCGCGGCCCAGGGCCACCAGCCCCTGGGTCAGGACGTAGTTGGGCAGGATAAAGGGCAGCGAGGCCAAAAGCCAAGCCAGGAGCGGCTCGGCGGCGGCGTATTTGTCGCCAAAGGCCAGGCGCAGGATCCACGGGCCAAGGATGAGGCCGCCCAGGGTCGCGCCCATGGCCAGGGCGATCATGACGCCGAGCATGAGGCGAAAGGAGCGTCCAAAGGCCCCCTGGTCGTCCAGGCTCACGCGCAGTTTGCGGAAAAACACGTGGGCCAGGGGCGTGGCCAGCATGATGACGCCTTCGATGAGGCGGTAGGCGGCGGCGTAGTTGCCGATGGTGGCGTCGTCGCCGGTCAGGAACTTCAGCAGCACGATGTCGCAGCGGAAGTAGATGGTCGTTGCGGCCGAGATGCACAAAAACGCGGCGCAGGGGGCGTAGACGTCGCGGTAGAGGCCCAGCTTCGGGCGCGTGCGCAGCGGCCGGGCGTAGGGCGTGGCCAGGGCCAACAGCTGGCCCACGGCTAAACCGGCGAAGACGGCCAGGGGGCCGGGCGAGGGGAAAAGCAGGGCGGCCCCGGCGGCCAGGGCCGTGGCCGTGCGCACCACGGCCCGCCACAAGGCCTCGGCCGCGAAATTGTTGCGGCCCTTGAGTTCGGAGGAGACCAGCGAAGAGGCGCAAAAAAGCGCGTAGTAGACCACGGCAGCGCCCAGGGACAGGCGCTCGCCCTGGGGGAACAGCGGGACCAGACAGACCCCGAACAGCGTCACGGCCAGCAGATGGCCCAGGGCCAGGGACAAAAGCGACGGCCGGTCCGGAACATGGGCCAGTCCGGCCTTGGCCGTTTCGCGAAAGACCAGGGTGGAAAAACCGCCGTCCTGCAGGATGGCAAAAAGCGATCCCAGGGTGAGAAGATAGGAGTATTCGCCGAATCCGGCCGGACCCAGGACGCGGCCGAGCAGGAAGGTCAGGCCCACGGACACGGCGGCGGCGTAGAGGGTGGCCGCCCACTGGCTGGAGAGCGCCTTGGCCAGGGCGCGGCTCACGCGTTTTTCCCCTTGTTGCGCCGGTGGGGCAGGCAGGTTCCGGGCGGCATCAATAATTGTCCTGGAGGTCCGGCCGGTAGGGCAGGAGTTCGGGCGTGAGGAAGATCGACAGCGGCTGGCCGCCGTTGCCCAGCAGTTCGGCGGCAAAGGGGCCGGCCGGAGCCGGCAGGCTGGTGAAGCTGGATGTATCGAGGACCGCCTCGATGCGCATGGGCGTGTCGTCGCGCGACCACAGCTGCACGCCCGGGCCGGAGAACTCGAAGCGCACGAAACCGTTGTGGATGGGCTTTTTAAAACGCAGCACGGACACCCGGCGCACCATGAGCCCTTCCCAGTGGCCGGAGCGGTTGCTGGCCAGGGTATCGAGCTTGGTAAACTTCGTGCCGTCCTCGGAAAAAGCCACGGTCAGCCGGTTCTTGCCGGCCTTGTCGGCGAAGATGCGCGGGTAGGACAGGATACGCAGTGCCGTGATGGGATAGGCCGAGCTTATGGGCACGGTCAGCGAACAGGGCGCGGCGTCGCGACAGGCCAGACAGTCCTCGTCGGTGTTCTTGCGGATGTTGTAGCTCAGGGGAAAGGCAGCCAGGGCTTCGGATTCCCGGGCAAAGCTCGGCTCGAAGCGCAGCACGCCGACGCCGGAGCGCGTCAAAAGCAGCGTCGATGGCGACGGAGCGAGAACCCCGATGTCCAGGTTGCGCCCGGCCACGGCGAGCCTTGGCCGGTTGAGCGCGCCGGAAAGCTTGAGCGAGGCGAACTCGGTCGGCGCGGCGTCGCTTTCCAGGAGCCGAACCGGCCGGCCCTCGGCCAGGGGCACGAAGGGTTGGGTCAGGGCCGGATCGTAGAGAACGTAGGCCGGTTTTCCGTCCGGGCCGGGGATGGTCAATACCGGTTCGAGGCCGGGATGTTCAGCCAGGAAACCGGGCAGGGCGGCGGCCGGATTGGCCGGCCCCTGCGGGATGTCGGGCCGGGTCGGGAAGGCGTAGAGCGCGGCGTCCAGGCGGACCTGGCCGGGCGTCCAGGCGGCCAGGGCGTTGTTGGCGGCCACACGCTCCAGGGCGCTTCGGGCCGGATCGTCGTTTTCCGGGCGGCCGGCGAGCTTGGCGGCCAGTTCCAGGCTGTTGACCTCGATGACGCCGGGGTTGGCCACCGGGCCGTAGTCGATGCGAAGGCGCAACTGCGCCGCCCCGGCCAGGGCCTCGGGCAGGGGATAGTCGCGGCGGATGAAGCGGCGCTTTTCGTTGTTGGCCGCAACGAGCTTGCCGTCCGGCCCGAGGAAAGCCTCGCCGGTCAGGGTATCCAGGACGGCGAAGGGGCCGTCGTCGACGGCCAGGGCAATGGTCACCTTGGAATCGGACGGGATGCCCTCCAGGAAGGTGGCCGAGAAGTCGAGGGATAGCCGGCCGGCGGCGTAGGCCGTGCCCGGGGCGGCGACGAAGCGGTAGAGGACATGGCCGGGGCGCTCGTAATCGTAGTGGGTGAGCGTGTGGTAGCGGCTTTCCGGGGCGATGTTGTCGGCTTCCTCACAGTCGGCGTAGAAGCGGTAGTCGTCGAATGGGTCGGCATAGACGGCGTTTCCGGCCGCGTCCGGGAAAAGGACCACCGGAGAAGCGTTCACAAGCCCCAGGCGGTAGACGGCGGAATCCATGAACCGGGCGACCTTGTGCATGGGAAAGGGCTTCGTGGCTGGGGTCAGGTCGCTTTGGATGACGTGGTAGGCCCGCTTGTAGCCCTTGGGCTGATACTGGGCCAGGGTCTTGTAGACGCCGGGCAGGTACCAGTTGGTGATGAGCTTGGGATTGCGGTTGCTTTGCAGGAAGAGGTACTCGACGTTGTTCTTGTTCCAGGCCAGATAGTCGGCCAGTTCTTTATTGTATGACGTCTCGCGGCGGTAATACGACGGCAGGGTGGAGAGATCCACGGCGGTCAGCAGCAGGCAGCAGCCCAGACCGGCCAGGGGCAGGGCCAGGGCGCGCCGTGACGGCGCAAGGCCGACGTAATCGGCTATCTTGCCAAGGCCAGCGTCCAGGCCAAGCCCGGCCAGGGCGAGTAGGGCGAAAAAGGCGTTGAACACGTAGCGCGAGCTGATTTCGAGCTTGGTGCCGGCCAGCAGAAAGGCGGCCACGGGCATGAGCGAAAAAAGCGCCAGCAACACCAACCCCGGCCGCAGGCGGGGTTTGGCCAAGGCAACGCCCAGCCCGCCAAGGCTTGTCAGGGCCAGGGGCAGCCAGGGCAGCCCCCGCTTGGGCGCGGCGTAGGCGAAAAATTCGGTCAGTACGCTGACGACAAACCCTTCAGGGATGCCCGGGGATTTCTCCAGGCGCAGCAGGGCGAAAATGTTGCGGTAGGCCGGCAGCCAGGGCAGGAAGCACAGCCCGACCAGGCCCACGCTGGCGGCCAGGGCCAAGCCTTTGCGGATGGCCTGATGCGGCGTCAGTTCGCGGGAAACGAGACCGCGCAGGAGAAAATAGGCGGTGAAAAGCCCTTCGGCACCGATGTTGGTGGTGCCCATGGAGGAGCTGTAGCACATGGCCGTGGTAGCGGCGGCGTAGGCGACGCAGTTGGCCAGCCCTCCCCGGGTGAGTGCGCGGTAAAGCATCCACAAGGACAGGAGCCCCAGGAGCGTGAACAAGCTGTAGGGCCGCAGTTCCCGCGAATAGTGGATATGGTAGACGCAAAACGTGGTCAGGGCGGCGGTAAAAAGGCCCGCCCGGCGGGTGAAGAGTTCGCCGATAAAGCCGTACATCACGGCCACGGTGGCCGTGCCGGCCACGACGCTGATGCCGCGCAGGGCCGCGTCGTCGTGGGTAACGGTCAGCACGGCCCGGGTGATCAGATGGTAGAGCGGCGGAAAGAACTCGCCGCCGAAATCCGACGGCCCGATGACGGTGAGGGTGTGGAGCATCCGCCTGACCGGCAGCAGGGCCGTGCCCAGGGTGATGAACTCGTCCCACCACAGGGACGGATCGCCCAGATGGGGTAGGCGCAGGCAAACGGCCGTGACCAGCAGGGCGGCCAGAAGGAGCCAATACAGGCGGCGGTTGTCGGTAGTCGGCATGAAGAATGGTTCCCGGACCCCGGGATGCGGGGTCAAGGCCATTTAGCCAAGGTTTTCCGGGATGACAAGGCCGGGGGCGGCGATGATCTCGCCGCCGGCCAGCACCCGGCCGGCGGCGTCGTAGAGGACGGCCACCTGTCCCGGGGTCGGGCGGGCGACGGGTTCGGCGAAAATGATGTCGAGACCACCCACGGCTGTCATCCGGGCTGCGGCCGGCCGGGGTTTCATGCGGTAGCAGGTCTGGGCCAGGACGGTTTCGGGCCAGCCGTCCGCCGGCACGAGGCAGTTGGCCGGTCCTGTGCGGCAAAGGGTCGCGGCCAGCTCGGCCTTGACGCCGACGATGAGCGCGTTGGCGGCCGGGTCCTTGTCGATGACGTAAAGCGGTTCGCTGTAGGCGATGCCCAGGCCCTTGCGCTGCCCGATGGTGTGCCGCCACAGCCCCCGATGCGTACCCAGGCGCGTGCCGTCGGCCAGGACGATGGGGCCGGGGCCGGACAGGGGGAAGCCTTCGCCCTGCAGAAACGCCCGGTAGTCGTCGCCGGGCACGAAGCAGATTTCGCGCGATTCGCTGGGCAGCGGCGGGGTCAGGCCAAGGGCGGCCAGGGCGGCCGGGTGTTCGGCCTTGCGCCGGCCGGCCAGGGGAAAGACGGCCCGGGCCAGGGCATGATGCGGCACGAGGCTCAAGAAATAGCTTTGGTCGCGGGTGTCGTCCGCGCCGCGAAAAAGGGCCGGTCCGGTCGGCGTCTGTTCGACGCGGGCGAAGTGGCCGGTGGCGATGGCCTCGGCCCCGCGCGCCAGGGCGGCCTCCGCAAGCAGGCCGAATTTCATGTCGCTATTGCAGGCGGCGCAGGGGTTGGGCGTGCGCCCGGCGGCGTAGGCGGCGGCAAAGGGATTGATGACCCGGGCGCGAAACTCCCGGGACAGATCGACGGCGGCAAAGGGCACACCCAGGGTGCTGCACTGGGCGTCGATGGCCTCGGCCAGGGCCAAGGCCTTGTCGCCCGGCGGCAGGAAATGGGCGTGCAGGGCGGTGACGTCGTGGCCGGCGGCGCGCAGGAGGCCTAGCGCCAGCAAACTGTCCGACCCGCCGGAAACGGCAACGGCTAGGCGCATGGGGTGATGGATGGTTGGGGGATGATCAGGGGGGCAGCCTCCGGCGGCCAAAGGGCTGACGCCCTTTGGAATCCCGTTTACCTACCTTCGTTCAACGACGCTGAGGATATCGCCCTCGTCCCCCAGGTGGGGTTTCCAAAGGGGCTCAGCCCCTTTGGCCGCCGGAGGCACTCTTCCTCTTCCATGTCTCCACGAAAGTACATGGCGAATAACAGATTAATTCAAATGTATATTTATAAAACATAACTATCGTTATGTTTTATAATAGGCGTTACACAGCCGCCGGCTGCGGCAGCGGCGGCAGCGCGCCGGTGAGCACCTTGGCCGTGCGCAGGATGGTGGCTTCGTCGAAGGCGCGGCCGAAGAGCTGCATGCCGATGGGCATGGCCGAGGTCGTGCCCAGGCCCACGGGCATGGACAGGCCGGGCAGGCCGGCGAGGTTCAGGGAAATCGTGAAGATGTCGCTCAAATACATTTGCAGCGGATCATCGCTCATCTGGCCGATGGTGAAGGCGGCAAAGGGCGACGTGGGACCGCAGATGACGTCGCATTTTTCGAAGGCGTTGAGGAAATCCTGGCGGATGAGGCGACGGACCTGGGCGGCCTTGCGGTAGTAGGCGTCGTAGTAGCCGGCCGAAAGCACGTAGGCGCCAATCACGATGCGGCGCTGGACTTCGGGGCCAAAGCCTTTGGCGCGGGAGAGTTCGTAGAGTTCCTCCAGGGACTGGGCTTCGGGGGCGCGGTAGCCGTAGCGCACGCCGTCGAAGCGGGCGAGGTTGGAGGAGGCTTCGGCCATGGCCACGATGTAGTAGGTGGCCACGGCGTAGGGCGTGTGGGGCAGCGACACGGGCACGACATTCGCGCCCAGGGATTTGGCCGCGTCCACGGCGGCCCGGCAGGCGTCGCGCACTTCGGCGTCCACGCCCTCGCCCCAGTACTCGTCGGGCAGGCCGATGGTCAGGCCGGCCAGATCGGCCGCGCCGGCCAGGGCGGCCTCGAAGTCGGGCACGTCGCGGGGGGCGCAGGTGGAGTCCTTGGGATCGTGGCCGGCGATGACGCCAAGCACGGCGGCGGCGTCGTCGGCGGTGCGGGTCAAGGGGCCGATCTGGTCGAGGCTGGAGCCATAGGCCACCAGTCCGTAGCGGGAGACGCGGCCGTAGGTGGGCTTGATGCCGACCGTGCCGCAAAAGGCGGCGGGCTGGCGGATGGAGCCGCCGGTGTCGGTGCCCAGGGCGGCGAAGCACTGGCCGGCGGCCACGGCGGCGGCGGACCCGCCGCTGGAACCGCCTGGCACCTTGCCCAGGTTCCAGGGGTTGGCCGTGACCTTGTAGGCGGAATTTTCCGTGGACGAGCCCATGGCGAATTCATCCATGTTGGCCTTGCCCAGGATAACGGCCCCGGCTGCGCGCATTTTTTCGATGCAGGAGGCGTCGTAGAAGGGCTTGAAATTTTCGAGGATCTTGGAGCCGCAGGTGGTGGGCGCGTCCTTGACGCAGATGGCGTCCTTGATAAGGACCGGCACGCCCCACAGGCGCTGGTTCGGATCGGGGCCGGCGGCGTCCAGGGCCTTGGCGGCGGCCAGGGCGGCCTCGGCGTCGTAGTGGAGCAGCGCGTGTATTTTCGGCTCGGTGGCCTCGATGCGGGCCAGGCAGGCGCTGGTGGCCTCGACGGCGGAGAGTTCCTTGCGGGCGAGCTTGGCACGTATTTCGGTCAGGGACAGGGCGGTGATGTCGGACATGGAAAAACCCTTCAGGCCGCCGCCGAGCCGTCACGGCCGGGCTGGCTGGCGTCGCGTCATATGTGGAGGGGCGAAGCCGCCCCGCGCCTACACGATCTTGGGGACGATGAAGAACTGGCCGTCGGTGGCCGGGGCGTTGGCCAGGATCTGGTCGCGGGAACAGTCCTTGGCCGCTACGTCGGCCCGCATGGGCGTTTCGTGGGTGACCGGGCTGTACAGCGGCTCCACGCCGGCCGTGTCCACCGAACCAAGCGTCTCCATGTAGGCCAGGATGTCGTCCATCTGGCCGGCGAAACGTTCGAGCTTGTCGTCGTCCAGGCGCAGCCGCGCCAGCTTGGCCACCTTGGCCGCGTCTTCGGAAGAGATGGGCATGACGTCGTTATCCTTGGGGTTGGGAAATCGAAATTGCCTGGCGATGGGCCGGAACCGGCGCGGCCGGCGCGGGCTGGGCCGGAACCGGCTGGCTCGGCTGGGCCGGAACGCCGGGCTGTCCAGGCGCGGCCGGGGCCGGCTGGGCCGGCGAATAGGACTGCTCGTTTTCCGGAGCCGGATTTTCCAGCGCCTTTTGGCGGATGGCATTCAGGCGCTGGCGGAAGCCTTCGGGATCGAGCAACACCGGGCCGGTGACCGAGGGCCTGAACAGATACATGGATACGTGGGCCTTGCCGTCGGGGCCGTAGGACAGCGGGGCCATGCTGAAGTCCATGCCGGTCGCGGCCTGAGCCAGCCGGGCGCTGACGTCCTGGGGCGGCAGGCCCTGGGGCAGGCGGCCCAGACGCGCGGCCATGCGGGCGAAGTCGAAGCCCACGGCCTCCCACATGTCGGGATGCTCCACGCCCTGGGCGCGCATGGCGGCCACGAGCTGCTGGGTGGCCTGGCCCTGGTTTTCCGGCCACCAGGCGCCGGGGCACACGGCCAGACGGTAGTTCTGGATGTTGATCTGGGCCTTGGTGGCGGCGGCCCGGTACAGGGCCTCGGTCCACAGTTGCGGTCCGAGAATCAGCAGGTCCTCGACGCGGTTCTTGAAAAAGGAGGGCAGCACCTTGTCGGCCCTGGCCCATTCGTCGGGCAAAAACACCGCGCCAAAGCCCGGGCGGCTGCCGCTGGTGTGCAGCATGTCGGCCACGGCGGTTTCCCAGCTGGCCGGATCCTGAGGATTGTAGACGCCGGTGGCGGTGATCTGCGCGCCAATCTTGGAAGCGGCCAGGGCAAAGGCGTCGCCCATGGTCTGGCCGTAGCGGTCGCCGGGGCGCAGCACGGCGAACTGGTTGATGCCGTAGTCGCCATTGGCCAGACGCAGCAGAGCGTCGATTTCGTCCTCTGGGCTGGGGAAAAAGCGCCAGGCGTCCACGCCTTCCCGGGCATCGCTCAGCGACGGCATGAAGGCCACGAACACGCGGGTCGGCAACATGCCGGCGGTTTCGAGTTCCTTGAGCGTCAGCCGGTGCATGGGGCCGCCGACCACGGTGACCTCGGGCGGCAGGTTGCGCACGGCGTCGATCCAGCCCGGCTGGGTGGCGTCGATGACGTGGACGTCCAGGGGCGTACCGGCTTTTTCCAGTTGCTCCTGGGCGGCTTTGACGCCCTTTTGCACCCGGCCGCCGAATTCCCGGAACGGGCCGCCAAGGGGCAGCAGCATGGCGATGGAATTGGCGAAGGCCGGCTTGGGCGGCGGCGTCGGCTCGGGCTGGACCACCGGCGTCGGGGGCGGCGTCGGCGTCGGCGCGGGAGCCGGCTGGGAAGAACCGAAAAAGCTCCCGGCGCAACCGGCGAGCGATGCGGCGAGGAAACAGGCGACAAGCCCGGCCACCAGGCGCGGGGCGAAGAAGCGATGCGTGGTCGTGACGTTCATTGGGCGAACCGGGGTTTGGCGGCCGGGCCGCCGTGGCGTGAGGGCACAAAAAAAGCCCGACCCGTCCGGAGACGGGTCAGGCTTTTCGATACGCGCAATGGCCGGCGAAGGCAAGCCCGCGCGGGACTGGTCGTTATTTCACTTCGGTGTAGTCGGCGTCGACCACGTCGTCGTCGCCGCCGGCCTTGCCGGCCTGATGGCCGCCGGCCGCGCCGGCCTGGGGACCGCCGGGCTGTCCGCCCTCTTCGGCCTTTTGCTGGTAGAGCTTTTCCGCCAGCTTGTGCGAAGCCTGGGACAGGTCGTCGGTGGCGCGCTTGATGGCGTCGGCGTCCTCGCCCTTGAGCGTTTCCTTGACGTTGTTGAGCTTGGCCTCGATCTCGCCCCGGGTCACGCCGTCGATCTTCTCGCCGAGTTCCGCCAGGGACTTCTCGGTGGTGTAGACCAGGGTGTCGGCCTGGTTGCGGATCTCAATGAGCGCCTGCTTCTTCTTGTCGTCCTCGGCGTGGGACTCGGCGTCCTTGATGAGCTTTTGGATGTCGGCTTCCGACAGGCCCGAGGAGGCCGTGATGCGGATGGACTGCTCCTTGCCGGTGCCGGTGTCCTTGGCCGAGACATTGACGATGCCGTTGGCGTCGATGTCGAAGGTGACCTCAATCTGGGGGATGCCGCGAGCCGCCGGCGGCAGGCCGGTCAGCTCGAAGCGGCCCAGCGTCATGTTGTCGTTCGCCATGGGCCGCTCGCCCTGGAGCACGTGGATGGACACCGAGGGCTGGTTGTCGGCGGCCGTGGTGAACACCTGGCTCTTGCGGGTCGGGATGGTGGTGTTGCGCTCGATGAGCTTGGTGAACACGCCGCCCAGGGTCTCGATGCCCAGCGACAGCGGGGTCACGTCGAGGAGCAGCACGTCTTTCACGTCGCCGGCCAGGATGCCGCCCTGGATGGCCGCGCCCATGGCCACGACCTCGTCGGGGTTGACCGAGCGGTTGGGCTCCTTGCCGAAGAACTCCTGCACGGTCTTGGAGACCAGGGGCATGCGGGTCATGCCGCCGACCAGCACGACTTCGTCGATGTCCGAGGCCTTCAGGCCCGCGTCGGCCAGGGCCTTGCGGCAGGGCTCGACGGTGCGCTTGACCAGGTCGTCAACCAGGGATTCGAGCTTGCCCCGGGTGATTTTGACCATCATGTGCTTGGGACCGGAGGCGTCGGCCGTGATGAACGGCAGATTGACCTCGGTCTCCATGGCCGTGGACAGTTCCTTCTTGGCCTTTTCGCCGGCTTCCTTGAGGCGCTGCAGGGCCATGCGGTCCTGGGACAGGTCGATGCCGTTCTCTTTCTTGAACTCGTCGACCAGATAGCTGATGACGCGATGGTCGAAGTCCTCGCCGCCCAGGAAGGTGTCGCCGTTGGTGGCGCGCACTTCGACGACGTTGTCGCCGACTTCGAGGATGGAGATGTCGAAGGTGCCGCCGCCAAGGTCGAAGACCGCGATCTTCTCGTTGGCTTTTTTATCGAAGCCATACGCCAGGGACGCGGCCGTGGGCTCGTTGATGATGCGCTTGACCTCAAGACCGGCGATGCGGCCGGCATCCTTGGTGGCCTGGCGCTGAGCGTCGTTGAAGTAGGCCGGCACGGTGATGACGGCTTCGGTGACGGGCTCGCCGAGATAGGCCTCGGCGTCCTTTTTGAGCTTGCCCAGGATGATGGCCGAGATTTCGGCCGGGCTGTACTTCTTGCCCTCGACCTCGACATAGGCGTCGCCGCCCTGGCCCTCGACGATCTTGTAGGGGCAGTGCTCCAGCCAATGCTTGACCTCGGGGGCGTCGTAGCGGCGTCCCATGAGGCGCTTGATGGCGAAGATGGTGCGCTCGGGATTGGTCACGGCCTGGCGCTTGGCGATCTCGCCGACCAGCCGCTCCTTGGTAAAGGCCACAATGGACGGGGTGGTGCGTCCGCCTTCGGGGTTGGTGACGCACTTCGGGTCCTTGCCCTCCATGACATAAACGCAGGAGTTGGTGGTCCCGAGGTCGATCCCGATGATTTTACCCATATCAGCCTTTCCTCCTTATCATTGCCTGTATGTGCTTGTGCCTTGCGGCGCGGTATTTCGCGAACGAATGCTATATAAGCCCCGTTTTCGGCGAGTAAAGGGGCTGCCTTGAAAAAACGATTTATTGCGCCTTGTTGACCATGACCTTGGCCGGGCGCAGCAGCCGGCCGCGCAGGAGATAGCCGCGCTGGACCACCTGGGCCACGGCGTCCTCGGCCAGACCGGCCACGCTGGCCACGCCGATGGCCTCGTGGGTCTCGGGGTCGAAGGGCTCGCCGGCCGCGCCGAATTCCGTGACGCCATGGCGGGCCAGGATGTCGATGAAGGCCTTGCGGGTCATGTCCACGCCGACGACAAAGTCCTTACAGGCTTCGTTGCCGCGTCCGTGGGCCAGGGCCAGGTCGAGATGGTCGAGCACCGGCAACAGCTCCGAGACCAGGCTTTCGGTGGCGTATTTCTGGAAATCTTCCTTTTCCTTGATGAGCCGCTTCTTGAGATTTTCCGTCTCGGCCAGGGCGCGCAGGCGCTTGTCGGCTTCGGCGGCGAGTTCGGCGCGCAGGCGTTCGATGGTGTCCTCCGGGGTGGCCGGGGTTTCCTCGGCCGGAGTTTCGGGGGCGGTTTCGGCGTCTGGCAGTTTTTCCTCAGGGACCATGATTCCTCCACAACAATCGTTTGGGCGCGACGAAAAGCCCAGGCAGGCCCGGGCGGTCGCGGACGGGTCGAGGCTAATAGTGCCGATCGAGCAACCGGGTCAGCGCGCCGGCGGTGTAGTTCACCACCGGAACGAGCCGGGCGTAATCCATGCGCAGGGGGCCAATCAGGCCGATGGCGCCCTGGGTGCTGGTCCCCGTCCCATAGGGGGCGGTGATGACCCCGAGGTCGGCCAGGGCGGCCTGATCCGACTCATCGCCGAGTATGATGACCGTTTTAAGCTCGTTTACGGTTTTGTCCAGAAGGTCGAGCAAAATCGTTCGCTCTTCCAGGACACGCATGAGCTCACGCATGTGTTCGGCGTCAGTGAATTCGGGCTGGGCGAGAATATTGGGCGTGCCGTCGACGATGACCTCGCTGGCCGGGGCGCGCTCCTGCTCGAAGGCCGAGCGGGCCATGGTCAGGGCGCGCAGGCACAGGGCATTGAGCGAGCGCCGGGCCTCTTCCATCTCGCGCACGATGCTGGCCCGGACTTCGGCCAGGGTGCGGTCGGTAAAGAGATGGTTCAGGTAATTGGCGCATACGACCAGATCGTCGGCAGTGACGTCCGGGGTGGTCTCGATGACGCGCTTGCGCACAAGCCCGCCCTGGAGCACCAGGATGACCATGACCAAGCCGGGGTTGAGCAGGGAAAAGTCGATGCGCTTGAAACGCGCGCCGGCCGGATTGGGGGCGATGACCACCGACACCTGGAGCGACAGGCCCGAGAGCAGCCGCGACGTCTGGCGCAGTACGTCGTCGATCTCCAGGCCGGCCAGGGTGAGGTTGTCGCGGATGCGGCGCATCTGCTCCTCGCCCAGGGGGGCCACCCGCATGACCTGGTCGAGATAGAGCCTGAAGGCCTTGGCCGTGGGCACGCGGCCGGCCGAGGTGTGGGGCTGCTCCAGATAGCCGGCCTCGGTGAGGTCGGCCATGATGTTGCGGATGGAGGCGGCTGAAAGCCCCAGCGAACTGCGCTTGGACACGATGCGGGAGCCCACGGGCGCGGCCGAAGCGATGTAGGCTTCAATGATGGTGGTCAGGACTTCCCGTTCGCGTTCGGCAAGAGGCATGGCGCGTCCCCGTTTGGCACTCGTGGCTTTCGAGTGCCAAACGGGTAACAACCGAATGGTCGGGTGTCAAGGGAGAGGCCGGAAAAAGCCCGGCATCATGTGGGAATTACGGATTTTTTGCGTTCGCAAAAGAAGTGGAGGAAAGCGCGTCCCCCGAAGGGGGGCCGGCGCGCCGCGGCTTGCGCGCCGGCCGCCGCCCCGTGGGCGGGGCGGACTTGGAGCCGAGAGAAGGTATCACGGTGCGGCAGGCTCACCTGCCGCACCCTTGGGCTT
>JAEZMB010000342.1 GCA_023435825.1 Pseudomonadota bacterium | reverse complement strand
GGCCTGGGCCAGGGCCGTGGCTTGGCTGCGGCGCTCCCTGGCGGCCCGGCCAAGCGCGAAGGCGACGGCCGCACGCCGGCCGGCGTGTTCCCGATTCCGGCCGCCTTCGGCTACGCTTCGGCCGAGGACGCGGCCAAGGCCGGCGTGCGTCTGCCCTATGTGGCGGTCAACGACCGGACATCGTGCGTCACCGATGCCGGTTCGCCGCTGTTCGGAAAGGTGGTGGGTGCGGGAGAGCGGCCCGAGGGCGGCCTGCGCCAGGACCGCATGGTGCGCGACGATGGGGCCAACGCCTGGGGCGTGATCATCGGCCACAATGCCGGGGCGGCCGATCCCCAGGCCGGAACATGTATTTTTCTCAACGTGCGCCCGGCCGGCGGACCGGCCACCGGCGGCAGCGTGGGCATCCCGGCCGAGGCCGCCGCCGCCCTGGCCGCCTGGCTCGATCCGGCGGCCAAGCCCGTGGTGGCGGTCCTGCCCGAGGCCGAGGCCAAGGCCTGGGGCCTGCCCTGAGCGTCGTGCGCGGCTGGCCAATGCAGGCGGCCGAAACCATGGGGCGAGAGCGACCGCCACGCGTCGCGTCCACGAAACGCGCCTCTTGGCGTTTCGCGGACTACACGCAACTCATTATTGGTGCAAAATAACGGCGCTTGTCTCCATGAACAGGCCCGACCTTAGGCCCGGCCCCGTTCCAGGATGCGCTCGATAACAGCGGTGGTGGAGAGCCCCGGGACAAGGGGCAGGCTGACGACCTTGCCGCCCCGGGCCGTTACCGCCTCGCCGCCGACGATGGACGCCACCGGCCAGTCGCCGCCCTTGACCAGGACATCGGGCTGGATGGCCAGGATAAGTTCAAGGGGCGTGTCTTCGGCAAAAAGCGACACGTAGTCCACGCAGGCCAGCGATGCCAGGACATAGGCCCGTTGGGCCTGGGGCGTCACCGGCCGGCTCGGCCCCTTGAGGCGCTCCACCGAGGCGTCGTCGTTAAGCCCTACCACCAGCAGGTCGCCAAGCCCCCTGGCCCGGGCCAGGAGATCGGCGTGGCCGGCGTGGAGCAGGTCGAAGCAGCCGTTGGTGAAAACCACGGTGCGCCCCGGCCGCGCCTTGGCCACGGCGGCGGCCAGGGCGCTACGGCCAAGGATCTTGTCGTGCTCAAATGTCATGGCGCTTGCGACGCAGCCGTTCCTGACGGCCGAAAAAGACCAGCTCCAGCCAGTCCAGGCCGAATTCCAGCGCGGCTTCCTCGTCGGCCATGATCCGCGCCTGACGCTCGGCGTCGATCTCCACCAGATTGAAGATGCCCATCTTCCGGATAAGGTCCCGGAACTCGTCGGGCAGGTACTGGGCCAACCAGACCATCTGGATCTGCTTGGGCGACAGGCCCACGCCCTTGCCGCGCGTGAGCGCCATGAGGAACATGTAGCGGTCGTTGAAGCGGTTGTAGACGGCCAGGTCCTGGTCGGTCAGCCACTGATCCGAACTCCAGTCGCGCGATTCCTCGAAACCCCGGCAGTGCGGCTCCTGGACGATGAAGAACTGTTCGATGACACCGCCGTCGTCGTCGAGCTTGGTGGCCCGGCCCAGGGGGTAGGTGCGGCAGGCTCCGGGACGGTCGCCGTAGACCTTGCAGCCCTCGGGCGAGACAAAGGGGCAGCGCTTGGCCCGCTCCTCGCGCATCTTGAGGTGCAGCATGGGAAAGCCGGTGTCCGGGGCCTCGAACCGCCGGGCGAAGTGGTTCATGAAGTCGACCGGGCTGACGCCAAGGGCCCGGCGCAGCCGCAAGGCGTCGTAGGGCGTGAGCATGAGCGTCAGGTCCGAGCAGCAGGCGTTGAAGCAGGGCACCTCGGGATGGCAGGCGAAGCGGAAGGTTTCGCCGGCCGTGAGCTCGGGCAGGGATTTGAGAAACGCCTCGGTGGCGTCGGCCTCGTTTTCGGCCAGGGCGTCGTTTAGGTCTTTCATGGCGGCTATGCTCCTTGGCCGATGCCTTTAGCCCCGGGCGGCGTCCCTTGGCAACCGCCGGGGCGGTCGGCTTGTTGTTCCTTCGCTTGCCCAAAAGGACCCGCCGCGCTATCGTCTTGACTCCGGCGGCACGTCGTTTCTCGCCGCATCCCACCAAACCCGCCAAGGACCTCGTTCATGGATAAACTGCTCATTCGGGGCGGCAAGCCCCTTAACGGCCCCATCCGGGTCAGCGGCTCGAAAAACGCCGCCCTGCCCATCCTGCTGGCCGCGCCGCTTCTGACCGCAAAAACCGTCGTCGAAAACGTCCCGCGCCTGCGCGACATCCATACCACGCTGAAACTCAACGAAATCCTCGGCTGCCCTTCCACCTTTGAAGGCAACACCGTGACCATGGAGCCGGCCGCGAACCTCAATCCCGAGGCCCCCTACGACCTCGTGCGCACCATGCGCGCCTCGGTGCTGGTCCTTGGCCCCCTGCTCGCCCGCGCCGGACGCGCCCGGGTGGCCCTGCCCGGCGGCTGCGCCATCGGCGCGCGGCCCGTCAACCTGCACCTGACGGCGCTGGAAAAAATGGGCGCGACCTTCACCCTGGAGGCCGGCTACATCGAAGGCCGCTGCGACCGGCTCACCGGCGCACACATCGTCTTCGACTTCCCCACCGTCGGCGGCACGGAAAACCTGCTCATGGCCGCCAGCCTGGCCGAAGGCACCACCATCCTCGAAAACGCCGCCCGCGAACCCGAAGTGGCCGATCTGGCCGACTTCCTCAACGCCATGGGCGCGAAAATCACCGGCCACGGCACCTCGGTCATCACCATCGAAGGCGTGCCAAGCCTTGGCGGCGGCCGCTACGCCGTCATGCCCGACCGCATCGAGGCCGCCACCTACATGATCGCCGCCGCCATCACCGGCGGCGAGTTGCACCTGGAATGCTGCCCGTTCATGGAACTCGACGCGGTGGTCTCCAAGCTGCGCGAAATGGGCGTGGTCATCGAAGCCACCAACGCCGGCGTGGCCGTGCGCCGCCAGGGCCAGCTCGTGGGCGTCGACGTGGCCACCCAGGTCTACCCGGGCTTCCCCACCGACGTGCAGGCCCAAATCATGGCCCTTATGTGCGTGGCCGTGGGCTCAAGCTCCATCCGCGAAACCATTTTCGAAAACCGCTTCATGCACGTCCAGGAACTGGTGCGCCTGGGCGCGCAGATCCGCATCTCGTCCCAGACCGCCTTTATCCGGGGCGTCGGCACGCTCACCGGCGCGCCGGTCATGGCTTCCGATCTGCGGGCCAGCGCCTCGCTGGTGCTGGCGGGCCTTGCCGCCAAGGGCGAGACGCTCATCCAGCGCGTCTACCACCTCGACCGGGGCTACGAAGCCATGGAAGTGAAACTGCAAAACGTCGGCGCGGACATCGAACGGTTAGCGTAGAGAAAGAAGGGAAGAGAAGATGCCTCCGGCGGGGGGGGGGGGGGGGGGGGGGGGGGGGGGGGGGGGGGGGGGGGGGGGGGGGGGGGGGGGGGGGGGGGGGGGGGGGGGGGGGGGGGGGGGGGGGGGGGGGGGGGGGG
>JAEZMB010000344.1 GCA_023435825.1 Pseudomonadota bacterium | reverse complement strand
GGGGTAACCCCCTCCCGGCCGCCGGAGGCATCTTCCTCTCTTCTCCTCTCCTCTCCGCCTACGCCAAGCCCCCTAAACATGTGTACTTCATCACCGAGTATTCATCCATGCCGTAGCGCGAGCCTTCGCGGCCCACGCCGCTTTCCTTGACGCCGCCGAACGGCGCTTCGGTGCAGGAGATGAGGCTCTCGTTGACCCCGACCATGCCGTATTCCAGCGCCCCGGACACGCGCATGGCCCGGCCGATGTCGCGGGTGTAGAGGTAGGCGGCCAACCCGTATTCGGTGTCGTTGGCCATGGCGATGGCTTCGGCTTCGGTATCGAAGGTGAAGACCGGGGCCAGGGGGCCGAAGATCTCTTCCTTGGCAAAGGCCATGGCCGGGGTGGCCTTGGCGATGACCGTGGGTTCGAAGAAGTTGCCGCCCAGGGCGTGGGCCTTGCCGCCGAGGGCCAGCCGGCCGCCCTTGGCCACGGCGTCGGCCACCTGGGCGTGCATCCGGGCCACGGCCTTGCCGTCGATGAGCGGGCCTTGGTTGACGCCCTGGTCCAGGCCGTTGCCCACGGACAGGCCGGCCACGGCTTCCACCAGCCGCTCGACAAAGGCGTCGTGGATGCCGGCCTGGACGAGGAAGCGGTTGGCGCAGATGCAGGTCTGGCCGGAGTTGCGGTATTTGCTGGCCATGGCCCCGGCCACGGCGGCGTCGACGTCGGCGTCGTCAAAGACGATAAAGGGCGCGTTGCCGCCGAGTTCCAGGGAAACCTTTTTGACGGTCCCGGCGCATTGGGCCATGAGCGCCTTGCCGACTTCAGTGGAGCCGGTGAAGCTCACCTTGCGCACGGTGGGGTTTTCGGTGAGTTCCGCGCCGATGGCCCGGGCGTTGCCGGTGACGATGTTGACCACGCCGGCCGGGATGCCGGCCCGGATGGCCAGTTCGCCAAGCGCCAGGGCGGAGAACGGCGTCTGGGAGGCGGGCTTGATGACCGTGGGGCAACCCATGGCCAGGGCCGGGCCGACCTTGCGGCCGATCATGGCCATGGGGAAATTCCAGGGCGTGACGATGCCGCACACGCCGACCGGTTCGCGGGTGACGAGGATCATACGTCCCCGGGCGTTTGCCGGGACGACGTCGCCGTAGGCCCGGCGGGCCTCCTCGGCGAACCAACGGATAAAGCTCGCGCCGTAGCCGATCTCGCCGGCCGACTCGGCCAGGGATTTGCCCTGCTCCAGGGTCATGAGCCGGGCCAGATCGTCCTTGTTGGCCAGGATGAGGTCATGCCAGCGCAGGAGCATGTCGGCCCGTTCCAGGGCGGTCATGGCCCGCAGGGCTGGCCAGGCTGCGTGGGCGGCCTCGATGGCCCGGCGGGTTTCCTCGCGGCCGCAACGCGGCACGTGGCCGAGGATTTCGCCGGTGGCCGGATTGTCCACGGCCACGGTCTCGCCGTTATCGGCCGCCGTCCATTGGCCGTCGATGAGGCAGGCTTCCCGGAAAAGGCGCATATCGTGAAGCATCGTCATTTCCTCCTGGGGCATGGCCGGCTGCGCGCCGACGCTTTCGGGCCGTGTAGACGCCTTGTCAGGTTGTGTCAAAACAGACAGAAGACTAATTCCAGCCTCTTGCAGCCTGGAAAACCAGGCAAACAAGTCGATTGAACCGCGAAACAGACCGTTTGAGGATGAGCCGGCCGAGCAAAACGTGTTTTGGTCATGCTCGCGCATTTTTCCGACAAAGGTCGCGCTCGGTCTACAATTCTGTCGGGGAGCCATCGACAAATTTGTTTCCAGACACATTTCTCAGCGCCATCGATCAATAAAATCAATATATTGCAATCTGGCACGCTCCTTGTAGAGTCACGATCGTCCTGACAATTGGCGACAGGAAAAGGAGCGTTATGGAACAGGCGATTTTCGAGGAGCGGCGGGACCAGATCCACCGTACCGGCGAGGGGCCCTTCGAGCTGGCCTGCAACCGCGACAGCCTGGCCGGTGCGGTGTCCCAGCGGGCCTGCGTTTTTTGCGGCTCGCGCGTGGTGCTCTACCCCATCGCCGACGCCCTGCACCTGGTGCACGGCCCCATCGGCTGCGCCGTCTACACCTGGGACATCCGGGGCGCGCTGTCCTCGGGCCCGGAACTGCACCGCCTGAGCTTTTCCACCGATCTCCAGGAAAAGGACGTCATTTTCGGCGGCGAGAAAAAGCTCAAGGCCGCCCTGCTCGAACTTATCGAACGCCATAAGCCCAAGGCGGCCTTTGTCTACGCCACCTGCATCGTGGGCATCATCGGCGACGACGTGGCCGCCGTGTGCCGCGACGTGGCCGAGAAGACCGGCATCCCGGTCATCCCGGTCCAGTCCGAAGGCTTCAAGGGCAACAAGCGCGAGGGCTACACCGCCGCCTGCAAGGCCATGTTCACCCTGACCGGCACGGGCGACATTTCCGACATCAGCCCCATTTCCATCAATATCCTGGGCGACTTCAACCTGGCCGGCGAGATCTGGATCATCCGCGACTACTTCAAGCGCATGGGTGTGGAGACCGTGGCCAACATCACCGGCGACGGCCGGGTGGACGACATCCGCCGGGCGCACGGCGCGGCCCTCAACGTCGTGCAGTGCTCCGGGGCCACCATGGAACTGGCCAAGATGATGCAGGAGAAGTACGGCATCCCGTTCATCCGGGCTTCCTACCTCGGCATCGAGGACATGGCCGACTCCCTCTACGCCGTGGCCGAACATTTCAAGGACCGCGACCCGGGCATCATGGAACGCGCCCAGCAGGTGGTGCGCGAGGAACTCTCGGTGCTGCTGCCCCAGCTCGGACAGTACCGCAAGGACCTCGAAGGCAAGAAGGTCGCCATCTACGTCGGCGGCGCGTTCAAGGCCTTCTCGCTCATCAAGGCCTTCCGCCACCTGGGCATGAAGGTCGTGCTGGTCGGCTCCCAGACCGGCACCAAGGAAGACTACGAAGAGCTGGCCGCCATCTGTGACCCGGGCACGGTCATCGTGGACGACTCCAACCCCTTGGAACTCTCCAAGTTCGTCAAGGAACTCGACGTTGACCTCTTTGTCGGCGGCGTCAAGGAGCGGCCCATCGCCCACAAGCTCGGGGTCGGTTTTTGCGACCACAACCACGAACGCAAGGAAGCCCTGGAAGGCTTTGTCGGGATGCTCAACTTCGCCCGCGAGGTCCACGCCTCGGCCACCAGCCCCATCTGGCGGTTCGTCCCCCGCCGCGAAGCCATGGCCAAGGCCGAAGCCGCCAAGAAGGAGGCCATATGAGCGACTCGCCCTACGTCTCCACCACCAACGCCTGCAAGCTGTGCACGCCGCTGGGCGCCGCCCTGGCCTTTCGGGGCGTCGAAGGGGCCATCCCCTTCCTGCACGGCTCCCAGGGCTGCGCCACCTACATGCGCCGCTACATCATCAGCCACTTCCGCGAGCCCATGGACATCGCCTCCTCGGCCCTGGGCGAAAAGCAGGCGGTCTTCGGCGGCGGCCCCAACCTCAAGAAGGGCATCCTCAACGTCATGAGCAAGTACGGCGCGTCGGTGGTCGGCGTGGCCACCACCTGCCTGACCGAGACCATCGGCGACGACGTGCCCCGGCTGCTGGCCGAATTTCGCAAGGAGTTCGGTGACCTGCCCTTGCCCGAGATCGTCCATGTCTCCACCCCGAGCTACTCCGGCACCCACATGGAAGGCTGGCACGCCGCCGTGGCCGCCCTGGCTTCCCAGCTCGTGCAGGTCAAGGCCGAGCCGCAGCGGCGGGTCAACCTCATGCCCGGCCTGGTGTCGCCGGCCGACCTGCGGCATTTGAAGGACATCCTGGCCGATTTCGGCGTGGACGCCACCGTCTTGCCCGACATCTCCGACTCCATGGACCGGCCGGCCCTGCTCGACTACGAAAAGCTCCCGGCCGGCGGCACCACCCTGGCCGACATCCGGGCCATGTCCGGGTCCCTGGGGTCCATCGAATGCGGCCGGGCCGACCATGTGGCCGAATCGGCCGGGGCCAACCTGGAGCGCCGCTTTGGCGTGAAAAACCTCCGGATCGGCATCCCGGTCGGCATCCGCGAGTCCGACGCCTTGTTCGCCGCCCTGGAAGAACTGACCGGCGTCCCCACGCCGAAAAAGTACCAGGACGAGCGCGGCCGGCTGGTGGACGCCTATGTGGACGGCCACAAGTACGTGGCCGGCAAGCGCGCCATCGTCTACGGCGAGGAAGACCTGGTCATCGCCATGACGGCTTTCCTGGCCGAGATCGGGGTCAAGCCCATCTTGTGCGCCACCGGCGCGACCTGCAAGAATTTCAAGGCCCAGCTCGCCGCCGTGACCGAGGGGCTTTTGCCCGAACCGCCCGAGGCGCGCGAAGGCGTGGACTTCCACGACATCGCCGAGCAGGCGGCCGATCTGGCCCCGGATCTGCTCGTCGGCCACAGCAAGGGCTACACCTACGCCAAGGCTTGGAACGTGCCGCTTATGCGGGTGGGCTTCCCCATCCACGACCGCTTCGGCGGCCAGCGCATGCGCCATGTGGCCTACGGCGGCACTCAGGAACTTTTCGACCGACTCGTCAACGTCGTCTTGGAACGCAAGCAGGAAGACAGCGCCGTGGGTTACGGCTATCTCTAAAGGAGCGCGATCATGACCACTGAAAAGGACCTCTCCAAGCACCCCTGCTTCAATCGCGAATCCGCCGGAACCTGCGGCCGCGTCCACCTGCCCATCGCGCCGAAGTGCAACATCATGTGCAACTTCTGCAATCGCAAGTACGATTGCGTCAGCGAATCGCGCCCGGGCGTCACCAGCGCCGTGCTCTCCCCGGCCCAGGCCCTGCTCTACATGGACAAGGTGCTGGAAAAAGAACCCCGCATCACCGTGGTCGGCATCGCCGGCCCGGGCGACCCCCTGGCCAACCCCGAGACCCTTGAGACCATCGCTCTTCTCAAGGACAAGTACCCGCAACTGCTGTTCTGCCTGTCCACCAACGGCCTGGCCCTGCCGGCCCACGCCAAGACCCTGGCCGAGCTGGGCGTCACCCACGTCACCGTCACGGTCAACGCCGTGGACCCGAAGATCGGGGCCAAGGTCTATTCCTGGGCCCGCGACGGCAAGGTCATCCTGCGCGGCGAATCCGCGGCCGCCCTGCTGCTGTCCCGCCAGCTCGAAGGTATTAAGATCCTCAAGGAACACGACGTCATCGTCAAATCGAACACCATTGTCATCCCGGGCGTCAACGACCATCACGTGCTGGAGGTCTCCAAGACCCTGTCCGAGCTTAGCGTGGACATCCAAAACATCATGCCCATCTTCCCGGTGGCCGACACGCCCTTTGCCGACGTGCCCGCCCCCACCCACGAACTCATCCACAACCTGCGCGAACAGGCCAAGGACGTGGTGCCCCAGATGACCCATTGCAAGCGTTGCCGGGCCGACGCCGTGGGGCTTCTCGGCAAGGATCTCTCGGGCGAAATGGCCGGCATCCTCGGCGACTGCGCCAAGGCGCTGCCGGGCGTGGACCTGTCCAAGCGGCCCTACGTCGCCGTGGCCAGCCGCGAGGGGCTGCTGGTCAACATGCACCTGGGCGAGGCCCACAAGTTCCAGATCTGGAAGCAGGAAGGTGACAACTTCGTCTTTGTCGAGGACCGCTACGCTCCTGAACCCGGCGGCGGCACCAAGCGCTGGATCGACATGGCCAAGCTTCTTCTCGATTGCCGGGCCGTGCTCATCGCCGCCTGCGGCGAGACGCCGCGCAAGGTCCTGGCCGATTCGGGCGTGCTGCCCTTTGAATGCTCGGGTCTGGTGGAGTCGGCCCTGGCCGAGGTCTACGGCGCGGGCGACCTGTCCAAGCTCAAGAGCCGGCGCAAGGGCCTGGGCAAGGCCTGTTGCGGCGGCGGGGGCGAAGGCTGCTAGGGCCGCCTTTCTAGAAACGTCCCTCGGTTCCCGACCAACGTGTTGCAGCAACCAAATGTGTTGCCAACACAAGACAAGTGGAAAAGACACGACGCAGACCTGTAATCAGTTAGCAAATATCGAATACCACAGAGGCGGCGCTTGTTACGACACGGCGTCGCCTTTGTTTTGACAAGACGCCTGACCGGGTGTAGGCGCTTACTGTTGTAGTTGGGCCTTGTCGCCCGACCAGGCTGACGTATGCTTGCTAGTCTTCCGCATTCGCCTGGAAAAACCGGCAATTTCTTCGACTCACGCTTGTCTTCGTTGGTCGAATCGCCCCGAACCAATGGATTGCATCGTGTCCACTGATATCACGGCCGTTCCCGAGCAGGATGAGGAACACGACGAGAACCCGCTGGCCCATTGCCGCATCCTGGGCGTGTATTCCCTGGTCAAGGCGGCGGGCACCGGCCACGGGGCCACGACCCGCACCTACGAGCAGAAAACCCTCTGGTTCGTGCGCCGCACCGAGGATGACGAATACGTGGTGCAGGCACTCAACGCCAACTCCGTCCCTTCCGGGCCGCTGACCACGATTTCCAAGGGAGAGTTCATCAAGAACTACACCCCTGAAGTCGGCTATTACGAAAAGCGTTGCCTGCCTTTTATCGATTCGCTCAAGAAGAAGCTGGCCCAGGCCGACAAATACCTGGCCGAGGATGACCTGGACGCGGCGGAAAAGGAATTCTGCAAGGCCCTGCTCCTAGACGAGAAGCATCCCAAGGCCAATATCGAACTCGGCAAGATCCACATGCAAAAGGGCGACGGCAAGAAGCTGGCCACGGCCATGCGCCGGCTCATGAGCAACGACGCCATCTTCCAGGAGCAGGAGCGCCACCTGTTCAACGAGTTCGGCATCAGCCTGCGCAAGGAAAAGCACTTCTCCGAAGCCATCGCCTTCTACGGCAAGGCCCTGGAGCACAATGGCGACGACGCCCATCTCCATTTCAACATTGCCCGCGCCCTGGCCGAATCCGGCAATCTCGAAGGGGCCGTAGGCCATCTTGAAACCGCCCTGTCCCTGGACGCCGGCTTCGAGGCGGCGCTCAAATACCGTGACTATCTGGCCAAAAACGGCGTGCCCGGGGCTGCCCCCGAGGCGGGGGCGCGGCAATGAGCGGCCCGGACCTCAACCATTTCCACTGCCCGCCCGGGGCCAAGGTCATCCTGGAACTGTCCGGGTTGCCGGACAAGCTGGCCACGGTCTGCGTGGGCCATGTGCGTGGCCGCTTCGTCGTCACCCAGGCCCCGGTCGTGCCGGATACCGGCCGCGACGCCCTCTACCAGCTCCTGTATCCCGACAATACGGCCATCGTGCGCTATCTGCACGAAGGCACGGTGGTGGGTTTTTCCACCCAGGTCATCCGGTTCATCCAGATTCCCTTTCCCCTGGTCTTTTTCACCTTTCCCAAAAAGCTCGAATCCCACGATCTGCGCCGCCACCCCCGGGTGTCCTGCTGCCTGCCGGGCCAGGCCAACGTGGCCGGGGCCGATCTGCCGGGCATGGTCATGGACCTCAGCCACTCCGGCTGTCTGTTTACCGCCGCCCTGCCCGAGTCCGGGCCAGCCATGGCCCCGCCCGTGGCCATTGACGACGACGTGCTGCTGCGCTGCGGCCTTTTCGGCCAGTCTCCGGACACGGCCCTGGCCGGCGTGGTCAAGCGCGTCGCCCTGTCCGGCCGCCGGCTGGAACTGGGCCTGAAATTCCATAAGCTCCCCGACCCGGCCAAGCAGGCCATCGGCTCCTACCTCGACCAGGCCTTGTCCGTTCTGGGCTGATCGGCGGCCGGCCCGCCGCCACGCGGCGGTTGCTTCCAGAAAGCCTAAAAGCTATACTTTTTGGCCGCGCCGTCCGGCGCGCCTGGTTTGCCAACCCCCTTTCGCACAGAAGGATCATGCCCCATGGGTTTTTTTTCCAAGCTCAAGAAATTCTGGACGGCGGACAACGCGCCGGATGCCACGGTTCAACCCGCCGCCGAAGCCCCGGCTGAGGCCCCCGCCGACGCCTCCGCTCCGGCCGCCGAAGCCGCTTCTGCCCCATCCGAATCCGCTCCTGTCGTCGCCGACACGTCGGCAGTGCAACCGGCCCCGCAAACACCTGCCGCGCCGCAGCCCTCCCCGGTTGTCGCCGCCGATGCGGCGGCATCGTCTCGGGCTGCCGAACCGGCTCCCCAGGCTGCGGCCCAACCCGCGACCGATCTTTCACCGGCCGTTGCGCCGGAACTGGCCGACAGCAAGTCCCAGCCCGAACCGGCCCCCGGCCAGGAACACGGTGCCGCGCCCCAAGCCGCGCCTCCAACGCCGCTTGAGGACGTAGCCGACGTTGCGCCAACGACTGCAGACCTGCCGGCTTCCCGGACCGAAGCAGCGCCGTCGGCCCAGCCGGAGGCCCCCGAATCCGCGCCCGAACCGCTGGCCGGGACGGCCGCGACGCCCAAGCCGGAGCCCACGCCCGAACCGGCTCCCGAGCCTGCACCCAAGCCGTCTCCCGCCCCCGAGGCGCAGCCCGTCGTCACCGTGGCCGAACCCGTCGCCCCTGCGCCCAAGCCGCAGCCTGTTGCCGCGCCTAAGCCGGCTCCCGTCGCCCCGGCTGCGGCCGCTGCCGAGGAAGCGCCCTGGCGCAACGCCCTGGTCCTGGCCCTGCGCCAGGCCGAACCCAAGCTGTCCGTCTGGCTCGACGTGCTGCTGGCCGACGTGGACGTGGCCGGGCCGGTCCTGTGGGAACGCCTGCGCTTCTTGTTCGAAAGCCTGGAAGCGCCGAGCGCCGAGGCCGACGCCTTTGTCGCCAAGTTCGCCGACTGGGTGGCGGTCATGGAGTACGACGAGGTGGAGCTGTTCCGCTCCGAACTCCAGTACCGCCTGGCCCTGGCCCTTGACCTCGAAGACGAGGAAGACGAGCGCAACCGGCTTTTCCTCAAGCTCTCCGAAGGGCTGGCCAAGACCAAGGAACAGATCGTCAAGCGCATCGACGGCCTGCTCGGCCGCCATGCCGTCATTGACGAAGCCTTTTGGGAAGAACTCGAGGAAATCCTCATCATGGCCGACGTGGGCTTCGAGCCGGCGGCCAAGCTGCTGGACGCCCTGCGCGACAAGGTCAGAAAGCGCGGCACCACCGATCCGGCCGTGTTCAAGGAGATCCTGCGCGAGGAGCTGGCCGAGATTTTCCGCACCCCCAAGACCATCAAGGCCATCAACCCGCCTGAAGTGGTCATGATGATCGGCGTCAACGGTGTGGGCAAGACCACCACCATCGCCAAGCTGGCCCACCGCGACATGATGCGCGGCAAGAAAGTGCTCATCGCCGCCGGCGACACCTTCCGGGCGGCGGCCATCGAACAGCTGCACATCTGGGCCAAGCGCGTGGGCGCGGACTTCTACAGCAAGGGCGCCAACGCCGACCCGGCGGCCGTCGCCTTCGAGGCCATGGACAAGGCCCTGGCCGAGGGCTACGATGTGGTCTACCTGGACACGGCCGGCCGGCTGCACACCAAGACCAACCTCATGGAAGAACTGCGCAAGATCCACCGGGTGGTGGGCAAAAAGCATCCGGGCGCGCCCCACCGCTCGGTGCTGGTGCTGGACGCCACCACCGGCCAGAACGCGCTGTCCCAGGTAAAGCTTTTCGGTGAAGCGGCCGGGGTGGACGAGATCATCCTGACCAAGCTCGACGGCACGGCCAAGGGCGGCGTAGTGGTCGGCATCGCGCTGTCGTTCTCGGTGCCCATCACCTACGTGGGCCTTGGCGAGAAAATGGAAGACCTGCGGCCCTTTGACGGCCAGGACTTCGCCCAGGCGCTTTTAGGGGTGGAATAGCGGCATCCGCGAACCTATCCACAGCATCCATCCGCTATCCGATAAATGAACAATGGCGACCGGCTCCTTGAGGAGTCGGTCGCCATTGTTTTGAGATCCAGCAGAAATCTGAAAATAGAATTGTGTCCAGAAAAACGTTTGACAATACTCCATAATTATGGAAAATAAATAAGCTATTTAGATGCAGAATAATAAATAAACTTTTACAAGTGATGGACTCAATCCATGGCATTAAGATCCGTTTCCCTGCTTATCGTCATACTGCTGACACTTTCTTCGCCGGCCTATTCCGTGGACTGGTTCTTTATTTATACAGCACGCGATGACTTTTATTTCATCGACAGGGATTCAATCAAAAACACTGATGAGTCTATCTACAATTTCAACTTAAAGCTGACAAGAACCTCTTACAAAAGAGGATATCTTGAAAAGCAGGGTGACCCAACCGCTCTATACGATATGGTGTTCGTCAACAAACTCAACTGCAAAGAATCAACATATACCATCTTGTCTTACAGCGTCCACGACGACAACGGCTTGCCAATATTTAGCGAGAAATTCAACAAAACTTACAAGACAAATACATACGGCGGTCCTTTGCGCGCAGTCACTAAAGAGATATGCGAAGGAAAAGATTTTTCTGGAAGGCCTCCTGTCCATACCGCTGATGATCCGCATGGAAAAAGCTACGGAACCGGTTTTTTTGTGAATAAAAATGGAACGATATTAACAAATTATCATGTCATAGATCGAGCAAGCAAAATAGAAGCAACTTACGAAGGCAAAGCCATCCCTCTATCTGTAAAAGCCGTTGACCAAAAGAAAGACTTGGCGCTTCTCACAAGCGAAGCTCCGCACCCCCATTTCATCAAATTTCGTGAAGGCAACCCTGTACGAACAGGGGATGGAATTATCGCTGCCGGCTATCCGTTGCCCACGTTGCTTACAGATGAATTACGAATCACAGACGGCACGATCAGCGCCATGTCTGGCCTCAACAATGACCCAGGAAAACTGCAAATCACCGCACCCATCCAGCCAGGAAACAGCGGCGGTCCGCTGTTGGATACCTCAGGAAATCTTGTCGGTGTCATTGTTTCGAAAATAAGCGATCAGGCCGTGGTCTCAAAAGCAGGTGTCATCCCTCAAAATATTAATTTTGCAATTAATATTTCCGAAGTGAAATCGTTTCTCGACCAAGAACACATTGAATACGAAACCATAGAATCAACAGAAGCCAAACGATTATCCGACATTGCTGAAGAATTGAAAAAGACAACGGTCAGACTGTCTGTCAATTAGCTTGCAGACACAACACTTCTTCGATTTTACTCGAAATCAGATCATACTCAACAAATTATCTTCGTTTGTACATGCGAGAACAACCATGATAATATTCCGATTCATTTTATGCATATTTTTATTGAGTTACTTACATACTCCAGCTCATGCGAACCAGCAAAACAAATGGAGTATAAACGGAATTGAACTAGGCGACAGCACAGAGAGCGCAGTCAAAATATTATCCTACTCTAAGAATCCGCCTAAATTTCAAATATTTCACAGCTACAAGAACTACTGCGGCTTCGAACTTCCCAAGGCAGTTTGTGGCGTGGAAGCATCAATTGTTGCCCATAGCGAAATTGAAAAATTTGAGATCGCTACAGAATTAGAGAAACCACATCGCATAATAGCCATTCGTCGAATTGTAACATTTAATTGGCAGGAGGGAGTAACTCCAACTGTCGATAAAATAACAAAATCACTGATGGAAAAGTACGGCCAGCCACAACTAAAAATGACCAAAGACGGCGTCATTACTCTCGTCTGGCAGCAGAATCATTCTCAAACTTTTGGACCAGAAATTTCTCTGCAAGAGCTTAGCACGCAAATCATGTCTACACACATCGGCGATTACAAATACAATATAACAGACGCACACGACCAAGCAGGGATAGTCTTAATCGCATTCATCACTCCATCTACCGGCATGCCCCACTACCCAAAGGATTCAATTTTTCCTAAACAGCTTGAATACATTTTATACGATTCAACCAAAATCAAGAACACCAACGATTCATTTCTCAATAAGCTCAAAGAGGGCTATAATCAAAGAGCACGCGACCAACAAGACATGGGTGACAAGCTTCTGTTTCTGCCTTAACTGCGTCCTTCCAGACAGTAACTTCAAAGCGGGAAATCAACATACACTTGATTTCCCGCCCCATCACGCTCATCTTACCCAATCCACCCTTCAATTTCCTGGCGCGTGGGCATCTTCCCCGCCGCCTTGACCACGCCGTCGATGACCAGGCCCGGCGTCACGAAGACGCCCAGCATGGCGATCTGCTGCAGGTCGGTCACCTTTTCCACGGTCGCGTCGCAGCCCTTGGCCGCCACCACGTCCTTGACCAGCTTTTCCAGCTCATTGCACTTGGAACACCCCGTGCCGAGCACCTGAATCAACATGGATTGGCTCCTTGTCGGCGGCTACTTCTGGCAGCCGCAGTCGATTTTTCCGGCCACGATGTCGGCCACGTCGCCCAGCACGTCATGGGTCCAGCAGTCGTCGGCGCCGGCCGCCTCGCGCATGACCAGGGCCAGAATGTAGGCCAGCTCCTGCAGGCTGGCCCCGGCGTCGAGGGCTCCCTTGAAGTGCTTGAGCACACAGGGCTTGGACCGGGCCTTGATCGACACCGCGAAGCAGATGAACTGGTAGGTTTTCTCGTCGATGAGCCGCTTCTCGGCATACAGCGCGTCCATCTCGTCGAGTTTCGCCGCGAACTCCGGGAACAGTTGGGCCAGGAAACGCATACAAGCCTCCTACAGGATCAGGTTGAAGACATAGCCTACGATGAGGATGCCGCAGCCGACAATGCCGGCGAACGCCAGCAACAAAGGCAGTTTGAGAACCTTGCGCAGGATCACCATCTCCGGCAGCGACAAGGCGATGACGGCCATCATGAAGGCCAACACCGTGCCCAACGCCGCGCCCTTGGACAGCAGCGCCTCCACCACCGGCACGATCCCGGCGGCGTTGGAATACATGGGAATGCCGATGGCGACGGAAACCGGCACCGACCACCAGTTGTTCTGCCCCATGATGTTGGCCATGAAGCCCTCGGGCACGTAGCCGTGGATGCCGGCCCCGACGCCGATGCCCAAAAGCACCCATTTCCAGGTGCGCCCCAGGATGTCACGCACGGCCTGGATGGCGTAATCGATGCGCCCGTCAGGGGTAAGGTCGGTGGTGGACGCGTCGCCGCCACCGGCCCGGATGGCCAGCACCCAGTCCTCCACGTAGCGCTCCAGATTGAGCCGGCCAAGCACCCAGCCCGAGACAATAGCCACGGCCAACCCCATGCCCATGTAGAGGGCCGCCACCTTCCAGCCAAGCAGGCCGTAGAGCAGCACCACCGCGATCTCGTTGACCATGGGCGCGGACACGAGGAAGGAAAAGGTCACGCCAAGGGGCACGCCGGCCGAGACGAAGCCGATGAAAAGCGGCACGGCCGAGCAGGAGCAAAAGGGCGTGACGATGCCCAGCAGCGCGGCCATGACGTTGCCGGCGGATTCGCGTTTGCCGGCCAGGATGCGGCGGGTGCGTTCGGGGGTGAAAAACGAGCGGATGATGCCGACGCCAAAGACGACCAGGGTCAGGAGCATGAGCACCTTGGGCGAATCGTAGAGGAAAAATTCGATGGAATCGCCCAGGTGCGACCCGCGTTCAAGGCCGATGACGTCGTAGGTGAGGAATTTCGAAATCGCGAGCAGTTTGCCGTAAAGCAAAAACCAGGCGGCCAGGCCGACGGCTCCCAGGATCAGGCGGCGCGGCGAGGGCCAGACCCGGCCCGTGGCAGCCAATTGCTCCGGATCGGTACCGGCGCAGGCGCAGGCAACTTGCGCCGTTTTTTCATCATGTTGCATGGTTGGAACTCCCGGCCGACGGCGGCCATGATTTGCTATTTGGTCAAAAGGCAAAATAGCAAAACAGCCAACGGCCGGCAAGGGGGATTTTGGGGCTCTGGCGTAGGAAAATGGGAACAGGGAAAGGGGAAACGAGGCGATGGCGACGCCGACGGCAGCGGGACGGTGGCTGACGATGTGACGCCACAACGCCGACGGCTTTAGCCCGATGCTCGATTAGCTCATCGATTTTATTGTTTTTATTGTGCCATCGGAATCATTGTTCTGATTCCCCAGCACCACGGCGAGGGGTAAATCGGACGGCGGTAGCCCGCGCGTCCAGACCGGGCCGGGGAGACTCCCCGGCCCGGCATCAGCGCCCGCTTAGATCTTTATCCACTTGCGGCGCAGGGCGTTGTCGAGGATGACGCCGACCACGAAGGCCACGCCCATGTGCCACATGGCAAATCCCGCCACCACGATCATGGTGTAGAATTCGTCGCGCTTGTTGCCGATGTCGCGCACGGTAACGGCCAGTTCGGCCCCGGCCAGGAAAAGGATGACACCGAGGATGGAGGGCGGGAACATCTTGAAGATGACGGCCACGGACTGGCTGAAAAAGAGCGCGATGATGATGACGATGGACCCAAGGATCACCAGTGAGCCGCCGGTGCGCGCGCCGAAGCGCACGTGGCCGGCCATGCCGCCCGCGCCGTGGCACATGGGCACGCCGCCGAAAAGGGGCGAAATGATGTTCATGATGCCCTGGCTTATGCACATGGTGCGCTCGGTGACGGGCCGGTCCGGGAACAGTTCGTTGTTTTCAGCGGCGATGGCCACCACGGCGTTGCCCAGCGTCAGCGGTATCTGCGGCAGGGTGAACAGCAGCGTGCCCGTGACGATGTCGCTAAACGTCATCTGATGCAGGCCGAATTCCGGCAGCCTGAAGCCGATGCTCACCTGGGTCAGCTCCGACCACAGGGCCGGATTGCCGATGAGCGCGGCCACGACGCCGATGAGCAGCAGCACGAACATGGCCGGAATTTTCGGATTGGACAGCAGCACGAAGGTGATGGTCAGGCCGATGCCGGCCAACACCGGCTCGGCCACCATGCGGTGGATGCCTTCCACCACAAACGACATACCAAGGCCGAGCATGATGCCGCGCACCACGGGCTTGGTGGCGAGCTTGGCCACGTAGTCGATGGTGCCGGTAAGGCCTATGACGAGCCAGAACAGTCCGGTGGTGATCCCGGAACCGAAAAGCGCCGCCGGGGTGATGCCGCCGGCCACGGCGGCCGCGCCGATGGCCTTCATGGGCTGGATGGGGATGGGGGTCTTGTAGAACAGCCCGGCCGCGATCTTCCAGGCGCCGAACATGAAGAGCAGCCCCAGGGGATCGATGCCGAGGATGGTGATGTAGGCCACGACAAAGGGAATGAGCGTGCCGATGTCGCCAAACGCGCCGGCCCATTCCATGTGGTCGTAGCGGTTGCGGGTCTTTTCGCCGGCCGGCTGGCCGGGGGCCGTTTCCAAAACCTCGTGTGCCTGCGCGCCGTCGTTCATGGTGGTGTCGCCTTGCTGCACGGTGTGGAGCCAAGCCCGCCGGAGTCGATCCAGGCGGGGCCGCTATCCCATCGTCTATGACACGGATTTTAGAAAATACGTGTCACCAAAGCAAGAAGAAAATAGCCATACACGCCGCATCAGTCTCCGGACTGTTGACGCAAGTCCTTGAGATAAATTATTTGTTCTTCAATTTGTTGCGCAAAGAAATGTTCGACACAAGAAAGAAAACCCGTGACGCAGCCCAGTCGCAGGGAATAATAGACGCTGGTTCCCCGGCGTTCGTCGGCCACGATGCCGGCTTCCTTGAGCACGCTTAAATGCTTGGAGACGGTGGAGACGTCCGAACCGACCAGATCGCGCAGTTCGCACACGCAAAGCGCGCCCCGGCCCAGGGCTTCGACCATGAGCAGGCGGCTGGGGTGTCCCAGGGCTTTGAAGACCTTGGCCCGCTGGGCCACATCGGCAGGCGGTTTGGACATGGGACTCCTCAACGCATCGGCTAAAGTCACAGGTACGAGCCTGCCGCCGGGACACCGGGGACAGACTTCGGCCGGAAAATCCTAAGCCAGGAGACAGGGTGGACTGGAGGCAACTCAGGAGGTTGGAAAAACCAACAATGGCGGAAGCGTATAGGAGTCGAACCTACCTGCGACCTCGCGACCGCACACCGGATTTGAAGTCCGGGCGCCACACCGGTGACGAAACGCTTCCACGTGAGCCAGAGCCTGTACCACCCTTTAATTCCGGTTTCAATCCTTGCCCGTGATTGCCGGATCGGCGGCCGGGCCGGCAACCGCGAGCATCACCCTTGCCCGCGCCGCCAGGTGTTACCGGTCCAAGGTCTTGACTTCCCGGCCGGCCATGACAAACTTCGGAAAAGACCTTTCCCGGGCCGCGTGGCCCGACACTTCTTCCCTCGCGAGTCCCCATGGCCCGAAGGCTTCTGTTTTGCCTTGCCCTGCTCCAGCTGGTCCTGGCCAGCCCCGCCCGGGCTGAAAAGATCCGCAAGAACGTCCTGTTTTTCAATTCCTACCAGAACGGCTACCAGTGGTCCGACGAGATCCTGGCCGGCGTGCGCGAGGCGTTTGCCGCCTCGGACTTCAACGTGGACCTGCAGATCGAGTACATGGACTCGAAAAAGTACGCCGACCCCGTGCTGCGGGCCATGCTCCACGATTTCTACAAGCTCAAGTACCGCAACACCCGCTTCGAGGTCATCCTGGCCTCGGACAACTATGCCTTCGATTTTTTGCGGGAATACCACGACGAGTTGTTCCCCGACACGCCGGTGGTGTTTTGCGGCGTCAACGACTTCAAGCCCGCCTGGCTCGACGGCCACCCCAATTTCACCGGCGTTCTCGAAAACCCGGACATCAAGACCACCCTGGAACTGGCCCTGCGCTTCCATCCCGGCCGCGACAAGCTCGTCATCTTCGGCGACACCTCGGTGACCGGCGTGGCCATCGGCAACCAGCTGCGGGCCGTGGAGCCGGACTTCGCCGGCCGCCTCTCCTTCGAATACGAGGACAACCTGACCCTGACCGGCATCCTCGGCCGGGTCCGCGACCTGACCGACGAGGCCATGATCTTTCTCATTCCCTTCTACAAGGACACCGAGAAGGACGTCTATTCCGTCAACGAAGTCCTCTCGGCCATCCGGGCCAACTCCGACGTGCCCATCTACAGCGCCTGGCAGTTCATGCTCGGCCACGGCATCGTCGGCGGGCGGCTGCACAGCGGCTTCGAGGAAGGCCGCATCGCCGCCGAGATGGCCGACAAGATTCTGCACGGCACGCCCGTGGCCGAGCTGCCCATCGTCTCCAAGACCAATGACGCGTTCATCTTCGACTTCCGGGAAATGCTGCGCCTGGGCATCACCACGGACAAGCTGCCCACCGGCTTTTCCCTGATAAACGAGCCCTACCCCTTCTACCACATCAACATCGCGGTCTTCTGGACCATCATCATCAGCCTGCTCATCCTGTGCTACGTCATGGTCCTGCTGGTGACCAACATCCTGCGCCGCCGTTCGGTGGAGGAAAAGATCAAGGACCAGGTGTCTTTCCTGGAAACCCTGGTCAACACCATCCCCATTCCCATCTACTACAAGGACGAGGCCGGACAATACCGGGGCTGCAACCCGGCCTTCCGGGTCCTTTGCGGCGCGGGCGACGACCCCCGGTCCGTGGACGCCTGCGCCGGCGTGGTCGATTCGCCGCTGTCGCGCGCGCTTGCCGCCGAGGACGCCGGGCTTTTGCGCGAACCCGGCGTGCGCATGGCCGAAACCGACATCGAAGCCGCTGACGGGACGCCCCACTCGGTCATCCTGCACCGGGCCGTCTACGAAAGCGCCAAGGGGCAGATCGCCGGGCTTGTGGGCGTGCTCTACGACGTCTCGGAACTCAAGCGCGCCGCCGAGCGCCTGCGCTTGGCCGAGGAGAAATACCGCGGCATCTTCGAAAACTCGGCCCTGGGCATCTTCCGCATGACCCCGGACGGCGCGGCCGTGGACGTCAACCCGGCCATGCTGTCCATGCTTGGCGTCAACGATCTCGAAACCTTGTCGCGCCGCCGGGGCGACATGCTGGAAGTGCTTTTTGGCGGCCGGGAGCGCTTCACGGCGCTGATTGACTCGGCCGTGGACGAGGACGCCACGGCCCAGTTCGAGACCCGTTTCGTGCGGCCCGATGCCCGGCAGGTCACGGCCAACGTGACCATCAGGCTGGTGGCCGACCCGGAGGGCTATCTGGCTTTTGTCGAAGGCGTGGTGGAGGACGTGACCAAGCGCCACGAGGCTGAGCGGGCCCTGCGCGAATCCCAGGAAATGCTGCGCCTGGTCCTGGACAACATCCCTCAGCTCGTCTCCTGGAAGGACAAGGCCCTGCGCTACATGGGGGCCAACCGGGCCTTCATCGACTTCTTCGGCTTTGACGGCCTGGCCGACCTCATGGGCCGCGACGACGCCGCCTTGCCGCTTCGCCCCGAGGACGTGGACGCCGTGCGGGCCACGGACATCGACGTCATGCACCATAACCGCCCCGTCGCCGGCGAGCTGGCCGCCCGCAACGTCCGGGGCCTGGACGTGCTGCTGGAAATCAAGAAGGTGCCGCTCCACGACGACAAGGGGGCTGTGGTCGGCGTTTTGTCCACGGCCGAGGACGTGACCCAGAAGGTGAGCCTGGAGCGCCAGCTCCTCCAGTCGCAAAAAATGGAGGCCATCGGCACTCTGGCCGGCGGCATCGCCCACGACTTCAACAACATCCTCACCTCCATCATCAATTCCACCGAGCTGGCGCTCATGGACATGCCCCAGGGCGACCCCATGGAGGACGACCTGCGCCGGGTGCTCAAGGCCGGCGAACGCGGCAGCCGGCTGGTCAAGCAGATCCTGTCGTTTACCCGCCCGTCCCAGGCCGGGTTCGCGCCCATCAACGTGGCCGACGTGATAAACGAGGCGGCCGGGCTCATCCGGGCCTCGCTGCCGCGCAACATCAAGATCGTGGTGGAAATCCCGGACACGCCCGTCACCTGCCGGGCCGACCCCACCCAGCTCCACCAGATCGTCATGAACCTGTGCACCAACGCCTTCCAGGCCATGCGCCCCACCGGCGGCGTCCTGGCCCTGAGGCTGGCCGAGGACAACCTGGACGAAGACCACGCCGGACAGGTGGGGGCGCGGGCCGGACGCTGCGCCCGCATCACCGTGGCCGACACCGGCCCGGGCATTGCCGGCGACATCGTGGACAAGATCTTTGATCCGTTTTTCTCCACCAAGCAGAAAGGCGAAGGCACGGGCCTGGGGCTGGCCGTGGTGCGCGGCATCGTCAAAAGCCACCGGGGCGGCGTACGGGTGACGAGCGCTCCCGGCGAACACACCGTCTTCGACATCTACCTGCCGCTGCTCGACGAGGACGACGCGCCTGCCGTCGCCCCGCGCCCGGCCGCCAACCGGGGCCGCGACCGTATCCTGTTTGTCGAGGACGACGAGGACCAGCTCCTGACCATCCCGCGCGTCCTGGCCCAGCTCGGCCACGAGGTCACGGCCAAGCCCGGAGCCGCCCCGGCCCTGGCCGCCCTGGCCGAAACCCCGGACGCCTTCGACGTGGTCATCACCGATTACGACATGCCCGACGCCAACGGGCTGGAACTGGCCAGACAGGTGGCCGAGATCGCCCCCCGCCTGCCCGTCATCCTGGTCTCGGGCCGCCTGGGCGACATCGAGGACCGGGAACTGGCCGGCAACATCAAAAAAGTCGTGCTCAAGCCCTACAATCAGGCGATCATCTCGGCGGCCATCCGCGAGGTGCTCGACGCCAAACCCCAGACGATAGCCGCATGAAATCCGTTTGCATCATCGACGACGATCCCGAGGTCCGCGACACCATTTTGAGCCTCACGCGCAAGCTGCGCCTGACCAGCGAGGCAGCCGGCACGCTGGAAGCGGGCATGGAGCTTTTGGCCGGCGAGAGCTTCGACGTGGTCTTTCTGGACGTGCGCCTGCCCGACGGCAACGGCCTGGCCGCCCTGCCCGCCATAAAGCGCCTGCCTGACGCGCCGGAGGTCATCATCCTCACCGGCATGGGCGACCCTGACGGCGCGGAACTGGCCATCCAGGAAGGCGTGTGGGACTATCTGGTCAAGCCCTCGCCCATCAAGCAGATCATGTTGACCCTCAAGCGGGCGCTCAAATACCGCGAGGAGCGCCGGGGCGACCACGGCGCGCCGGTGTCCTTGAGCCTGTCCGGCTGCATCGCCGCCAGTCCGCGCATGCAGCCCTGCCTGGACCAGGTGGCCCGGGCCGCCGCCGCCTCGGCCGCCGTGCTGGTCACCGGCGAGACCGGGGCCGGCAAGGAGCTTTTCGCCCGGCTCATCCACGCCAACAGCGGCCGGGCCAAAAAGCCCTTCGTCACCGTGGACTGCGCCTCGCTGACCGAAACCCTGGTCGAGAGCACGCTTTTTGGCCACAAGAAAGGGGCCTTCACCGGGGCCGACGCCGACCGGGTGGGGCTGGTGCGCCTGGCCGACGGGGGGACGCTGTTTCTCGACGAAGTGGGCGAGATGCCGCTGTCGCTCCAAAAGACCTTCCTGCGGGTGCTCCACGAAAAGACCTTCCGGCCGGTGGGCGGCATCGATGAGCTGCGTAGCGACTTTCGCCTCATCGCCGCCACCAACCGCGATCTGGCGGCCATGGTCGAAGCCGGGACGTTTCGGCGCGACCTGTTTTTCCGGTTAAAGACCATCGAACTGGCCCTGCCGCCCTTGCGCTGCCGGGTGGAAGACGTAAAACCCCTGGCCCTGGCCGCCGCCGACGCCCTGGCCGCCGAATACGCCCTGCCCCAGAAGGGGTTCGACGCGGAATTCATGGCCATCCTCGAAGCCTACGACTGGCCGGGCAACGTGCGCGAACTGCGAAATGTCGTGGAGCGGGCTTTTCTGGCCTCGGGCCGGGAGAAAACCCTCTATTCCATGCACCTGCCCCAGGACGTGCGCATCAAGGTGACCAAGTCCACCCTGGAGCGCGGGATGCAATCCTGCAACAGGCCCGTGTCGCCCCTGGGCTCGGGGTTCGGCCTGCCGGTGGAGCCCGTGGGCCGGCGCACCCTCAAGGAATACAAGGAAGCCATGGAGCGCCGCTATCTGGAAGGCCTGCTGGCCGAACACGGCCGCGACGTGGCCGCCATGGTGGAGATTTCCGGCCTGTCGCGATCCCACTTCTATGCCCTGCTCAAGAAAAACGCCCTGGCCGTCCCCGAGCAGGACACGGCCGGGGACTAGCTTGGGAAATTGGGAACAACCTCACCGTAAAATCGGTTTTCAAAAATGCGCCAATCGATTTTCTTTCCTCGTCAGCCAACCGCTCCCGCACGTGCCCGGACGCCCGGCGCAACCGGCTGCCTGCCGTTGCCGGGACGCAAAGGCTTGCCGTTGCTCACCGAACCGTTGTCGTGTCGCCTTTTTCAGACTGCCAACGTCTGAATAACACCGCCCCCTCCTTGGGACTTTTGGAACAAAGTCATTTTCAGCCCTTTTTACGTGCCAAAAAGCCTTGTTTGTGGCACGGAAGGGGTTGAACTCCCCTGTCCTGGCGCAGCACGGCCCGAGGCGTCGAGTCTGAAAAACCAGACTCGAGCGGCTCGTCTGAAAATTCAGACAGACCGCCCTCCTGGCAGCGCTTTACGAAGTCATACATTTCAGGGTATTAGCCCCTGAAGCCCCATCCGATTTCCCGGATGCGGCGACCCGCCTGGACCCGGAGCGGTTGTATCTTGTCGGCAATTCATCGGAATTCTTGCTTTTTGCCGTGATGGCACACGACTTGCGGATGCGGCAGGGTCGACCCGGCCTTCTCCCATTCGGTCGAACGACAACCTTTAAGGAGACAGCAGCATGGCCAAGAAGATGAAGAGCATGGACGGCAATACCGCCACCACGCACGTCGCCTACGCCTTGAGTGATACGGCGGCCATTTACCCCATCACCCCCTCGTCCACCATGGGCGAGATCGCGGACGAGTGGGCGGCCAAAGGCCTTAAAAACATCTTCGGCCAGACCGTCACCATCCGCGAAATGCAGTCCGAGGCCGGCGCCGCCGGCGCGGTCCACGGCTCCCTGGCCGCGGGCGCGCTGACCACCACCTTCACCGCCTCCCAGGGCCTGCTGCTCATGATCCCCAACATGTTCAAGATCGCCGGCGAACTGCTTCCCGGCGTCTTCCACGTGTCGGCCCGGGCCATCGCCACCCACGCCCTGTCGATTTTCGGCGACCACTCCGACGTCATGAGCGCCCGCTCCACCGGTTTCGCCATGCTGGCCTCGGCCTCGGTCCAGGAATGCATGGACTTGGCCCTGGTGTCGCACCTCTCGGCCATCGAATCGAGCGTCCCCTTTGTCCACTTCTTCGACGGCTTCCGCACCTCCCACGAGATCCAGAAGATTGAAGTCATCGACTACGAGGACATCAAGGCCCTGGTTCCCCATGACAAAATCGCCGTCTTCCGCGCCCGGTCCATGAACCCCGAGCACCCGGACCTGCGCGGCACGGCCCAGAACCCGGACATCTTCTTCCAGGGCCGCGAGCGCTCCAACCCCTACTATCAGGTGCTGCCCGGCATCGTGGCCGCCCAGATGGACAAGGTCGCCGCCGTCACCGGCCGCCCTTACAAGCTCTTCGACTACGTGGGCGCGCCCGACGCCGAGCGCGTCATCGTGGCCATGGGCTCGGGCTGCGAGACCATCGAGGAAGTGGTCAACTACCTGACCGCCAAGGGCGAGAAAGTCGGCCTGGTCAAGGTCCGCTTGTTCCGTCCCTTTGCCCCGGACTACCTGTTCAAGGTCATGCCGGCCTCGGCCAAGGTCGTCACCGTCCTTGACCGCTGCAAGGAGCCCGGCAGCCTCGGCGAGCCGCTTTATGAAGATATCTGCTCGGCCTACGTCGAACGCGGCGGCTCCATTCCCAAGCTCATGACCGGCCGCTACGGTCTGGGGTCCAAGGAATTCCGCCCCGGCATGGTCCAGGCGATCTACGACAACATGGCCGCCGCCGCGCCCAAGCGCCACTTCGTGGTCGGCATCACCGACGACGTGTCCGGCCTGTCCCTGCCCTCGGCCGGCGTGCTGCCCACGGTCCCCGAAGGCACCGTGCAGTGCAAGTTCTGGGGCTTTGGCTCCGACGGCACCGTCGGCGCCAACAAGTCGGCCATCAAGATCATCGGCGACAACACCGACCTCTACGCCCAGGGCTACTTCGCCTACGACTCCAAGAAGTCCGGCGGCATCACCGTGTCGCACCTGCGCTTCGGCAAAAAGCCCATCCAGTCCACCTACCTGGTTGACGCGGCCGACTACATCGCCTGCCACAAGCCCAGCTACGTCAACACCTACGAGATCCTGGAAGGCATCAAAGACGGCGGCACCTTCGTGCTGAACTCCTCCTGGAACACCGCCGAGGAGCTGGAGAAGAACCTCCCCGCCCATATGCTGCGCACCATCGCGGCCAAGAAGATCAAGGTCTACAACATCGATGCCGTGGCCATCGGCGCCAAGGTCGGCCTGGGCGCGCGCATCAACATGATCATGCAGACGGCGTTTTTCAAGCTGGCCGGCGTGCTGCCCATCGAGGAAGCCATCAGCCTGCTCAAGGACTCCATCAAGAAGACCTACGGCAACAAGGGCGAGAAGATCGTCAAGATGAACATCGACGCCGTGGACATGGCCATGGAAGGCCTGGTCGAGATCGCCGTCCCGGCCGGCTGGGCCAGCGTCGCCGACGCCCCGGCCGCCGCCATCGACGAGCCCGAGTACTTCAACAAGGTCATCCGCCCCATCCTGGCCCAGAAGGGCGATGACGTGCCGGTGTCGGCCTTTGCCGAAAACGGCTCCTTCCCGACGGCCACCGCCCAGTACGAAAAGCGCGGCGTGGCGATAAACATCCCCCACTGGATCAAGGAAAACTGCATCCAGTGCAACCAGTGCTCCTACGTGTGCCCCCACGCCACCATCCGGCCCTTCCTGGCCGATGAGGCCGAAATGGCCGGCGCGCCGGCCTCCTTCGACACCCTGCCGGCCACCGGCAAGGAGCTCAAGGGCCTGGCCTACCGCATGCAGGTCTTCCCCATGGACTGCATGGGTTGCGGCTCCTGCGCCGACGTCTGCCCGGCCAAGCAAAAGGCCCTGGTCATGAAGCCCCTGGAGACCGAGGCCGCCGAGCAGGTCCCCAACCACGGCTTCGCCATGAAGCTCAAAAACAAGGGTTCCCTGGTCAAGCGCGAGAACCTCAAGGGCAGCCAGTTCTACCAGCCGCTGCTGGAGTTCTCGGGCGCTTGCGCCGGTTGCGGCGAGACCCCCTACGTCAAGCTGCTTACCCAGCTCTACGGCGAGCGCATGATGGTGGCCAACGCCACGGGTTGCTCCTCCATTTGGGGCGGCTCAGCGCCCACCGCTCCCTACGCTATCAACGCCGACGGCCACGGCCCGGCCTGGAACAACTCCCTGTTCGAGGACGCCGCTGAGTTCGGCTTCGGCTACAACATGGCGCTGGTCCAGCGTCGCCACAAGCTGGCCGACAAGGTGGCCGCCGCCCTGGAAGGCAGCCTGCCCGACGCGCTGCGCGCCGCCATGGCCGCCTGGCTGGCCGGCAAGGACGACGCCGCCGCCTCGCGCCTGGCCGGCGACCAGATGAAGTCCCTGCTCTCCGCCGCCGATCCGGTCCAGGCTTCCATCCTGGCCGACGCCGACCTCTTCACCAAGAAGTCCGTGTGGATCTTCGGCGGCGACGGTTGGGCCTACGACATCGGCTTCGGCGGCCTCGACCATGTCATCGCCTCGGGCGAGGACATCAACATCCTGGTCATGGACACCGAAGTCTACTCCAACACCGGCGGCCAGGCCTCCAAGGCCACCCCGCTGGGCGCCATCGCCAAGTTCGCCTCGGCCGGCAAGGTGACCGGGAAAAAGGATCTGGCCCGCATGGCCATGACCTACGGCTACGTCTACGTGGCCTCGGTGGCCATGGGCGCGGACAAGAACCAGACGCTTAAGGCCTTCCTCGAAGCCGAGGCCCACAAGGGACCGTCCATCGTCATCGCCTACGCCCCCTGCATCAACCAGGGCATCCGCAAGGGCATGGGCAAGTCCATGGAAGAGGCCAAGCTGGCCGTGGAAACCGGCTATTGGCCGCTGTTCCGCTTCAACCCCGACGCCAAGGCCGAGGGCAAGAACCCGCTGACCATCGACTCCAAGGCTCCGGCCGGCGACTTCCAGGGCTTCTTGGCCGGCGAAGTCCGCTACGCCGCCCTGGAGAAGATGCATCCCGACCTGTCCAAGAAGTACCGCGCCTCCATGGAGCAGTCCTACATGGAGCGCTACAAGCAGCTGCAGTACCTGGCCGAGATGCCGGTCTTCGACGCGCCGGCCGCTCCCGGCGAGGCTGCCCATGGCGATGACCCGGCCTTTTGCTCTGCCCCGGCCACGGCCGAACACGCCCGCCCCGGCGACGGCGAACCGTGCGACGAAGGCCGTTCCGGCAAATAACGAAGCCAAGCGAGTAAAACGATGACCAACCACCTGTCCCAGAAGTTCGAGGAAATCGTCGGCGCGGGCAACGTCCTGGCCAGCGAGGTGGACCGCCACAACTACGCCTACGACGCGGCGGTCCTTCCCCCCCAGCTCCCGGCCCTGGCCGTGCGTCCGGAGACGCCCGAGGCTCTGGGACGGGTGGTTAAAACCTGCAATGAGCTCGGGCTGCCGCTGACCGTGCGCGGCTCGGGTACGAATTTAAGCGGCGGCACCATCCCCTCCGAAGGCGGGGTGGTGGTGCTGACCGGCGCGCTCAACAAGATCATCGAGATCAACGAAGCCGACATGTACGCCGTGGTCCAGACCGGCGTGGTCACGGCCAAGTTCGCCGCCGAGGTGGCCAAGCGGGGACTGTTCTACCCGCCCGATCCGGGCAGCCAGGCCGTGTCCACCATGGGCGGCAACGTGGCCGAGAACGCCGGCGGCCTGCGCGGCCTCAAGTACGGCGTCACCAAGGACTACGTCATGGGCATGAGCTTCTATGACGTGGACGGCGAACTGGTCAAAACCGGATCGCGCACCGTCAAGTGCGTCACCGGCATGAACCTCCACGGCCTCATGGTCGGTTCCGAAGGCACCCTGGGCGTTTTCAACGAGATCATCCTCAAGCTCGTGCCGCCGCCCAAGGCCAGCAAGGCCATGATGGCCATCTTCGACGACCTGGGCAAAGCTTCCGAGACCGTGGCCGCCATCATCGCCGCCAAGATCGTCCCGGCGACCCTGGAATACATGGACGACTTCACCATCAAGACCGTCGAGGACTTCGCCCACGCCGGACTGCCCACCGACGCCAAGGCCCTGCTGCTTATTGAAGTGGACGGCCATCCGGCCCAGGTCGAGGACGAAGCCGCCGAGGTCGAGGCCATCTGCAAGCGCATCGGGGCCACCCGCATCCAGGTGGCCAAGGACGCCGTCGAGCGCAACAAGGTCTGGGAAGCCCGCCGCGCCGCCCTGTCGGCCCTGGCCCGGGTGCGCCCGACCACGGTCCTCGAAGACGCCACCGTGCCGCGCTCCAAGATCCCGGCCATGGTCGGGGCGCTGGAGAAGATCGCCGAGAAGTACAAGCTGACCATTGGCACCTTCGGCCACGCCGGCGACGGCAACCTGCACCCCACCATCCTCACCGACAAGCGCGACCACGCCGAGTTCGCCCGGGTGGAAGCGGCCATCGACGAGATCTTCGACGTGGCCCTGGCTCTTGGCGGCACGCTGTCCGGCGAGCACGGCATCGGCATGGCCAAGTCCAAGTACATGGTCAAGGAAGTGGGTCAGGGTTCCATCATGTACGCCAAGCGCTTAAAGGCCGCCATGGATCCCAAGAACATCCTCAATCCCGGCAAGATCACGGGGGCCTAACATGAGCGAGATGCGTCAGCTCGTCGGGCTGCTCAAACAGATCGACGACCAGCTCGTGGCCTGCATGCGCTGCGGCATGTGCCAGGCCGTGTGCCCCATCTACGCCGAGACCGGCCTGGAGGGACACGTGGCCCGGGGCAAGATCGCCCTGCTCGAATGCCTGGCCGACGAGGTCATCAAGGACCCGGCCGGGGTCAAGGAACGCCTGGACGCCTGCCTGCTGTGCGGCTCCTGCCAGGCCAACTGTCCCAGCGGCGTCAAGGCCCTGGACATCTTCCTCAAGGCCCGGGCCTTTTTAACCGGCTACTACGGCCTGCCGCCGGTCAAACGGGCCATCTTCCGCGGCCTTTTGCAAAACCCCAAGCTCTTCGACACCGTGCTTGGCGTGGCCTCCAAGTTCCAGGGGCTTTTCACCAAGCCGGTCAACGACATGCTGGGATCGTCTTGCGCCAGGGTCTTCTCCGACCTCATCGGCGGCCGCCACTTCGCGCCCCTGGCCGACAAGCCGCTGCATGACGTCGCCACGGCGCGCGACACGCCGCGCGGCCACTCGGGCCTGAAGATCGCGTTTTTCTACGGCTGCGTGGTGGACAAGATGTTCCCTCGCATCGGCGAAGCGGTCCTTAAGGTCTGCGACCACCACGGCGTCGGCGTCTTCATGCCCCACGCCCAGGCCTGTTGCGGCATCCCAGCCCTGTCCTCGGGCGACCGCGAGACCTTTGAAAAGCTCGTGGCCCTCAACATGAAGGTCTTCGCCGAGGCCGACTTCGACGTGCTGGTGACGCCCTGCGCCACCTGCACCTCCACCATCAAGAAGATCTGGCCCCTGATGGCCGAGGACCTGCCGGCCACGACCCGCTACCAGGTCAAGGAGCTGTCGGCCAAGGTCAAGGACATAAGCGCCTTCCTGATCCAGGACCTGGGCGTCAGGCCGGCCGACGTCGCCGTTTCCGGCGAGCCGGTGACCGTGACCTACCACGATCCCTGCCACCTGAAAAAATCCCTGGGCGTCTCCGCCGAACCCCGGGCGTTGATCGGCTGCAATCCGCGCTACAAGCTTAAGGAAATGGACGGCGCGGACTCCTGCTGCGGTTCCGGCGGCAGCTTCACCCTGCAGCATTACGACCTGTCCAAGCGCATCGGCAAGCGCAAGCGGGACAACATCGTGGCCACTGGCGCGACCGTGGCGGCCACGAGTTGCCCGGCCTGCATGCTCCAGATAGGCGACATGTTGTCACAGGCCGGCGACACGCTGGCCATCAGGCATCCGGTGGAAATCTACGCGGAGACCCTGGCCGGCCGCTGATCCGGCACACAACCAACTTGGCGAGCGAGGTAGCCGAATGAGTTTGAAAGACAACATCCACGCGCTGTTCGCGCCCAAAACCGTAGCCGTCATCGGGGCCTCCGCCGCCCCGGGCAAGGTCGGCCACACGGTCGTGGCCAACATGCTGGAGGCCGGGTACAAGGGCACGCTGATTCCCGTGAACCCCAAGGCCGACGAGATCCTCGGCCTGCCGGTCACCAAAAAGATCGAGGACCTTCCCGAAGGCCTGGACATGGCCGTCATCGTCGTGCCCGTGGCCGCCGTCGTGCCGTCCATGGAAGCCCTGGCCAAGCGCAAGGTGCGCTCGGCCGTCATCATCACCGCGGGCTTCAAGGAAGTGGGCAAGGAAGGCTATGCCCTGGAACAGCGTCTGATCGAGCTGTGCAACGAGCATGAGATCGCCATGGTCGGCCCCAACTGCCTGGGGCTCATCAGCACCCACGACAACAACAACGCCTCGTTCGCCGCCGGCTACCCCGAGAAAGGCTCCATCGCGTTTTTCTCCCAGTCCGGCGCGCTGTGCACCGCCATTCTCGACTGGGCGCTGGGCGAAAACGTCGGGTTCTCCAAGTTCGTCTCTCTCGGCAACAAAGCCGTCATCAACGAAGGCAACATGCTGGAGTACCTGCGCACCGACCCCAACACCTCGGTCATTCTCGGGTACATTGAGAACGTCGAGCACGGCGCGGACTTCATTGAGCAGGCCGCCAAGGTCACCCAGGAAAAGCCGGTCATCATGATCAAGTCCGGCACCACCACCGCCGGCGCCAAGGCCGCCTCCTCCCACACCGGCGCCATCGCCGGCTCGGACCAGGCCTACACCGCCGCCTTCCGCAAGACCGGCGTCATCCGGGCCAACGACATGGCCACGCTGTTCGACCTGGCCCAGGCCTTCTCCACCCAGCCCCTGCCCGAGGGCCCGGGCCTGTGCATCGTCACCAACTCCGGCGGCCCCGGCATCCTGGCCGCCGACGCCACGGAAAAGTCCAGCCTCAACATGGCCCGGCTGTCGAATTCCACCATCGACCGCATGAAGGAATTCCTGCCGCCCTACGCGTCGCTCTACAACCCCATCGACCTCATCGGCGACGCCCCGGCCGAGCGCTACCGCAAGACCCTGGAAGTGGTCATCGACGATCCCCAGGTCCACTCCATCCTGGTGCTTTTGACCCCCACGGCCTCGGCCGAGATCATCGAAACGGCGCAAGCCATCATCGACGTCTCGAAAAAGACCAAAAAGCCCATCTTCGTCAACTACATGGGCGGCATGCGCACCCGTCCCGGCCAGAAGATGCTCACCGACGCCGGCATCCCCTGCTCCATCTACCCCGAGCCGCTGATCAAGAGCATCGAGACCATGTACAACTACTACCTGTGGCGGCAGACCCCGGCCCAGGAGTACCCCGAAGTCCGGCGCAACCGCCAGAAGGCGCGGCTGGTCATCAACGAGGCCCGGTCCAAGGGCGCCACCGAAGTGGTGGAATTCCAGGCCCAGGAAGTGCTTCGCGCCTATAACCTGCCCACGCCCAATACCGGACTGGCCCGCTCCTCGGACGAAGCCGTTGCCGCCGCCGACAAGATCGGTTACCCCGTGGTCCTCAAGATCGCCTCGCCCCAGATCTCGCACAAGTCCGATGTGGGCGGCGTCAAGGTGAACCTGGCCGACGCCGAGGCCGTGCGCAACGCCTTCTTTGACATCACGGCCCGGGCCCAGCGCATGCGGCCCGAAGCCTACATCGCCGGCTGCTTGGTCCAGGAGATGGCTCCCAAGGGCTGCAAGGAAATCATCATCGGCTTCAAGCGCGACGACCAGTTCGGACCGTTGCTCATGTTCGGTCTGGGCGGCATCTACGTGGAAATCCTCAAGGACATCGCCTTCCGCCTGGCCCCTCTTGGCCGCGACGACGCCAAGGGCATCATCCGGGAGATCAAGTCCTACATGCTCCTAAAGGGCGTGCGCGGCGAACAGCCCGTCAACTTCCAGGCCATCGAGGACATCCTCATCACCATGTCCGAGCTGGCCCTGGATTTCCCGGAAATCGTCGAAGCCGAATTCAATCCGGTGCTGGTCAATGCCGAGAAGGCCGTGGTGGCCGACGTGCGCATCACCCTTTCCGCCTAAAACGAACCCAGGAGGAACATACCTATGATCGGTCTCTACATCGGGTCTACCCAGGGATACTCGGGCAAAAACCTCGTCACCCTGGCCCTGGGGCAGCACTTCCAGCGCGAAGGCCAGCGCGTGGGCTACATGAAACCCATCGGCGCGGTTCCCCATAAGGTCGGCAACCAGATCGGCGACGAAGACGCCTATTTCATGCAGCAGGCCCTGGGCCTGTCCGAGAACCCCTCCCTGGTGACCCCGGTGGTCATCACCCGCGACTTCCGGATGCGCGCCTTCCTGGAAGACTGCGCCAACCTGCTGCCGGGCATCGTGGACAGCTACAAGAAGCTGTCCGCCGAAAAGGATCTCATGCTGGTCGGCGGCTCGGGCAGCTTCCTCTACTCCGGCAAGTACTGCGGCGTGGACGGCGTGTCCGTGTCCCAGGCCCTGGGTTCCAAGGTCATCCTGGTCGACCGCTACCTCCAGGAATACAACTACGACTATCTGGCCGCCGCCAAGGAAGCCCTGGGCGACGACCTCGTCGGCGTCATCTTAAATGACGTGCCCGAGCACTTCCGCGAAGAGGCCGAGACCCTGATCGTGCCCTTCCTCAAGCGCCGGGGCGTGGACGTGCTCGGCATCGTGCCCCACGATCCCATCATGTTCGCCGTGCGCGCCTCCGACCTGGCCGTGGGCCTGGGCGGCCGCCTGGTCACCGCGCCCCCGAAAAGCGACAAACTGGTGGTCAACTTCCTCATCGGCACCATGCAGGTGGAGAACTTCGTCACCTTCTTCAAGCGCCAGAAAGATGTGGCCATCCTGTGCGGCGGCGACCGCGCCGACCTGCAGCTCGTGGCCCTGGAAGGCAACTGCTCGGCGCTCATCCTCACCGGCAACCTCTATCCCAACGACATGATCCTGGCCAAGGCCGAGGACAAGGGCGTGCCCGTCATCGTGGTGCGCGACGACACCTTCTCCGTGGCCAAGAAGATGGAGCTCATGCTGACCCGCGAAAAGCTGCGCGACCGTTCGCGCATCGAGCACGGCACCAAGATCGTGCAGCAGTCCGTCAACATGGCGATGCTGAAGAAAAACCTCGGCCTGTAAGCCGACAAGGCCCTCCCGGACCCTCGTGTCCGGGTTCGGGAGGGCCTGTCCAATAGCGGTTTGGCTCGCACCCCGGCCCTTCGCGGCGACGGGATCGGGAGCGGCTGGTCAACTTTCCAACAAAAGGAGCGAGAGAACATGTCGTGGGTCCAACAGTACCAACCGCTCGGAAGCTACGGGCTTTCCGCACTCGTGGCGGGCATCCCCCTGTACATGCTGTTCTACATGCTGGCGGTCAAACGCATGGCCGGCCACAAAGCGGCCTTTGCCGCCACGCTCACCGCCGTCATCCTGGCCATCGCGGCCTGGGGCATGCCGGTGGGCCTGGCTGTTGACGCCACCCTCTACGGCGCCGCCTTTGGCCTGTTCCCCATCGTCTGGATCGTCGTCACCGCCATCTGGGTCTACAACATGACCGTCGAGTCCGGGGAATTCAACATCATCAAGAACTCCCTGGCCCAGATCACCGATGACCGCCGGCTTCAGGCCATCTTCATCGCCTTCGCCTTCGGTTCGTTTATCGAAGGCACCGCCGGCTTCGGCACCCCGGTGGCCATCACCGCCGCCATGCTGGTGGGCCTCGGGTTCAACCCGCTCTACGCCGCCGGCATCTGCCTGATCGCTAACACCGCCCCGGTCGCCTTCGGCGCCATCGGCATCCCCATCGTGGTCGCGGCCAAGGTCACCGACCTCGACATGATGAAAATCAGCGCCATCTGCGGCCGCCAGCTGCCCTTCCTGTCGGTCATCGTGCCGCTGTGGCTGTCCGTCACCATGTGCGGCTTCAAGCGCACCATGGAAATCCTGCCCGCCGTCATCATCGCCGGCGTGTGCTTCGCCGGTTCCCAGTTCCTGGTCTCCAACTTCGTCGGCCCCTACCTGCCCGACATCATTTCCGCCATCGTGACCATCATCGGCCTGGGCCTGTTCCTCAAGGTCTGGAAGCCCAAGCAGACCTGGCACTTCCCGGACGAAGCCCCGGCCGCCCAGCGCACCGTCGAGGCCCAGTTCTCCGGCGGCGAGATCTTCCGCGCCTGGCTGCCCTACATCATCCTGGCCATCATGGTCTTCTTCTGGGGCATCGATTCCTTCAAGGCCATCCTGGACAAGATCTTCTTCATGAAGTTCGAATGGCCGGGCCTGCATAACCTGGTCGTCAAGACCGCTCCCATCGTGGCCAAGGACGCGCCCTACCCGGCCGTGTTCAACGTCAACCTGCTGTCCACCCCGGGCACGGCCATCCTGTTCGCCGGCCTGATCGCCATCATCTTCATGCCGGGCTACGGCTACGGCAAGGGCATCGCCTGCCTGTTCCGCACCATCAAGCAGCTCAAGTGGCCCATCTGCACCATCGCCATGATCCTGGGCCTGGCCTACATCATGAACTACTCGGGCATGAGCTCCTCCATGGGCCTGGCCTTTACCGCCACGGGCGCGCTGTTCCCGTTCTTCTCGCCGATCCTCGGCTGGCTGGGCGTGTTCCTGACCGGTTCGGACACCTCCTCCAACGCCCTGTTCGGTTCGCTGCAGAAGACCACCGCCCAGCAGATCGGCGTCGATCCGCACCTGACGGTTGCCGCCAACTCGTCGGGCGGCGTCACCGGCAAGATGATCTCGCCCCAGTCCATCTCGGTGGCCACCGCGGCCTCCAACATGGTGGGCAAGGAAGGCGACATCTTCCGGTTCACCCTGGGCCACTCCGTGGCCATGCTCGGCTTCGTGGCCGTGCTGACCCTGCTCCAGGCTTACGCCCTCAAGTGGATGCTGCCCTAACCTCCAACCCTTAGCGCTAGCGTCTGGTACGGCCGGCTTCGCGCGCGCGTCGCCGGCCGTATTGTTTCCGACCCCAAAGAGAGGTTCCCATGACCACCCCCAGTCTGGTCGAAAAACTCACGGCGAAAGCCGGCCTGGTTTCGGCCACGGTACGCTGCGTCGCCTCCATGGACGAGGCCATGGCCTACGTCGCCGACGTCTGCGTCGGCAAGGAAGCTTGCCAGATCCTGGCCTCGGGCTGCGACGCGCCGCTTTCCGGCACGGCCGAAGCCCTGTGCGAAACCAAGCAGGAAAAAATCATCTGCGCCCCGGAAATGCCCGACGAGGCCATGGCCGCCCTGTCGGCCCAGTGCGCCGAGCGCGGCGTCAAGCTCATCACTTCCGGCATGCGCTCCCACCTCGGCGGCATCGACATCGGTCTGACCATGGCCGCCGCCGGCATCGCCGAGACCGGCACCGTGGTCATCCGTTCCACCAACGAGGAAGTGCGCCTGGCCAGCATGATCGCCGAGATCCACATCGCCGTGCTGCCCGCATCGACCATCGTGGCCGACTCCTACGCCCTGGAGCCGCTCATGGTCGACTGGATGAGCCGGCCTGATTTCACCGCTTTCGTCACCGGCCCCAGCCGCACCGCCGACATCGAGCGCGTCCTGGCCCTGGGCGTGCACGGGCCGCTGGAACTGCACATCCTCATTTTGGAGGACAAGTAGATGCAAGACGCCACTTCGCTCAAAGACTACCGCAAGCAGCTGCGCGAAGCGCTTGAGAACGATTTCCAGCGCCAGGCCCTGGACAAGTTCGCCGTGGCCTACCGCACCTCCCGGGCCAACGCCTTCGCCGACATCGACGCTCCGGAGCTGATCGCCGAGATCGCTGCGGCCAAGGACGCCTCCATCGACCACCTGGAGGAACTTTTCGAGGAATTCAAGCGCCACGCCGAGGCCGCCGGCACCAAGGTCCATCTGGCCGCCACCGCCCACGAGGCCAATGAGATCATCGCCCGCATCGCCAAGGACAACGACGTCAAGACCATCGTCAAATCCAAGTCCATGACCGCCGAGGAAACCCACCTCAACCATCTCCTGGAAGCCGAGGGGTTCGAGGTCACGGAAACCGACCTTGGCGAATGGATCATCCAGCTGCGCCATGAAGGGCCTTCCCACATGGTCATGCCGGCCATCCACCTCTCCCGCTATCAGGTGGCCGACCTCTTTTCCGAAGTGACCCAGAAGCAGCAGGACGTGGACATCCAAAAGCTGGTCAAGGTGGCCCGCCGGGAGCTGCGCCCGAAATTCTGTCAGGCCGACATGGGCATCTCCGGAGCCAACTTCTGCATCGCGGCCACCGGTTCCATTGGCCTTATCACCAACGAAGGCAACGCGCGCCTGACCACCACCCTGCCCCGGGTCCACGTGGCCCTGGCCGGCATCGACAAGCTCGTGCCCACGCTGCACGACGCCCTGCGCATCATCCGCTGCCTGCCGAAAAACGCCACCGGCCAGGCCATCACCTCCTACGTCACCTGGATCACCGGGGCCGTGCCCTGCGAGACGGCCAAGGACGGCACCAAGGTCAAGCACGTGGTCTTTGTGGACAACGGCCGCATGGCCATGGCCCGCGACCCGGAATTCAAGCAGGTGCTGCGCTGCATCCGCTGCGGGGCCTGCGCCAACGTCTGCCCCATCTACCGGGTGGTCGGCGGCCACAAGTACGGCCACATCTACATCGGGGCCATTGGCCTTGTTGCCACCTACTTCTTCCACGGCCGGGAGAAAGCCAAGAACCTGGTCCAGAACTGCCTCAACTGCGGGGCCTGCAAGGCCGTGTGCGCCGCCGGCATCGACCTGCCGACCCTGATCAAGGAAGTCCACGCCCGCATCCAGGACGAAGAGGGGCATCCGCTGTATTCCACGGCCGTGGGCCAGGTGCTGAAAAACCGCACGCTGTTCCACACCATGCTCAAGTCCGCCCGGCTGCTGCAAAAGCCGGTCACCGGCGGCACGCCGTACCTGCGCCATCTGCCCATGTTCCTGTTCAAGGACCAGGACTTCCGCGCCCTGCCCGCCGTGGCCGACGAGGCCTTCCGCGACAAGTGGGAACGCATCAAGCCCCGGGTGGCCGACGCCAAGCTCAAGGTGGCGCTGTTCTCGGGCTGCGTGCAGGACTTCGTCTATCCCGAGCAGATGGAAGCGGCCGTGGCGGTCATCGCCTCCAAGCCGGGCGTGGCCATGGAGTACCCCATGGGCCAGTCCTGCTGCGGCCTGCCGCTGCAGATGATGGGCGAGAAGCAGGCCGGCCGGGAGCTTGCCGCCCACAACATGAACGCCATCGACGCCCAGGACTTCGACTACATCGTCACCCTGTGCGCCTCCTGCGCCTCCTACCTCAAGCACGGCTACAAGCGGCTTTTCGCCGATGATCCGGCCATGGCCTACAAGGCCGCCCAGTTCGCCCACCGGGTCATCGACTTCAGCTCCTTTGTCCGCGACGTGCTGGGCATCACCGACGAGTCCTTCGCCGGGCCGAGCAAGAAGGTGACCTATCATGCCCCCTGCCACCTGTGCCGGGGCCTGGGCGTCACCGAAGCGCCGCGCGCCCTTCTGGGCGAAGCCGGGCTGGAATACGTGCCGGCCACCGAGGAAGACGTGTGCTGCGGCTTTGGCGGCACCTTCTCGGTGAAGTTCCCGGAACTCTCCAAGGAACTGCTCGGCAAGAAGCTCGCCAATTTGAAGGCCACCGGCGCGTCCGCCATGGCCACGGATTGCCCGGGCTGCATCATGCAGATTCGCGGCGGCTTCGAGGCGGAAAAAACGCCCTTCGAAGTGCGCCACGTGGCCGAATACCTGGCCGAACGCCTCAAGCATAAATAAGCCGCACCATCGGCGACCACGCTCCCAAGGCCGCGACGAAAGTCGCGGCCTTTTGCGTTTCATGACGGTTTCGCCAGGGAATCTTGTAACAGCGGATAAAGGCGCGTAGGAAACAGGCCATCCGTCCCTAAGGAGCGCCCATGGCGTCCATCGCTTCCCCCCGCCCGTCGTGGCGACGCCGGTTGTTCCCGGCGGCGTGCCAACTGCTTGTTGTCGGGTTGCTGCTGGGTTGCAGCGGCCAGGACTTCCAGGCCAACCTGCACGCGCTGCTGGAAAAGCAGCGCCTGGCCGCCCAGTTGCAGCAAAGCCTGCTGGCGGCCTCGGACGCTGCCAACAAGTCCCTGCTCGCCCCGGACGAGGCGGCGGCCTCGCAGCAGGCGGCCGCCGCCAAAGCCGCCTTCGAGGCTGGGGCGGGCCAATTGCAGAGTCTCTCGGCCCTGATCGAAAAGGGAAACAATCCCAAGGAGATCGAAGCCGTCAAACCGGTTGTCGCGGATTTCAAGGAACTGGACGCCGCCTATGCGGCCCTGCATGGCCTGGTTGCCCGCAACACCAACGTGCGCGCCGCGCGGCTGTCGCGCCACGAGGCCGTACAGGCCGTCGAACGGTTGCGGCAGGCCTTGGCCCCCATCCTGGCCGCTCCCGATTGTGCGGCCGCCGCCCAGGCCCTGCGCGCCATCGCCGCTGCCCAGGCCATCCTCATTCTCCACCCGCTGCATATCGACGAGCGCTCGGCCGCCGGCATGGACGCCCTGGAAGCGTCCATGAACCAGGACGACCGCGACGCCCGGACCGCCCTGGCCGGACTGGCCGACAGGGCCGCCCCGTCAGGTGACGGCGCAGCCCAAGCCCAGGCGGCCAAGGCCGCCCAGGACGCCTACGAGGCCTTCTGGACCGTCCACACCGCCATCATCGGGCTTTCCCGGGAGAATTCCAACATCGAGGCCATTGCCCTGACCATGGGACGCAAGCAACTGCTGCAGGCCAAGATCCTCGCCGATCTGACCACCCTGGCCGCCGTCATCGACGAGAAGCAGTTTACGGCCACGCGTTAAAGCCTGTCCCCGATGCGCCGCCAGGGGCAGGAGCCACGCAGCGATACCGCACCGGTTGTCCCGCCAGACGGACTCGCCGGCCCCCCGGAAAGCGCCGGCAACAGCCAGCATGTCCGCCAATGCCAAAACGCCCGCCTCCCCTTGGGGAAGCGGGCGTTTTCCTCGTGCGCCGGAGAGTGGCTCAGGACGCCGGATAGGGCCGGCCGGCCGGCCAGTCGGGGGAAACAAACGTTCCGGACTTGCCGCCGGACTTGAAAAGGAGCTTGGCCTGGCTGATGACGATGTCCTTCTGCACGGCCTTGCACATGTCGTAGATGGTCAGCCCGGCCACCATGGCGGCGGTCAGCGCCTCCATCTCCACGCCGGTTTCGGCCACGGTGGAGGCTTCGGCCTCCACGCGCACCACGGCGGCGGCTTGATCCACGTCGAACCGGACGTCGGCATGGGCCAGGGGCAACGGATGGCACAGGGGGATGAGGTCGGCGGTGCGTTTGGCGGCCATGATGCCGGCGATCTTGGCGGTGTTGAGGGCGTCGCCCTTGGGCAGGGCGGCCGTGGCCAAAAGCGCCATGGTGGCCGGGGACAAATGCACTTCGCAGGCGGCCACGGCCAGCCGGCGGGTCTTGGACTTGCCGCCGACGTCCACCATGCGGGCCGCGCCGTCGGCGTCGAGATGGGTGAAGCCTTCGCTCATGGCCGGCCTACTTGAACTCCGGCACCTTGACCTTGCGGTCAATGCGCTTGGCGGCCACGGCGTCTTCCTTGGCCTTGGCCTCGTCGCCGAGCTTCACGTAGAGCATGGCCCGGTTGCCCAGGGCCTCGGCCATTTTGGCGTCGAGCTCGATGGCCTTGGAGTAGTCGGCCAGGGCCTTTTGCAGGTCGTTCTTGGCTTCCTGGCACATGCCGCGCAGGTTGTAGGCGCTGGCCAGGTTCTTGACCTCGCCGCCCGCGCCGGAATCGATGATGCGGGTGAACGCGGCGATGGCCGTGTCCATGTCGCCCTTGTTGGCGGCCGTGATGCCCTGACGGTAGTCGTCAGTGGAGCTGGCCACGGCCGCGCCGGGCAGCGCCAGGATCAAAGCCAGCGCCAGGACGGCGCAACGCATGCGTTTGCCCATGTCAGTTCCCCATGGCCTCCTTGGCCTTGCGAAAGAAGCTTTTCACCTTTTTCAGGGGCTTTTGCTCGTCGAGCTCCTCGAATTCGCGCAAAAGCTCTTCCTGCTTCTTGGTCAGCCCACGGGGCGTGACCACGGTCACGTGGACGAGCAGATCGCCCTTGCGGGTCGATCCCGGGATGGGCAGGCCCAGGCCGCGCAGGGAAAACACCTCGCCGCTCTGGGTGCCCTTGGGGATCTCCATGGTCTCGTCGCCGTCCAGGGTCGGCACCTCGATCTTGTGGCCCAGAGCGGCCTGCACGAAGGTGATGTCCTGGCGGTAGACGAGGTCCTGGCCCTGGCGCTCGAAAATCTTGTCGGCCTCGACATGCAGGATGACGTAGAGATCGCCCGGGGGGCCGCCGTGCAGGCCCGGATCGCCTTCGCCGCGAAGGCGCAGCCGGCTGCCGTCATCGACGCCCGCCGGCACGCGGACCTTGAGCTCGCGGGTCTGGCGGGTGATGCCCCGTCCCCGGCACTCCTTGCAGGGCGTGGCGATGACGCGCCCTTCGCCCCGGCAGGACGGACAGCTGACGGCGATGCGGAAAAAGCCCTGGCTCTGGACCACCTGGCCCGAGCCGCCGCAGTGGCGGCAGGTCTCGGCCGAGGTGCCGGGTTCGGCCCCGGAGCCGTTGCAGACGTGGCACTGGACGTTCTTGGGAATCTTGAGCGTGACTTCCGTTCCCCTGGCCGCGTCGCGGAAGGAGACGTTCAAGTCATAGCGCAGGTCGTTGCCGGCCTGGGGGCGCGGCCCGCGCGAGGCGCGGCCGCTGAACCCGAAAAATTCCCCGAAAATATCGGAAAAGGCGCTGAACACGTCGTCGGTGGAGCCGAAACCACCGAAACCGTTGCCGCCCAGGCCCTCGTGGCCGAAGCGGTCGTAGCGCGCCCGGTTTTCAGGGTTGCGCAACACCTCGTAAGCCTCGGCCGCTTCCTTGAATTTGGACTCGGCCTCGGGGTTGTCGGGGTTGCGGTCGGGGTGGAACTGGAAAGCCTGCTGGCGGTAGGCCTTCTTGATGGTCTCGTCGTCGGCGTCGCGGGCGACGCCCAGCACTTCGTAATAATCCCGGGGCATTGTTTTTTCTATTTGGTTTCAGGAAGAAACACGCCGGCTTCCTCGATGGAATCGGCCGGCATCACCTCGCCGGCGGCGATTTCGCGCAGGGCGGTGACGACTTCCTTGTTCTTGCACTCCACCAGCGGATCGTAGCCTTCGCGGTACTGGTGCACCCGCTTGATGGCCATCTGGACGATGAGGAAACGGTTGTTGATCTTTTCCAGGCAATCTTCGACGGTAATGCGCGCCATGCAGTTCTCCTTGCGCGGTGTTCGCGCGTCGCCGGGCGGCCAGGGAAGCGTGCATCCCTGGTAAGTCGTTTTGGGGACGAGTCAAGGGTTTGTCGCGAGACAAACCGAGCCGCCGAGTTGTTCGGCCGATGCAAAATTTGTTTTTATATCCAAACCCACACCAGCCGTCAAGCCCTATCTCTCACTACTCCCGCCTGCGCCATGCCTGCCCATTTCTACGCGGCGAGACGAATTTTGTCTCGGGCGCTTGTCTTCTTTTCCATAGCTGTTACAAAAATGTATCCCTCCCCTCAGCCCGCCGTTCATAGCCGTTGGGGAATATGCCGACGAAAGGAGCGCGCATGGCCTTGAACAACTTGAAGATCAGCACCCGGCTGTTCCTGCTTACCGGAGCCGCCCTCCTCGTCCTGGCTGGCTCCGGCGTCTTCGGTTTTGCCGTCATGACCCGGATCAACGCCATGGCCATGGAAAACATCGCCGTCAGCGCCCTGGTGACCGCCTCGGTGGACGAGGCGCGCTCGGCCCAGGTGGCCTTCAAAAAGCAGGTCCAGGAATGGAAAAATATCCTGTTACGCGGACAAACCTCTGAAAAATATCAGAATTATTTGTCTCTATTCCAGAAGGAGCACGCCGAAGTCGTGCGCCTGCTGACGCAACTCAAGGCGACGATGACCAAGCTGCGTTTTCCGACCCAAGCCGTGGACAGCGCCATCACCGCCCATGTCGCCCTCACGCGGCAGTATGAAGACGCCCTGAAGGCCGTATCGCCGACCGAGCCCCGTTTCGGCGTCCTGGTCGACCAGAAGGTGCAGGGCATCGACCGTGAACCGACCAAGGCCATCGACGACATCGTGGAGAACATCACGGCCTCGGCCGCCAAAGTGAGCCAGGCCGCCGAAGCAAGCGCCCGGGAACTCTATGACCGTACCCTCCTGCTCGCCATCCTGGGCCTGGCCGGAGCCGTGGCCGTCACGGGTCTTTTGTCCATCACCATCATCCGCTCCATCACCGTTCCCTTAGGCCGCAGCGTGGCCTACGCCGAGGACATCGGCCAGGGTCGGCTCGACGCCCGGCTGGATGTGGCCGGACGGGATGAAATCGGGATGCTCGCCGGGGCTATGCGCGCCATGGTGGCCAGCCTCAAGGAAAAAATGGCTTTCTCCGAGGCCAAAAGCCAGGAAGCGGCCGAGGAAGCGGCCAAGGCCCGACAAGCCATGGAGCAAGCCGGGGTCGAAGCCCGGCGGGCCGAGGCAAGCCGCGAGGCCCTGCTGGCCACGGCCCGCCAGCTCGAGGACGTGGCGGCCGTGGTGGCCTCGGCCAGCGAGGCCCTGTCCGAGCAGTCGGCCCAGGCCCACCAGGGCGCGGCGGCCCAGGCCGAGCGCATCGACGAGACCGCCACGGCCATGGAAGAAATGAACGCCACGGTGCTGGAGGTGGCCAAGAACGCCGGACAAGCCTCCACCAGCGCCGATCAGGCCCGGGGCAAGGCCAAGGAAGGCGCGCTCGTCGTGGCCGAAGTTGTTTCCGGCATCGAGGCGGTGCGGACGCAAGCCCTGACCCTCAAAAACGATGTGGACGGCCTGGGCCGGCTCAGCGAGGGCATCGGGGCCATTCTCGACGTCATAGCCGACATCGCCGACCAGACCAATCTCCTGGCGCTTAACGCCGCCATCGAAGCCGCCCGGGCCGGCGACGCCGGCCGGGGTTTTGCCGTGGTGGCCGACGAAGTCCGCAAGCTGGCCGAAAAGACCATGTCCGCCACGGCCGAGGTCGGACAAGCCATTCGGGCCATCCAGGACGGAACCCGGCAAAACATCCGCAACGTGGACGCGGCGGGCAGCGCCATCGAGGCCGCCACCGGCAAGGCCGGCGCTTCGGGCCAGGTGCTTGAGGCCATGGTCAGTTTCGTCGACCGGGCCACCGAACAGGTCAGCTCCATCGCCGCCGCCGCCGAACAGCAGTCGGCCACCAGCGAGGAGATCAACCGCAGCCTGGGCGACATCAGCCGCATCGCCGGGGAGACGTCGGCCATCATGGAACGCTCGGCGGCGGCGGTCGGCGACCTCAATCGCCAGACCCAGGTGCTCAGGAAGCTCATCGCGGACATGCAGCGCGCCGGATAAGGCCTCGTATACAAAATAACGTCAGTCATGTTGTATACAGAGACAATCGTATCAATACGGCATTTGCCCTGTACGTTCGCTTCTGAAAGCCCCTTGGAACAAGTCGCGGGGGCCGGCCGGTTCTCCGTTCCGGCGACGCCGGACGGAAACTCGCCGGCCTAATAGGCCAGCTTCCCCAGCGACTTGAGGATCAGCGTCGCGCCCATGGCGAACATGCCCATGAGCCCCATGCCGCAGGAAAAGCCGGCCAGGAGCACGGGGGCGTATTGCCGCCAGCGCGCGCCGTAGAGCTTGAGGAAATAATACCGCCCCACCAGCGCCCCCACCACTTCCAGGATGAGTCCGTGGGGCACGCTTTGCCCCAGTCCCCGCACGATGCCGTAGACCAGAAGCACGGGCAGCCCGAAAATCATGAGCAGCATGTAGACAATGAGCCCCAGTCCCAGGCCGGCGCTGACGTACCAGCCGTTTAGGGCTTGGAAAAAGAGCGAATTGCCTTCCAGGGTCGAAGTCTGCATGAGCAGCGTGTTAAGCGCCTGAAGATGCCACAGCTCCTGGGCGTAGGGGTAGCTGGCCGAGGGAATGGGGGCCAATTGCCAGATGAACTGGGAGAACAGCAGACTGGCCACCATGACCACCGGAAAAACCACGATCTCGGCCTTGATGATGCCGCGAAGGCTGGTGCCGGTCAGTTCGATCTCGCGGAAGTCCACCGTCGCCTTGCCGTAGTTGTGGATGGGGATGGGCGCGTACCAGATTTCGATGCCCTGGTAGCCGAAAAAGCGCGCCCCGGCGATGAAGCTGGCCTCGCGCACCAGCGGCAGGCTCACGAACTGGCCGGCGATGCCTTCCATGCGGGCGGTGATGTAGGAAATAAGCGGCGTGTAGATGAAGCCGTAGAGGACAAAAAACAGCCACGGGAACTGGGGCACCAGCCACAGGCACAGCCCGATGTAGGCCAGGGTGGAGAAGACGTAGATGGCGATGGAGACCCAGAAGTTGATGTCGCCCCGGGCCTTGTTGGTGTCAAAAAGCGCCTTGTAGGCCGCGCCGCCCACGCCCCCCTGACGCAGGGACTTGGCCACCTGCCAGATGCCGATGACGCCGATGGCCAGCCCCAGGCCGATGCCGAAGGACATGTAGAAATCGAAGTTGTTGGCGAACACCGTGTCCACCGTGCCCATGCCCTGCCGCCAGCGGTGCAGGATGCCGTGGGAATAGAGGATGGGGTTGGCCACGATGGTGATGATAAGCCCCACCAGCCCGCCGATGACCGCCCAAAACGGCAGCACCATGCCGGTGAAGACCAGCCCCAGGTCGAACTGGATGCCGGTAGCCACGGCCGGCAGCCAGGCTTCGGTGTTGCGGGTGAAATCGGCCCAGGGGATGGGGATAAGCCGCACGGGTTCGGTGAAGACCAGCCCCGAGACCACCGGGAAGAGCACGTAGATGGCCCCGAAGGCCAGGCCGATCATGCCGCCGATGGAAAAGACGCGCCATTTCCAGCCGGTCTTTCTATCCTCGGTGGACTCGGCCAGGGCCATGGTGCCCAAGGCCCCCACCGGGGCCATGGGAAAGGGCAGCTTTTCCACGTCGGAAGTGACGCGGTAGAGGGCGTAACCCAGGCCGAAGTGGTCGATGCGCTGGACGATCTGGGAGCCGACCAGGAGCAGGATGGGCACCAGCCAGTCGCGGTGCAGGAACGTGCGGGAGAGCAGCGAATCCGAGTCCGGCCCCGGGGCGACCCAGGTCGGAATGAGGTCGGTGAGGCCCAGCATCTTGGCCGCGTCGGACTGGACGAGGTACTGGTTCCAGAGAAGCCCGTGGAACGGCGAGGCCATGGCCGCGCCGGCCATGTAATAGAGCAGGAAGATTTCCTGCTGTTTGAGTTCGGTATATGCGCGCTTGGCGATCTCGGCAAAGAGAATGATGGTGACCCAGCGGGCGGCCGGGCCAATGCCCGAACCGATGACGAGTTGCAAATACATGCTGCCCGGCATCATGAGGAAGCCGATGAAGACCGCGCCGACGATGGTCTTCCAGTCGAAGCCCTCTTCGAAGCGGGTGGGAGTCGGGAGCAGGTCCCTATATTCGGCTAATTCCTTGTCGTCGTACATCGGGCTTCCTGGTGTCCTGTCCTTATGTCTTCCTGACGGCGTTTGGCTGGCCTGGGCAAGCCATCCAACAGCGTCAGGACCTCTACCGCCACATCAGTGCGTTCCGATCAATTCGGCAGCACCAAATAGCTTTGTCCCGTCCACAAGCCGATGACGGCGAAGATGCCGCCCATGAGAAAATCGCCGAGAATAAGGCCGATAAACAGCAGCCGCACGCGCTTGAGCAACGCGATGCCGCCGTAGCGCAAGGTCAGTTGGTTGCACAGCCAGCCGACGAAAAAGGAGAACCACAGGATGCGCATGGCCGAGCTGTACATGGTGAGAAAGCCCAGGGGATGGATGGGCCACCAGTAGAAGTGCTGGTAGGCGATGACCAGCCCCAGCATCACGGCCGCGCCGGCGGCGGCGAAGCCGATGACCGCCGCGTTGACCCCGGTCGGCGCTTCGATGAGGCGCTGGACGTTCTCGTAGACCGTGCTCACGGTCTGGGTCTCCCAGTCCACTTGCAAGTCGCGCAGGCCGTACTTGTGGCACACGGCCAACATGGCCAAAAACGATACGGCCACGGCGGCGGCGATGCCCAGGACAATGGCGGCCAGGTAGAGTTTTTTGGGTCCCCGCCGCTCGCCGACCTTGGCGGCGTGGAATAGCGACGGCAGAAGCGACTCGCGCAGATCGACAAAGAGCATCTTCTGCATGACGGCGGCCATGAGCAGCGACAGCCGGCTGAAGATGCCGGCCCCGAAAAAGGCGATCAAGCCGTCGGTGGGCGCGGCGGTCAGGGTGAAATAGGCGATGCCGCCCTGGCAGATGATGCGGCTGGCCACCAGCATGACCATGAAAAACGCGCCCATGAGCAGCGTGGCCTGGAAAAGCGGCATCCCGAACGAGGTGCTCCAGGCGATAAGCGCCCCGCCGCCCAAGACCAGCCCCCACAACGAGGCCGGCGCGCCCACCCACTCGGCCTCGTCCGGGCCGCGAAACCGGAAGCGCAAGGCGTCGCGGGCGGTATCGAGCAGATGGTGGCGGGCCAACCACAGGAGAAAACAGAAAAAGACGCCGTAGGCCCCGATCATCTGCGTCTCTTCGGGCGAGGTCAGGGTCGGCCCGAAGGTGACGCCCAGGGCGGCGGCCGGGATGTGCTGGCCGATGAGATCAAACACGCCGTAGACCAGCCCGCCGAGCAGGAAAAAGAGCCAGAAGCTCAAGGAAATCTGGCGGGCGGTCAGGAAGGCGAAGCCGATGAAAGCCGGATACAAGTAGATCTTGAGCTTGGTGAAGCCCGAGAACAGGCCGGTTTTGGGGAAGTACGGCCCGGCCAGGATGAGCGTGGGAATCTGCGGCACGGACGGATCGTAGAAGGCGATGCCGTTTATGGTGTGCAGGCCGACGCTGATAAAAAGGCCGCACAACAGGAACCGGTCGGCCAAAAGCGCGCCCAGGCCGCCGCCGTCCACGGACTCGGTCAGGGTCTCGGGCAGGCGCAGCAAGGGGAAATTCATGCGCTCGTTGGAGACCCACTGCTTGGCGAAGAGGTTGGTCAGGCACAGCAGCACGAAATAGCAAAGGCCGATGAATACGGCCCAGGTGGCCAGCGGCCCGAGCCAGGCCTGCCAGGGAACGGCCGCCAGCACGGCCCCCCAGCCCATGGTGTAGCCGCCGGGGAGGCCGTTATAGAGCGTCTCCACGGCCTCGGGGTCGGCCGGATACCAGCCCTTGGGCAGGATCGGCCCGAACACCGCCTGCCACTGGTTGCCCTCGGTGGCGAAATGCAGCGGCGCGGTGAGGTTGATGAAAAAGGTACGGGCAAGGCCCGTGTGGGCCACGCCCGAGACCACCACCATGAGCATCCAGCAGATGAGCAGGTCCGTGCCGCTAAGGGGCGAGCGGCCGCGAAAGAGCTTGCCCAGGCCGGCGGCCAGGAGCGTCAGCCAGGCCAGCAGGAAAAACGGGGCCAGGGGAAAATGGCCGCCGCCCAGGGGCGTGGCCCCGAGGTAGAGGTTATTAAGCGGTGTGACAGCGCAGACCACAAGCCCCAGGCACAGGCCCAGGACCACGCCCCGCGCCCGGATGGCTCCGGCGGCGATCATGCCCTGCCCTCCCCGGCCGAGGCGTCGCCGCGCAGGCGCGCGCCGTAGCCGGCGATGACCTTGTCCTCATAGGAGGTCCGCATGGACTCCTCCAGGGAGCGCCAGACCAGGAGCTGCTTGCGCAGGTCGTTCAAAAAACCCTTGGAGAGCCGCTTCCACATGCCGGCCTCGCCGGCGGCGCGCGTCAGTTCCACGTCGATTTCCATATAACCCGGAGTGTCCTTGGCCGGCGTGAAGAGGATGGACATGGTCTGCTTGATGCCGAAATCGAACGGCGCGAGCCAGACCGTGCCGGTCAGGCGCATGCAGGCCCGCAAGTCGCAGAATTCGGGATGGGCCTCCTTGGGATGGGCCGGCGCGCCGGGCAGGTCCCAAGGGCATTCGAAAGCATAGTCCACGTCGGCCGTGGCGAAAAGGCCATGGGAAACATCCTGGTGCGACTGGTAATAGTCCAGCAGGTACCCGCCGGCGCATTCCTGCTCGCGCACCTTGACCAGAAACGGCAGGCGGGCGGCGATGACGCCGTTCACCGGTTCGGGCAGCGTCCAGGAGCGGTTGACGTCGGGGATGGCGATCTGGCCGGCCACCCGGGAAGGATAGATGACCGACAGGAGCACCACGGCGATGACCAGCAGCATGGCGGCCACGCCGGCCGTGGACGAGTAGTTGGCGGTCATGCCGGCCCATAGCGAGGTGCCGGACAAGAGGCCCGCCGTGGTCTGGGCCAGCAGGTAGCCCAGCACCACGCTGATGACGGCAAAGGCCAGGGCCTCGGCGATGAACAAAAACGAGACATGGGACGGGGCCAGGCCCACGGCGGTGTAGACGCCGATCTCGCGTTTGCGCTCATAGACCGCTCCGATCATGGTATTAAGCACGATGAGCACGGAGATAATCAAGGGAATGAGGATGTTGGGCACGCCGGCATAGCCCAGGGAATCGCCGGCATGGTAGAGAAACACGCCGTCGTCCTGGCCGGAGAAAACGGCCATCCCGAAGCGGTCGGCCAGCCGTCCGGCCCGGGCGGCGTTGTCCTGGGCCGCCGTTGTCGCGACGCCCGAGGCGTCGGCCGGCGGGGCCACCACCACGGACTTGAGCTGGCCGCCAAGGCCCATGAGGGTCCGGTAAGGCAGGATGACGACCAGATCGTCGTCGATGTGCTGGTAGCGGCTTTGCAGGGTTTTCACGTCCTCGCCGGACTCGGCCGCCTCTTTTTCGGCCTCGCTGGCCTCCTTGGAGGCTTCGGACGGGAAGACGACCGGGGTGAGCGGTTCGCCGTCCAGGTCGGGCCGCTCTTCCAGGGCGTTTTTGCGAAACAAGCCGGCCACCCGAAATTCCCGGCCAAAAAGCGACACCCGATCGCCCGGGGCCACGCCCAGGCGCTCGGCCATGGGCCTGGGCAGGATCACGGCGTCGTCCTCGCCCGGATTAAACCAGCGGCCGTCGGTCAGCATGTCGGCCACCCGGCCAAGGCGGGCTTCGTCGGGGGACAGGCCCAGGACGCCCTGGACGGCCTCGCCGTGCTGGCCGGCCCGGATACGGGTGACCGGGGCCACGGTCTTTTCGGGCAGCTCCAGCCAGGCCAGGGGAGCCACCACATCGCTTGCGCCATAGGCGTCGCGCAGGACGGCCAGGGATTCGGCAGGCAGGCTTTGCCAGCCGATGTTTTTGAGCATCACGCCCCGGTAAGCGGCGGCATCCGAGAGTTTGGCCGCGCCCTCGTCCCGGGTGGACTTGACGCTGGTGAAGCTCATGATGGTGAAGGTGAGGATAATAAGCGTCAGGCAGGTCAGCGCCGTGCGGATCTTGCGCCGTCGCAGGTTGCTCACGCCAATGACAAAGGCGGCGGCAAAGGCGCGCATGCCGCCGATCTCGGTGGATTTGACGTGGGAGGCCCGGCGCTGCAGCGCCGTCATCTCACGCTCGAAGCGCAGGAAGATGATGGCCGCCACCATGACCGACAGGCCGAGAATGAAAAAGGCGATGATGACGACCAGCGGACTGTAGGTCAGCTTGAAGGCCGGATGCACGGCGTAGACCACGGCGATGACCGCCGCCAGGGTGCCCAGGAAGGCCACGATGCGCTTGTGGATGTCGGCGTAGTTGAAGACCACCCGCTCCACGCAGTAGGCAAAGGGGATAAAGAGCGCAATGTAGAACAGCACGCCAATGAGCACGTCGCGCTGGGTCTTTTCCACGTCGTTGTAGACCCGAACGGCCAAGGCCCAGCTGGATCTGGCGGCCGTGACCATGGCGTCGAAGCGCCCGGCCTCCTCGGCGGCCAGGGCCTGGGCGTAGAGGGCGCGCCCCTGGTCGGTGAGGTCGCGGATGCGCTCGCTGACGATGCCGTGGGCTTCGAGGTTGGCGATGCGCGGGCCGACCAGGGCCCACATGTCGCGCGCGCCCAGAAGCTCCGTGGCCGGCAGGATGGGCCAGGCGTCCACGGGATAGCCCACGCCGGTGGGATGGGCGGCGTCGGCGTTTAAGAGCAGGAGCTTTCGGGCCAGCACGGTGTCGGAGAGGATGCACTTAAAGGGCGTGCCGGGTTCGAGGAAAATGGAAAGCAGCGTGGAATCGAGGGTGTCCAGGCGCGAGAACCAGGAGCGCAAGGGCGGGGCCTCGCGCCGGGCGTCGAGGAGCTCAATGCGGGTGAAGTACCGAAACGACCGGGGATCGAAGGCGGAAAACAGCGTGGTCTGCTCGCAACCGAACATGATGAGGTCGGTTTCCATGGCGTTGCGATTCATCTTGACGCGGTAGGCGTCCTTGCCGGTCTGCTTCTTGTCCACGGCCCAGATGGCCGAGCCGGTGTCGGGGTCGAAGCGGTAGCCTTCGACCACCGCCTTGTCGAGAACATGCTTCTTGTTGGCCAGCCCGCTGACCCGAAACTGTCCCCGGGCGTCGGTCATGGCGTAGAACCGGGTCTTGCCCTGGTAGACGCACACCACCGTGCCGGGGGCCGGGCGGTCGGGAAACAGCTCGCCCTGGCGGATGAAGTTGACCCGGCCGGTCAGGGTCGAAAAGACGTTTCGCGGCCGTTTCTCGCCGGCCTCGAAGCCGGCGGAGGCCATCCCCGCGACCATGGCCGTGACGAAACGCCCCTGCCTGTCCAGGGCCGCGAAATCCACCCGGTCCGGCAGGTCGCCGGGGGTGCCCCAGGCAAGCCTGGCGTCGCCGACGGTGGCCAGGGTGAACCCCAGCACGCCGGCCAGATTGCCGAATTCGCCGCCGAGGATGGGCCGGTCCGGGACCAGCCCCTGCCAGGGATTCTGGCGGTCGTCGCGCATCCCGTCGCGGTAATAGCCGGCCGGGAGTCCGACCGCCTTGGCCGCGGCCTCGGCGGCGGCGGCAAGGGACCGATTGAGGCGGCCGTAGGCCTGGGCCGGGTTGACGTCGGGCTTGACGTCGAAGCCGAAGCCTTCGCACAGGCTGGCCACGCCTTCGCCGTGGCTGGAGAGATACAGCGACGCCTGGGCCGTGACGTCGCGGTCGCCGACAAGCTTGCGCAAATCCCTGGCGCTTTCGACGCAGCCGGCCTCGGCCTCGGCTCCGGCCCGATTGCGGGCCAGCCGCTCCCGGGCGGCCGGGGCCAGGGCCAGGAGCATCTCGGCCTCGGCCGGCGGCAACATGGTAAAATCCTCGCGCCACATGATGCGCCGCAGGCCGGCCCGGCGTTCGGCCAGGGCGGCTATGCCGGCCTCGTCACGGGTCTGGCCGGCCAGACGCAGGCGCATGAGCCGGGTGGTGACGACGTCGACCTCGTCCTTGAGCGTTTCCAGCAGCGCCTCGCGCACGCCGGGATCGGCCAGGGCGGCCTTGGCCGTCTCGTCGCCGGCGGTGGCCTCGTCCAGGGCCTTGATGACGCCCTCGGCCTTGCGGGCGGCCTCCTTGAGGTCGCGGGCCTGGGTGCGCAGGTCCTTGCCCTTGCCGCGCAGGGCGGCGAAAAATTCCCGCAACCCGGCCATGGACTGCCCCCGGCCGGACGTGGCGACCAAAAGCGTGGGCCGGGCCGGCGGCTGGGCGGTGAATTCCCGAGCCAGACGCAGCAGCGCGGCCAGCGAAGCGGCCTCGTCGGCCCCTGGGGCGCGGCCCGGGGCATAGGCGGCGGCGTCGTAGGCGGCGTCGACGACCAGCAACTGGCCGGCCAGGGCCGGATCGGTCCCGGGGAAGAGCACGTGGACGTTGTCGGCCACCACCGGCTCCCAGCCGGCCTTGGCGGCCAGGACGGAGGTCGGGCCGCCGGGGCCGCCCCTTAGGGCCTTGTAATCGCCGAAAAGCTCCCGGGCCTTGGCCGCCGGGAGCAGGAAACGCGGGAAGCGCACCGGGGTCAGCTCGAACTTGTCGCGGTAGACGCCGGCTCCGGCCGGATCATTTGGCGGGCTGCCGTCGATGTAGACCAGTGCCCTGGCCCCGAGCTGGGCGGCGGCCTGCCAGTTGCGGCCGCTATCCAGATCCATGAGCACGATGGCGTCCCTGGGGACCGTGCCGTCGAAATCGCGGTAGTCGCCGGCCCCGGCGTAGACCACAGGCCCGGTGAGGCCATCCGGCGGCAGGGAGCCGGGGGTGAAGGCATTAAGGGCCAGGGGCGCAATATCGACCCGTCCCCCGCCGTCCACGGCCAGGCTGGCCGGGCCGTGAAGCATGGCCGGGGCGCGGTAGGACAGCCGCCCCACCTCGCCGGCCTCCAGCCCTTTGAAAAAGGCTTCCACGGCGTCGGCGGCCAGCCGCCCGCCCGGCGTGCCCAGGGATCGGTCGCCAAGGCCGGCCAGGGACTCGATGACAACCCGGTCCAGATCGGCCGTGTCGGCGGCCAGCCAGGCTTCGGCCAGGGCCGCGCCCTGGGCGTCCGGGGCGGCCTTCTTGGCCCGCTTGGCCTCGGCCGGACCGGCGGAAAGCAGGAGCAAAGCCGCCAGCAGCCACAGCCAGGCCCAGGGACGTGCCGACGCGCCCGGAGAAAAACGGGTTGCCGCCATGAAGGGCTAGGCCTCCCGGGCGCCGATGCCGCCCACGGTGATGTCGAGTTCGGAGCGCTCCTCGATCTTGTCGATGCGGCCGTCGCGAATCCAGACCACCCGGTCGGAAACGTTGAGCATTTTGTAGTCGTGGGTGGCGGAGATGACCGTGACGCCGCGTTCGGAACTGAGGCGCTTTAACAGCGTGATGATCTCCTCGCCGGTGGTGAGGTCGAGGTTGCCGGTGGGTTCGTCGGCCAGGATGATGGCCGGGGTATTGGCCAGGGAGCGGGCGATGGCCACGCGCTGCTGCTGGCCGCCGGAAAGTTCCTGGGGCCGGTGGGCGTGGCGCTCGCGCAGGCCGACGAGGCCCAAAAGCTCCAGGCCCTTTTCCGTGGCCTCATCCTGGGAAGCGCCGGCAAAGGTCATGGGCAGTGTGACGTTTTCCAGGGCGGTCATGACCTGGATGAGGTTGAACGTCTGGAAAATGTAGCCGATCTTGCGGTTGCGCAGCCAGGCCAGCTCGTAGGCGTCGAGCTGGGCGATGTCCACCTCGTCGATGAAGACCTTGCCGGAGGAGGGTTTGTCCAGGCCGCCGATCATGTTGAACAGCGTGGACTTGCCCGACCCGGACGGCCCCATGATGGAGAGATACTCGCCGGCCTTGATGGTGAGGTCCACGCCGCGAAGGGCCTGGACCACCTGCGTGCCCATGGTGAAGGTTCGGGCGACGCCGGCCACCCGGACGATGTTGTGCGCTTCGGCCATACTCCCCCGCTTCCTCAAACGTCCGCGCGGCCGTATCCGCCGCACGGCCAGATCATTCCTGGGCGCGCATGGCCTCGATGGGGCGCATCCGGGCAGCCACGGCCGCCGGATAGACCACACCAAGAAGGCTCAGTCCCGCGCCCACGGCCACGGAAATCCCCAGGGTCGCCAGCAGGTCCAGGGCCGACAGGTTGGCGGCGGCGGCCAGTCCGAACCGCACCAGTCCGACCAAAAGCCCGAACACCACGCCCAGGATGGCCCCGATAAACGCACCGACAAGGCCCTGCATCCCGGCTTCGAGCAAAAAAAGCCGCAAAATGAAACGGTCCAGCGCACCCAGGCACTTCATGGTGCCGATTTCGCGAAAACGCTCGGTAACGGCCATGAGCTGGGCATTGACGATGCCGACCGTACACACAAGAAGCGACAGGATGACGATCCAGCGTTCCTTGGGACTGGCGGAGAGCTTGCCCGCCTCGTCCCCCGCCGCCACGCCGGGCGGCGGCAGGCTGGGCAGATCGTAGCCTGCCTCGACCAGAGCCAGGCGCAGTCGGGGCTCGCCGGAGCGCAAAAGACCGGCGGCCACGTTGGCCCCGGTCAGGATGAAACTCAAGAAGGCCACGGCCAGCACCAGGCTGGCCACGGTGATCATGGACCGGAAAAACCGGACCTTGATGCTTTTGGTGCTGATTTCCAGTGACTTGCCAAAGGGCAGGACCACTTGTCTGGCGATCCTGGCCGACTTGCCGGTCTGGTTTGAAGACGCGCCTTCCGCCTGCGACATGCGCCACCCGATTCCGGCCAGGGCCGGCTTATAGTCCGTGATCCCGCGACACGCCGGCCGCAGGGCGCGGCCGGCCGATCCTTTGGGGATCGTTTCGTGGTTGTGACAGAAACCGCACCCCTTGCCAAGGCGGGGCCAAGAACGGACGACGACGAAACCGTGATTTTTCGGGTACGCGGGCGAGCGTCGGGACAGCGTGGCGGACATGGGTGGAAATACGGGCGTTGCGAAGTCAAAGACGGCTCACAAGTCTCCCCCCGTCTCCAACTTGCCCCCTTTTCCCATACGGGGGGTCTGGGGGGGGTGGTCGGCCCCCAGCCGCCGGAGGCATCTTCCCTACTTCTTCACCCGGCGCTTGGGGATCTCGATGCCGTACTTCTGGATCTTGTAATTAAGCGCCCGGCGGCTGACGCCGAGCAGTGGCGCGGCTTCTTTCTGGACCCAGCCGGCCTGTTCCAGGGCGCGCACGATGGCGGCTTTTTCGCTCTGGTCCAGGGACAGGTTGTCGGGCGAGCGGTCGGGTCCCTTGCCGGCCAGGGGAAGCTGGAGGTCCTGGGGGGCCAGCACGCCGTCGGAACCGAGCACCACGCCGGCTTCCAGGGCGTTTCGCAGTTGGCGGACGTTGCCCGGCCAGGGGTAGGCGGTCAGATAGGCCATGGTTTCGGTGGGGATGGTCACCGGCGGCATGCCCTGGGCGGCGCAGAACTGGCGGGCGAAATGCTCGGCCAGGATGGGGATGTCCTCGCGGCGATCGCGCAGCGGCGGCACGTTTATGGTCACGACCTTGAGGCGATAGAGCAGGTCCTCGCGGAAGACGCCCTCGGCCACCTGCTCGAAGATGTCGGCGTTGGTGGCGGCGATGACCCGGCAGTCGACCTGGATTTCGCGTACGTCGCCGATGCGGCGGATCTTGTGGTTTTCGAGAAACCGCAGCAGGCGCACCTGCATCTCGGTGGAAATGTTGCCGATCTCGTCCAGAAAGAGCGTGCCCAGGTTGGCCTGTTCGATGAGGCCCTTTTTGTCCTTGACGGCGTGGGTGAACGAACCCTTGACGTGGCCGAAGAGTTCGGATTCGAGCAGTCCGGCCGGGGTGGAGCCGCAGTCCACGGTGACGATGGGGCCATTTTTGCGGCTGCTGCGGCGATGGATGAGATTGGCGACCAGTTCCTTGCCGGTGCCGGATTCGCCAAGGATCAGCACGTTGACGTCGCGGGGGGCCACGCGTTCGATGAGCGCGGCCAGGTCGCGCATGGCCTGGCTCTGGCCGACAAGGCCGGTTTCGCCGAGCTGGCCGCCGTCGCCGGCCTTGATGGTCTTGGCCGCGTCAAGCCCGGCCGCCTTGGCGAAGACGTCGGTGACCCGGGCCAAAAGCTCCTGGCCGTCGAAGGGTTTGGTCAGGTAGTCCACGGCCCCGTGCTTGATGGCTTCCACCGCGCCGGGAATGGAGCCGTGGGCGGTCAAAAAGATGATGGGCAGCTTGATGCCCCGACGTTCCATTTCCTCCAGCATGCGCATGCCGTCCATGCCGGGCATGCGCATGTCGGAAATGACCAGGCGCACGGGCTGGCGCGACAGCACCTCCAGGGCCTCCAGGCCGTTGTTGGCGGGGACCACGTCATAGCCGGCGGAAACGAGCCGCACCTCGAGCACTTCGAGGATATGCGGATCGTCGTCCACGACCAGGATGGTCTTTCGGGTCTGCTGGGGGCCTATGCTCATGTGCTTCTGGGCGGCCTTGGCGGCGTGGCGCGCCGGTCTTAATAGTTGGTCAGGCCCTTTTTCTTTTCCTGGATCTGCTGGTGGATGGTCTCCAGGGCCTTTACCTGCTGCTGGAGACTCCTTCGCACCTGTTCCTCGCGTTCGGTGAGCTTCTTGGCGCAGTCGCGGTCCATGGCCGCCTTTTGCTCCTTAAGCGCGAAGCCCGGCTTGTAGGACTTGAGCAGGGGCACGAGGAACCGGGCGTCCTCGCCGCTGCCGCCGGGCGGGGATTTCTTGGACCAGGCGTCGAACATTTCCAAGGCGGCGGCGAGTTCGGCGTCGCTGCCGGCCTGGGAGAGCTTCACCGAGGCCATGGCGAAAAGCGCCTTCTGGCGCACGGCCAGTTCGGCGTCGCCGGCGGCCTCGCGCCACAGCGCCATGGCCCGCTTGGATTCGCCGGCCTCGTAGGCCTTAAGCCCCCGGTCGTAGGCAGTCTCCCGTTCGATCTTGCAAATGACGACTTCCCGGGCCGGCGCGGGCGGCGGCGGCGCGGGGGCGGCCGCCTGCGCGACGGGAACCGGTTCGCGGCGGGCGCAACCCAGGCCGCCAAACGCGATCAGCAGGCACAGGCCGCAGACGGCGGCCGATCCGATACGACGTGAAACACAGTGGCCCATACTACGCTCTTGCCCCATCCACAGGAATTGTAAAGTAGAAAGTGCACCCCTTGCCGGGCAGGCTCGACAGCCAGATGTTCCCGCCATGGGCTTCGACGATGGTCTTGGCGATGCTCAAGCCAAGGCCGATGCCGTCGGTGCTGCGCTTGGTGCGCGCGCCGCGGTAGTACTTGTTGAAGACGTAGGCCTGCTCCTCTTCCGGGATGCCCGGGCCTTCGTCGGAAATGCTCGCCAGCACCTTTTGCCCGCCGTCGGCCAGCTCCAGCCCCACCCGCACGGTGCGCCCGGCCGGGGAGAACTTCACGGCGTTGCCGACCAGATTGTACAGCGCCTGGCCAAGCAGCTCCCGATCGCCGACCACGGGCACGAGGTCCTTGGCCACGCGCGGCGTCAGGGCAATGCCCTTGGCCTCGGCCCCGGGACCGGCCTTTTCCAGGGTCTCGCGCAGGAGTTCCTCGGGATTAAACGTCACGGGCGCGAGGTCCACGATCTGGGAGGCCATGCTGGACACCTTGAGCAGGCTCGTGAGCATGGCCGATATGCGCTGGAGCTCGTCGCTGGCGATGTCGAGAAAGCGCTTCTGGCGCTCGTTGACGTCGCCCAGCACCCGTTCGCGCATGAGATTGACGGACTCGCGGATCGAGGTCAGGGGCGTGCGGATCTCGTGGCTGACCATGTCGATGAAATCCGCCCGCATCCGTTCCTCTTCCTTGAGGCGCACGGTCATGTCGTTGAAGGCCGCGCCGAGTTCGCCGAGTTCGTCCTTGGAAAGCACGCGAATGGGTTCCAGGCGGCCGTCGCGGGTGTAGGCCCGGATGCCCCGGCGCAGTTCGCGCAGGGGACGGCTCAAGGAATAGGTCAGAAAGAGCACGCCCAGAAGCCCCACGCCGATGGAAATGGTCAGCCCGGACAGGCCGCGCGACACGGCAGCTTCGCTTATGCGAAACAGTTCGCGCATGCCGGATTCCAGCACCCGCTCGTTGTCTTGGCGGGCGCTGACCACGATGCGCATCCATTGGTTGAGCGTATCCTGGTCTATCCAGGGTTCCTTGGTCAGCTCCCGGCCCTGGGCCAGGTCTGGAAAAGCCTTGCGAAACTCGGCGTGCAGCTCTTCCCAGGCGGAAAAGCCCTCGTAGCGGAACCACAAGATGCTCCAGATGGCGTTCTTGTATTCATTGAGCGCCGTCATGAAGTTCTTCTTGTATTCCTCGGAATGGATGATCTCGTATTTCTTCTGGTTCTCTTCCATGACGAGCAGGCTGTCCACCAGGCGCTGGGAGATGGTGAGCACCTCGATGCGGACCTTGACGATGTCACGGGAGATGTTGACGGAGTCCTTGATGTAGATCAGCAGCGTGGAAATGGTGAAATAGGCCACCACCATGATGCCGATGAAAACCACCAGCAGCTTGAACAAGATGCCGTAGTGTTTGATGGGCTTGCGGGAAAGGTACATGGCGGCGGTCCACGGCCCGGGAAGGCGGACACGGGTCGGGCGGCCCGGGCCGGCCCCGGAGGGCTATTTCGCGGCGAAAATCTCCTGAGCCAGCACATGGGGCCGGCGCAGGTTGGTGATGACCAGCCGCTGGCTGCTCGAAGCGGTCAGGATCATCTTGCCGTAGCCGAGCAGGCCGCCGAAGACGCCCGGCTCGCACTTGACCGACTCGATCTTGCCGAGATCCAGCGAGAAGCTGCCGAAAAGCGCGTCGTCGCACAAAAGGCGCTTGTCGGTGAGGCCCACGCGCAGGGTGAAAAAGGAAAAAAGCCGCACCAAGGCCAGCAGCGTGAACAGGATGAAGAACACGTAGCGAATGAGCCACACGCCCACGGCCAGAATCTTCGGCACGAAGCGTTCCAGTTCCTCGGGCACCTTGAACTGCACGAGTTTTGTCAGCGTCGGCTCGCTCGACCAGACGATCAGGGCCAAGGCAAACAGCACCGCCGCCTTGGCCAGCACAATCCAGTGCTTGCCCGTCCGGTACCGGATCTCCTCACCCTCGAACACAAGGCCCTTAAGGCTCATGGCATCCCCACTTGCAGGCGTCTTGCCGCCGCTTCAACCGGCGCGACCGGCGACGATCCATGGGCTTATCCGAAAACGCCGCCCAAGGCAAAGCCTTCCTGATCATCCCGCCCCGGGCCGCTTTCCCCGCTCCCCCTTGCGACGACACGCTCCCCCCTTTCCCCAGTTGGGGGGTCTGGGGGCCTCAGGCCC
>JAEZMB010000337.1 GCA_023435825.1 Pseudomonadota bacterium | reverse complement strand
GCATTATACAGCGGTTCGGACGTATCGACCGTATCGGAAGCCGTAATGATAAAATTCAGCTGGTGAACTTCTGGCCGAACATCGACCTTGATAAATACCTCGAACTTAAAGGGCGCGTGGAGACCCGTATGAGGGCTTCTGTTATGACCTCCACAGGCGACGATAACCCTATCGATCCTGAAGAACAAGGCGACCTTGAGTACCGAAAAGCGCAGCTTGAAAAATTGCAGAACGAGGTTGTGGACATTGAGGAGATGCAGTCAGGTATTTCGATTATGGATCTGGGATTGAATGAATTCCGGCTCGACCTGCTCGATTATGTTAAGCAACACGGTGATTTGGATAATATCCCATTCGGGCTTCACACGGTGGTTAAGGGCAACGACGACGCGCCCCAGGGCACTATATTTATACTGAAAAATCGCAATGACAAGATAAACGTACACAACCAGAACCAGCTGCACCCGTTTTATATGGTGTACATTCGCAACGGCTCGATAATTCACATAGACCACCTTCAGCCGAAGAAACTGCTTGATACGCTCCGGCAGCTTTGTAAAGATAATGATAAACCCATTGATGAACTGTGCAGGCAGTTCAACGCCGAGACGAAAGACGGTAAAAATATGCGGCAATATTCCGATCTGCTCTGCTTCGCCGTGAAATCCATTGTGGAATTGAACGAGGACGATTCCATCGACAGCTTTCTTTCCGGTAAGCAGATATCCCTTGCCGCGAACACGATCGACGGATTGGATGACTTTGAGCTGGTCTGCTTCGTGACCGTAAAGTGAGGTGGATCGTATGTTGGGACTGCCAAAGGCAACTGAAATCTCAAAAGTCCTCCCGAAGAAGGCAATATTCGATAGATTCAAGCCATCGCCAACTGACCGCAAGCTGTTTGACGAGCAGATCAGTCGCCTGTCGATAGTGGCGGAGATCTCGCCGCAGACGGTGGCAATAAAGGCAAGCGCGGAAGTTTCGACGGTATATGTTATTCTGGTCACGTTAAAGACCACCGATTGTGACAAGAAGAATATATCACTCTTGTCGAAGCTGATAGACCAGCGCATGTTGTTTGTGCTTCAGTCGGATGTCACTGCACGGCTCGCCGTTTATCGAGCTGAGAAGGTATTGATATCGAAGAGTAAGCCAATTGCTGACTGGAAGCTAACCTTGAGCGGGCTTGACCTCGAAGCTGTGTGGGAGAACGCCATTGCCCAAATTAGCGGCATCGACCTTACTGGCGGCAAAGACCTCGACATGACCATTGCCGAGAACGATCACCAAGAGAAACTGCAAAAGCAAATAACCACCCTTGAAAAGAAGGCAATGACTGAACGCCAGCCCCGTAAGAAGTGGGAACTTGCTGAGGAGTTACGGCGACTAAAGATAGAATTAGGAGGAATACCCAATGACTAATCCGAAAAAATTAGCTATGTGCACACCGTCCCTCGCGGACGAAAACTTTTCTGCCCTTACCAAGCTGTTCCCGAACGCCGTCACTGAGACGATTGACAAGAATGGAGCAGTCGTTCGTGCAATTGATAAGGATGTGTTAACGCAGGAAATAAACGCCTATGTCGTCGAGGGCAGAGAGGAACGCTACCAGTTTACCTGGCCGGATAAGCGCAAGAGCATATTGCTTGCCAATGCGCCGCTTGCAGCTGCTTTGCGCCCTTGTCGTGAGGAGAGCGTGTGCTTCGATACGACTGAGAATCTATATATAGAAGGCGACAACCTTGATGTGCTAAAGCTATTGCGTGAGACTTACCTGAATAGAGTGAAAATGATATATATTGATCCACCATATAACACAGGCAGTGATTTCGTTTACGAAGATGACTTTGCTGAGGAAACAGGCTCGTTCCTGCGCCGGGACGGGCAGTTTGATGAACAGGGATATCGCCTCGCTCCGAACCTTGATAGCAACGGTCGGTTTCATACCGATTGGCTGAATATGTTGTACCCACGGTTGAGGATAGCCCATGACTTATTGACAGATAACGGCGTTATTTACATTAGCATTGACGACAACGAAGTAGCTCAGTTGCGAAAAATCTGTGATGAGATTTTTGGTGCTGCGAATTTTGAGGGTCATATTCACTGGCGCAGAAGACACAACCAGCCAAATGATAAAACCAAGATGATAGGTTTAGTGGCTGAACACATAATTGCCTATGCCAAGAATAGCAACTACCTTCGCTCGGTTGGCGTCGGGAAAATAGACTTAACTGGCGACTTCTCAAACCCGGACAATGACCCGCGCGGTGATTGGGCTTCTAAGCCGTGGAAAGTTGGCTCTGATCAATCTGGAAGCCGCTATACGATTACAACACCGTCAGGAATCGTGCTTGATGAGGAGTGGATGGGTGAAGAAGCGACATATCGTGAGTTGTTAGCGGATAATCGAATCATCTTCCCTCGTGGTGGTGACGGAATGCCACGCAAGAAATACTTTAAGTTTGAGCGTGAAGAAGAAGGACAATGCGCTACGAACTGGTGGGAAAGCACTCAATTCGGAAATAATCAGGGTGCCAATGAATGCATGACAGGCTTGTTCGGCGTAAAAAATGTATTCAGTAATCCAAAACCTGTGGAACTGCTTCGAGGGCTGTTGCAGATTGGCAATGTAAAGACTGGTGACATAGTTCTTGACTTTTTCTCTGGTTCAGCGACTACGGCTCATGCAGTAATGCAATTGAACTCCGAGCGGCAAGCAGCGATTCAATTCGTTCTTGTACAGCTACCTGGAAATTTGGATGATAGCCTTGCTAAGTCATCTGGCAAGACAAAGGCACAAATTCAAGTTTCGATAGACTTCCTCGACAGTATAGGACAGCCGCATACAATAGCCGAAATCGGTAAAGAGCGTATCCGCCGTGCCGGGGCAAAAATAAAAACCAACAGCCCGCTGACTACGGGGAGCCTTGACGTGGGTTTCCGCGTCCTAAAGCTGGACAGTACAAACATGAAGGATGTGTACTACACTCCCGAAGAGTTCCTAACGATGGCGCAGAATCAGCAAAACCTCTCCGGCTTCATGGACAACATCAAAGAAGACCGTACCGATGAAGACTTGCTCTTCCAAGTGATGCTAGATCTCAACATCCCGCTTTCGGCGAAAATCGCACAGGTAGGCGACGTGTTCTATGTCAATGATAATTACCTCATCGCCTGCTTCAAGCAGGTCGATACCGCTATGATTACGGAACTCGCCAAGAAGAAGCCATTCTTCGCCGTGTTCCGCGACAGCAGCTTCTCCTCCGACTCCGCGATGGTAAACTTCGAGCAGGTGTTTTCCACCTATAGCCCGAACACGACAAGGAGGGTGCTGTAGATGAAATTTCAATTCAAGATACAGCCATTCCAGACCGAAGCCGCCGAAAGTGTTGTGCGCGTTTTCGCGGGCCAGCCGAATGCCAGCGAGACCAAGTACCGCCGCGACATCGGCAGTGAGAAGAAATTAGGCGAATCTGAAAGAGTGGAGCGCAGGGGTTACATGCCCATCTCTTACGCCAATTTGTCCGAGGAGGAAAAGAGGCGTGTCGAGGAGGAGTACGAGACCGCCTACCGCAACGAGGATGTGCAGCTCACAAAAGAGCTGTTGTTGAAAAATATCCATAGCGTGCAGACAGCGAACAACATCAAGTATTCCACCGACCTCGTCGCCGGGCTTGGCGCCGTGTCGCTTGACGTGGAAATGGAGACAGGTACCGGCAAGACATATGTCTACATCAAGACAATGTTCGAGCTCCACAAGGCTTATGGCTGGAGTAAGTTTATCGTGGTCGTTCCGAGCATCGCTATCCGCGAAGGCGTAAAGAAATCCTTTGAAATGTTGGAAGACCATTTCATGCAGATTTACGGCCTGAAAGCGCGGTACTTTATCTACAACTCTTCAAACCTCCACCAGCTTGACGAGTTTTCACAGAACAGCGGCATTAACGTAATGATTATCAACACGCAGGCGTTTAACACCACCATGAACGAGGATAAGAACGTCGAGGGGAGGAGCGGCAACGAAGCAGCGAGGATCATCTACTCCAAACGCGATGAGTTCGGCAGCCGCCGCCCAATCGATGTAATTAAGGCAAACCGCCCGATTATCATCCTTGACGAGCCACAAAAGATGGGCGGTGCGGCGACGCAGAACGCCCTAAGAAAAAACTTCGCACCGCTGTTCTCCCTGAACTATTCGGCGACGCACAAGACGAGTCATAACCTCGTTTATGTCCTCGATGCGCTTGACGCTTTCAAAAAGAAGCTGGTCAAGAAAATCGAGGTTAAGGGCTTCGAATTGAAAAATCTTGGTGGCACAAACCGCTATATGTATCTTTCCGCCATTGTGATAGATAAGAAAAAGCCACCTCGCGCCCGCCTAGAGTTTGAAGTCAGCCGCGCGGGTGGTTCGCCAAAGCGTGAAACACATCTTCTCGGAGTAACCGATAGCCTTTACGCCGCATCCAAAGGCGTTACCCCTAATGGTTTGGAGGAGTACCGGGATATCTCCATTGCCGACATCGACCCGATTCGGGCAACGGTTACATTCTCCAATGGCCATGTACTTGCGGCTGGTGAAGCAACCGGAAATATTCACGAGGATGATATCCGACGTATACAAATCCGCGAGACAATCAACTCCCACTTTGACAAGGAGGAGAAGCTGTTCGAGCAAGGCATCAAGTGCCTATCGCTCTTCTTCATCGACGAGGTAGCTAAGTATCGACAATATGGTGAAGATGGAGAGGAAATCCTCGGCGAATATGGACGCATCTTCGAGGAAGAATACACAGCCGTACTGAATGAGCGACTAACGCTGTTCCCAACAGCCTACCAAGCCTATCTGCGCGGCATTGAAACCGCCGATACGCACCGGGGCTATTTCTCCATTGATAAGAAAGGTCATGCCGTGAATAGTACGGTTGCACGCGGTTCTGACGAATCCGACGACGTTTCAGCATATGACCTTATTCTTAAAAAGAAAGAAATTCTACTTTCATACGGTGACGCACCGGAATACAAAGTGAGGTTCATCTTCTCGCACTCGGCTCTACGTGAGGGTTGGGATAACCCCAACGTGTTCCAAATTTGTACACTAAAGCATTCCGATAACGCCACAGCTAAGCGACAGGAAGTCGGACGAGGTTTGCGGCTATGCGTAAACGCCACAGGTGAACGCCAGGACTTGGACGTTTGTGGAGATGCCCTTGTTCACAGCGTCAATATGCTAACCGTTGTCGCAAGCGAGAGTTATGCCGGGTTTGTCGCAGATTTACAGAGCGAGATCAAGTCCGACCTGTATGAACGACCTACTAAGGCGAGTGTGGAATACTTCTCCGGCAGAACAATCTACCTGAACAACGAGGACACCCACACGTTCACGGCAGCGGAAGCCACGGCGATTTATAATTACCTTGTCCGCAACGACTATGTAGATGACAATGGCGGGGTGACGGATACTTACCGGGCTGCTGCTGAAGCAAGCAGTTTTGCTCCCATGAAACCGGAACTCGCTCCGCTTGCCGATGCTGTACACAAACTAGTACAAGGCATTTTCGACCCATCTATCCTGAAAGATATGACGGTTAACGGCCACGACACCAAGGTCAAGGATAATCCGCTGAACGAGAACTGGAAGGACTTCAAGGAACTCTGGGAGCGGATCAACAAGAAGTATGCCTATACCGTGGAATTTGACGGCGACGAACTTATAAAAAAGTCAATCACCGCTATTGATGCGGACTTGAGAGTCGCCCGCCTTTCCTACACCGTTACAAAAGGCACGCAGGAAGGCACTGACTTCAATGTGGAGCACACAGAGACGAAGAAACTCGACCGAGCGCACGGCGGGCTTGCGACCTATGATGTTATCGGAAAGATCGCCGAAGGTACGAGTCTAACCCGCCGTACGGTCACGGCTATCCTTGATGGTATTACCAAAGAAAAACTCTGGATGTTCCGCGAGAACCCCGAAGAGTTCATCGCCAAGGTCGTAGGTATTATCAATAGGCAGAAAGCCTCTGTGGTTGTGGAGCATATCACCTACGTCCCAAGCGCGGAAGATCCCTATACGCAGGATATTTTTAATATGAGCCGCGCTTCCGATGAATACGCTAAGGCATTTAAGGCAAAACACGCCATCCAGGACTATGTCTTCACGGATGGTGCAAACACAGCCAGCGGCAGTAAGAGCATTGAACGGCAATTCATCGAGGATTTAGATGTTGCCGAAGAGGTAATTGTTTATGCAAAGCTGCCGCGCGGTCCGAAAGGATTTCAGATCCCGACGCCTGTGGGCAATTATTCTCCGGACTGGGCGATTTCGTTTAAGAAGGGTGCCGTTAAGCATATCTTCTTCATCGCCGAGACAAAAGGCAGTATGACTTCAACGAAATTCGGTGAAATGACCCGTGGGGATGAAATTGAAAAAGCTAAAATCTCTTGCGCTAAGAAGCTATTCAACGAGATTTCCACAACCGGCGTAAAGTACCATGACGTGGACAGCTACCAGACCTTGCTTACGGTTATGGAGACACTTTAGATAAAGGATTCAGCTCTTTGGAGAGCTGAAAATGGCTACGAGTCATGCAGGGTTTTAGAAGACAAACATGAAGTCACTTGGTGCAATAAAGAAAATTGAAGACTTACGTTCAGTATCGACATGACGGGCAAGCTTGCTCTTCCGACATTAATTGCATTGTGCTCCATTGCGCTTGGTAAGCCGATGCTCAGTTCTTTGGCTGTACTCGGAGAAATTAGTATTAGCGGTACATTGATTAAGGAGGACGAGTCGGCAAATGTTCTACAGGTCTGTTTGGACAGTGGTGCAAAACGTGTTCTTCTACCCAGCACATCCTTCGTGGATTTCGCAACGGTGCCGCCGGATTTGATGAGCGCATTTCAACTGATTCCATATCAGATTGAAGAGGATGCTGGAGTAGGGTTTATTTATCCATTCTGAGGTTGGAACTTACTTCTGTGGGCGAACTAGTATTTTGAGGTCTTAATTGCGCTATTTGGAGGGAGAAATGGCACTCATTACATCTGCACAAATCCAAAAACTACTATCCACTTGCTATGAAAAAGCCTTGGATGGTCTACCGACAAGCAAAGGCGTTATCGAGTTAGCAAAAGAG
>JAEZMB010000291.1 GCA_023435825.1 Pseudomonadota bacterium | reverse complement strand
AGCCCTCGGGCGGCGGGGGGCCGGCGGCCCCGGGACCCCCCAATTGGTTAATGGGGGGCGGCGGGGGCGCGAGGAGAATGCCATGAGCTGGGGAAATACCCGGCCCACGGCTAGCGGTTGGGTTAGTCGATGCAGAGGATCTCGTAGTTCTGGCCGGTGAGGCACCGGCCGCCCTGCTCCGTCACTTCGAAAGTATTCTCGACCCCGACCATGCCCAGGTCCGGGATGCCGAACTTGGGTTCCAGGGCCAGGGTCATGCCGGCCCGAAGCGGCATGTCGAAGCCCTTGGCCAACACCGGCCAGCCGTCGATGGTCAGGCCAATGCCGTGGCCCAGAAACCGCACCTGATTTTCGCCCAGGCCCATGAAACCTTCCGAGAGTCCGGCCTTCTTGGCCATCTCCAGGGACAAGGCGTAAAGCTCCGACGGGATCGCCCCGGGCACGAGGCGCTCGGCCACGGCCTGTTGCACGGCCACGCACAGGTCATGCCCGCGCCGGGCCAGGTCCGGGATGGCCGAGGCCTTGCCGGCGAAATAGATCTGCGTCTTGTCCGTGCTGTAGCCTTCCAGGGAAAAGCCGTTGTCGATGGTCAGCACCTGCCCCTTCTTCCAGACCGTGCCGGCGTAACCGAAAAAAGGCAGGGCCGGATGCGCCCCGCGAAGCCCCACCGGCCCGTTGAAGACACTGGGGTAGTTGGCCGAGTCCCCGACCGCGATGTGCCCCAGGAAGATCTCCTCGCCGTAGCTGCCCATGCGCAACTGGCCCTGGTGGCCCAGCTCGTAAAAAACGTCGAAACACGTGCCGGTGATCTCGCGCTCGGTCATGCCGGGTTTGATGCGCCCGGGCAGGCGCGCGTAGAGCCCCTCATTGTGGCGCGCTCCACACAGGCGCATCTTGGCCAGTTCCCACTCCGACTTGTAGGCCTGGGCCATGGCCAGGGCGGCGTCGCCGGAAACGAAGTTCACGCCGGGCAGGCGCGCGGTCAGGAGATTGGCCAAATTCCAGGGCAGCCCGGCCTGCTCGGCGGCGCAGACGGCGGAAAGCGGGCTGCCGGCCTGCTCGCATAGGGGGGCTATGTCGCCAAAGGAGCGGAAGCTGACAATGGTGGCCAGCGGCGATTCCAGCTCGGCCCGTTCCCGGCCCTTGCGGCACAGAAGCACCAGCGCGCCTTCAAGCGGCAGCCAGAGCAGGCCGTTGGCCCAGGAGCCGGTGAGATAATAGATGGCCAGGCGCGAGAAAACGAGCAGCCCGCCGGCTTGGGGCGCGGTTTCGGCCAGGAGTTGGCGGACAGTCGCCTGGCGGACGAGCATTTCCGATTCGGGCAGGCGTTCCAGCGCTTCAAACGTCATGTGATACCACTCCGTTGGGGTTGCAATAATCGGCCGGGCCGGGCATAGCCTCCGTCCGGGCGAATACCGGGACGTTCGGTCCAGCTGTCCGGCGCAATTTCGTCGGTTTCAGGCCGGAAGGGAGATGCATCGTGTCGCAGACCAGCCGCGAAATGTCCTGGGCGGCCTTTTTCGCCCTCATCGGCGCCGCCATTTTGTGGGGCAGCTCCTTTATCGCCATGAAGATCGCCATGCGGGAATTCTCGCCGCTGTTGGCGGTCTTTTGCCGCATGGCCGTGGCCTCGGCCGTGTTCGCGCTCATCTGGCGGCGCATGGGCGGCTTCGCCGCCGGCCGGGCGGACTGGAAAGGCATCGTATTCATGGCCTTTTGCGAGCCGTGCCTCTATTTCATCTTCGAATCCCAGGCCCTGACCATGACCCAGGCCTCCCAGGCCGGCATGATCACCGCCATGTTGCCGGTGATGACGGCCGTGGCCGCCTCCTTCGTCCTTAAAGAAAAACTTGAAGTTCGGGCCATGACCGGGCTGCTCCTGGCCGTGGCCGGGGTGGCCGTCATGAGCCTGGCCGGCGAGGCCGGTCCCCAAGCTCCGCGACCCATCCTCGGGAATTTCCTGGAATTCTTGGCCATGTGCTGTGCCGTGGGCTACATCATCACCTGCAAGAAACTGGCAGCACGCCACAAGCCGCTGTATCTCACGGCGGCCCAGAGCTTTGTCGGCATGGCCTTTTTTTCGCCGGCCCTGGTGTTCGCGCCCATGCCGGCCAAATTGACCTTCGGGCCGGTGGCGGCCGTGTTTTTCCTGGGGCTGGCCGTCACCTTCGTGGCCTATGGCCTGTACAACTACGGCGTGTGCAACGCCCCGGCGGCCAAGGCGGCGGCGTTTATCAACCTCATCCCCGTCATCACCTGCCTACTCTCCTGGCTCATCCTGGACGAAACCTTAAATGCCGGCCAACTCCTCGGCGGCGCGGCCGTGCTCGGTGGCGTGGGGTTAAGTGCCCGCCCGGCGAGGAAGGGCGAGAAGGCGCGCGGGGAGTAGGCAGTGGCAGCAGTAAGCAGGGGGAAAGCCTCCGGCGGCCAAAGGGCTGCCGCCCTTTGGAATCCCGTTTGCGTTTAACAATTTCAAACGTCGGTGCCGTCGCGTTGGCAGTACACGGGGCAACAAACCAGAACCATGTATTTTTTTCCCTAGCGGGAAGCCAGAAGAGCAACCACCGCCTAGGCCTTAGGGAGTCCTAACAGCGGGCGGAACCTTGCCTACCCCACTTCTGGATCGCCCACGCAGTCGCCCAACGCCAACTCCCCTTTAACCTTTGTCTTTATGCGGGGGGTCTGGGGG
>JAEZMB010000267.1 GCA_023435825.1 Pseudomonadota bacterium | reverse complement strand
ACCCCCCGCCCCGCGCGCCCGGGGCCCCCCCCGGGGCGCCCCGGGGAACCGCATTAGCCGCACTTGGTGTAGCCGCAGCCCTTGCAGACGTGGCAGCCTTCCTCGAAGACGAGGTCGGCCCCGCAGTCCGGGCATTGGGGATGGGACAGGTTGCCGGTTTCGTCGCGCACGGTCTGGCCTTGGAGGTAGCGGTTCTCCAGCACCCAGGACACGGCGTCGGGGATGGACAGCAGCAGGCCCTTTTTCTGGAACACCGGGTTTTCGCCGCCGATGCCCTTGAGCTGGCCCACGATGTCGGCCACTTCCACGCCCGAGCGCAGGGCCAGGGAGACGAGGCGTCCGATGGCCTCGGCCTTGGCCGTGACCGAGCGGCCGGATTTGCCGATGGTGGCGAAGACCTCGAAGGGCTTGCCGTCGATCTCGTTGACGGTGAGGTAGAGTTCGCCCAGGCCCGTCTTGACCTTCTGGGTGAAGCCGAAAACGATGTCCGGCCGGTTGCGCACCTTGCTTTGGGGCTTGGCCGGATCGGCCGGCGCGCCGTCGCCAGTGCACAGCACCTGGTTGGACTTGCAGCCGTCGCGGTAGACGGTCACGCCCTTGCAGCCCAGTTCGTAGGCCAGCCAGTAGATCTCGCGGATCTCTTCCTTGGTGGCGCTATTGGGCAGATTGACGGTCTTGGACACGGCATTGTCGGTGTATTTCTGGAAGGCGGCCTGCATCTTGAGGTGCCAGACCGGCTCGATGTCCATGGCCGTGACAAAGACTTCGCGCAGGGCCTCGGGCAGCATGCCGATGTGGGCGATGGAGCCCTTGCGGGTGACCTCTTCCATGAGCGCGTCGGAGTGCGCCCCGGCCTCGCGCAGGGCGGTGACGAAGTGGGGGTTGGCCTCCACGAGTTTTTCGCCGTCCATGACGTGGCGGGCGAAGGACAGGGCGAACAGCGGTTCGATGCCCGAAGAGCAGCCGGCGATGATGGACAGCGTGCCCGTGGGGGCGATGGTGGTGGTGGTGGCGTTGCGGTAGGGGCCGAGGTTGCGCTTGCCGTAGATGGACTCGGGATAGGCCGGGAAGGCCCCGCGTTCGGCGGCCAAGGTCTTGGAGGCGCTGCGGGCCTCGGCCTGGACGGTCTCCATGAGCTTTTCGGCCAGGGTCAGGGCCTCGGTGCTGTCGTAGGGGATGCGCAGCAGATAGAGCAGGTCGGCAAATCCCATGACGCCCAGGCCGATCTTGCGGTTGGCCCGGACCATCTCGGTGATCTGGTCCAGGGGATAGCGCGAGGCGTCGATGACGTTGTCGAGAAAGCGCACGGCCAGATGCACGGTCTCGGCCAGGCCGGCCCAGTCGATGCCGTCCGGGGCCGAGGGATCGTAAAAGACCGACAGGTTGATGGAACCGAGGTTGCAGGCCTCGTAGGGGAGCAGCGGCTGTTCGCCGCAGTTGTGGGCCACCAGGCCGCAGGCGTCGAAGCGGTTTTCGCCGGGCACTTGCACATCGTAGACGGTTTCCTCGCCGTCGGGAACCAGCGCCTCCACCGTGGCCAGGAAGGTTTCGCGGTTGAGCCGGCGCTTGTAGCCGGCCAGGAGAGCCTCCAGGCGAGCGGCCTTGTCCTCGTCGCGGAAACCGACCACCTCGCGGAAGCGGGCCATGTTCTCGCCGGCGATGACCAGTTCGTGCTGGCTTTTGACGGCATAGGCCTTCACGCCGCCCTTGCCGTCGGGGAGCAGGGACTGCCCGGCCTCGCGGCGATTGCGGTAGAGGGTCGAGGCGATGCCGTGGCGCAGCAACATGCGCTGCACGGCTTCAAGGGTGGCCAGATCGGACTGGGACAGGCGGATACTGACGCCCTTTTGGCGCGTGCCCTGGACCGAGCCGTCGGCATCGAACAGGCCGCCGAGAAAGCCCCGGGAAAATTCGCTGGAGCAGCGCTCCACCTCGGGAGTGAGACGCTTGTTGCCCGGCGACATGCCCAGATCGTGGCAGATGGACTTGAGCGCCCCAAGGCTCATACGCCATTCGTCGCGGCCGGCAACGCCCACCCAGCCGGTGAAGTCGCTGCGGTGGGGCTGGGTCTTGGCAAAGGCGAAGGCCGCGTCCATGACGCCGCTTCGGGGGAACGGGTCGCCGTTGGCGACTTCGGCCCGGGTCCAGAAGGACAGGACGGCCTTGTCCTGCTTGAGCGTGCCGTCGCCCAGGAGCAGGCCGACCAGATAGCCCTCGGCCAGACCGTACTTGCCGGGCCAGGCGGCCAGGGCGCGATGGTCGCCAAGGACCAGCTTGTCGCCGGGGGCGAGGCTGGCGGCTTCGACCCAGGTCGCGCCGAGGCGGCCGGTTTCGCCGGCGGCCCGCAGCATCTTATGGTCGCCGGTCAGGCGCAGGCTGTGGCCTTCGCGGGTGGTCAAACGGTAGACGGGCTTGACGCCGGTGACGAAAAAGCCGTCGGCAGTGGAAGGATGCACGGCCCCGTCAAGAACCAGGGGCACGACGCGGCCGGTCAGCTCCCGGGCCTGCCGGGGGCCGTCGGCGGTCATGACCCAGGTGTCGCCGGTGACGCACGGATTGGTCGACTCGATGGCTCCCAGGGCCGGGGTGGGATTGTCGCGGTTGATGCGGTCGAGAAAGACGATGCCCGGATCGCCGGATTCCCAGGCCTTGCGCACGAGCAGCGCAAAGACCTCGGGCGCGGACAGGCTGCCGCGCGCCGATCCGTCGCGGGGGTCGATGAGGTCGTAGTCCTCGCCCTTTTCCACGGCCTGCATGAAGCGTTCGGTGAGCGCCACCGAGATGTTGAAGTTGGTCAGCTCGCCCTCGCGTTCCTTGCAGGCGATAAATTCCAGGATGTCGGGATGGTCGATGCGCAGGATGCCCATGTTGGCCCCGCGCCGCGTGCCGCCCTGTTTGACCTGTTCGGTGGCGGTATTGAAAATCCGCATGAAGGAGACCGGCCCGGAGGCCACGCCGCCGGTGGAGCCGACCCGGCTTTTTTTCGGGCGCAGCCGCGAGAAGGAAAAGCCCGTGCCGCCGCCGGATTTGTGGATGAGCGCGGCGAACTTCACGGCGTCGAAGATCTCGTCCATGGAGTCGCCAACCGGCAGCACGAAACAGGCGGCCAGCTGGCCCAGGGGCGTGCCGGCGTTCATGAGGGTGGGCGAATTGGGCAGAAAGCGCATCCCGACCATGAGGTCGTAGAATTTGCGGGCCAGGGCCTCGGGTTGCCAGGGCGAGGCGGCGTACTTGGCCTCTTCGCTGGCGATGGCTCCGGCCACCCGCCAAAAAAGGCCCTGGACGTCTTCCTCGGGGGCGCCTTCGGGGGATTTTTTCAGATAGCGCTTGGACAAAACCACCATGGCGTTGTCGTTGACGTCGGCCTCGGGCAGATCGGCGGGCAGTGGCAGGTGGGTCATAGGCGGGCTTTCCTAACCGGTTTCGGTTGCAAGCAAAAAGGGCGGCCGCCGGAAGGCGGCTTAAAATTTGCCAAATGATATAAATAGGATAGCTTTCCGGCGATGCGCCGCAAGGCCTCCTCTCCCCACCTTTGGGGATACACCAACTCAGGGCGGATTGCCACCACGGGACACGGGCGGGCAGATCAAAAAAGCCGGGGCGGTCGCCCGCCCCGGCCTTGCGGCATTGCCGCTTCCTGCTTCAGGACTGTTTCTCTTCCCCGGCCCGGGCCAACGGCCAGACCTCGTCGATGCGCTCCACGGGCATGATCTTGAGCCGCCCGCGCAGGTCCTTGGGGATGTCGTGGATGTCTTTCATATTCTTGGCCGGGATGATGACCCGCTTCATGCCGGTGGCCACGGCGGCCAGGATCTTTTCCTTGATGCCGCCCACGGGCAGCACCCGGCCGCGAAGCGTAATCTCGCCGGTCATGGCCAGGTCGTTATGCACCGGCGTGTTGGTCAAAAGCGAGATCAGGGCCGTGACCAGCGTCACGCCGGCCGACGGGCCGTCCTTGGGCGTGGCTCCGGCCGGCACGTGGATGTGGATGTCGTTTTTCTCGAACATCTCCGGCGCGATGCCCAACTCCTTGGCCCGGGACTTGGCGTAGGTGAGCGCGGCCTGGGCCGACTCCTTCATGACCTCGCCCAGCTTGCCCGTGAGCTGCAGCCCGCCCTTGCCCGGCAGCGTGGCCGCCTCGATGTGCAGGATGGCTCCGCCAACAGGCGTCCAGGCCAGGCCCACGGCCACGCCCGGCGGCAGATCGGCCTCGCGCTCGTCGTCCATGAACCGGGCCGGCCCCAGCAGCTTTTCCAGGGACGAGGCGGTCACCCGAAATGGCGGCTCCTCGCCCTCGGCCTTGCGCCGGGCCAGCTTGCGGCACACCGATCCGACCTCGCGCTCGAGGTTACGCAGGCCGGCCTCGCGGGTGTAGTCGCGGATGATCTTGGCCACGACCTGATCCGACAGGGACACGTCCTCGGCGGCCAGGCCGTTTTCCTCGATCTGGCGCGGCAGGATGTAGCGCCGGGCGATTTTCACCTTCTCCTGCTCGGTGTAGCCGGGCAGGCGGATGAGCTCCATGCGGTCCAAAAGCGGCGGCGGTATGGTGTCCAGGATGTTGGCCGTGCAGATGAACATCACCTTGGACAGGTCAAAGGGCACGTTGAGGTAATGGTCCGAGAAGGTGTTGTTCTGTTCGGGGTCCAGCACCTCCAGAAGCGCCGAGGACGGGTCGCCCCGGAAATCCGAGCCGACCTTGTCGATCTCGTCGAGCATGATGACCGGGTTTCGGGTGCCGGCCTGCTTGATGCTCTGGATGACCCGGCCGGGCATGGAGCCGATGTAGGTGCGCCGGTGGCCGCGAATCTCGGCCTCGTCGCGCATCCCGCCCAGGGACATGCGCACGAACTTGCGCCCCAGCGCCCGGGCGATGGACCGGCCCAGGGAGGTCTTGCCCACGCCGGGAGGGCCGACGAAGCACAGGATGGGGCCCTTCATGCCGGGGTTGAGCTTGCGCACGGACAGGTATTCGAGGATGCGCTCCTTGACCTTTTCCAGATCGAAATGGTCCTCGTCCAGGATGCGCTTGGCTTCCTTGATGTCGAGCCGGTCCTTGGACAGCTTCTTCCAGGGCAGCTCCACCATCCAGTCGAGGTAGGTGCGGATGACGCCGGCCTCGGAGGAGTCGGGATGCATGGACACGAGCCTTTTGAGCTGCTTGTCCGCTTCCTTCTTGACGTCCTTGGGCATGCCGGCCTTGTCCAGAGCTTCCTTGAGTTCGTCGAGGTCGTCGGACTCCTCGCCGCCCTCGCCCAGTTCCCGGCGGATGGCCTTTAACTGTTCGCGCAGGAAGAAGTCCTTTTGCGCCTTGTCCATCCCTTCCTTGGCCATGTTCTGGATCTTGGCCTGCATGGCCGCGACCTCGGCTTCCTTGACGAGCTGGTCGTTGACCAGCCGCAGGCGCTCCACCGGGTCCTCGCACTCCAGCAGCCGCTGGGCTTCCTCCACCCGCATGCGCAGGTTGGAGGCCACGAGATCGGCCAGCCGGCCGGGCTCGTTGACGCTGTTGAGCACGGCCATGATGTCGGCCGAGGCCATGCCGCGCAGCGACAGGATCTTTTCGCTTTGCTCCCTGGCCGCCCGCATCATGGCTTCCTGTTCCAGGGTGGCTTCCTTGGGGTCGCGCTCGGCCAGCACCTCGATCTTGGCCGACAGATAGGGGTCGGCCGAGGAGAAATCCGTGACCCTGGCCCGGGTCAGCCCCTGGACCAGCACCTTGAGCCGGCCGTCGGGCATCTTGAGCATGCGCATGATCATGCCCACCGTGCCGACCCGGTAGAGGTCGTCGGGGCCGGGCTCGTCCACCTTCTCGTCCTTCTGGGTCAGGACCAGGATGTAGCGCGAGCCGTTGAGCGCCGCGTCCACGGCCTGGACCGACTTGTCCCGGCCCACGAACAGCGGCAGGATCATGTAGTTGAAGACCACGATGTCGCGCACCGGCAACACCGGAAGTTCGGACGGGATATCGGGCGGCGCGGCTTCCTCGCCCTCGCCGGCGGAAACCGGGGCCGCTTCGGTCGGCGCGCCGTCGGCGGCCGCGAGCAGTTCGCGTTCCTTGTCATCCATGATGCATGTGCTCCTTGTCGGTATCGAAAACGGCCTTAGCCGCGAATGGCGAAGGCGTCGTAAGCTTTGTCGTGGTCGATCATGGCCGCCGTCACCGTCTCCACCCGGGACAGGGGCGACCCCTGGGGCAGGCGCTGCCTCAGGGCGGCCAGGGCTTCGGGATCGCCCTGGGCCAGCACCTCGACCTTGCCGTCGGCCAGGTTGCGCACCCAGCCGCGAAGCCCCAGGCTCGCGGCCTGGTCGTAGACCCAGGCCCGGAAATACACGCCCTGGACCTTGCCGGCGATGGTGGCGTGCAGGCTCGGCGTCGCTTTTTCGGTCGTCATGGCGTCTCCTTGGCTTCTGTGGCGGCCACGGCGGGCACCCCCGGCGCTTGGCGGCCAACAGCCTGAAACTGTCACTTTTTCTGAAAAAACACGTTCGTATTGTTCAAAAGTCGCGCCACTAGATCATGCCCTCGGCCTGGAAGCTGAAAAACCGGTTTTCCGTCACCACCAGATGGTCGAGCACCCGGATGTCCATTTCCCGGGCCGCGGCCACGATGCGGCGGGTAAAGGCCATGTCCTCGGCCGAGGGCCGGGGGTCGGCCCCGGGGTGGTTGTGGACGAGGATCATGCCGCTGGCGTTGTAGCGCAGGGCCATGGCGATGACCTCCCGGGGGTAGACCGCCGCCTGGTCCACCGTGCCCTTGCTCACCCGCTCCCAGCCGACCAGCCGGTTCTTGGTGTCCACCAGGGCCATCCAGAATTCCTCGTGCTCCTTGACCCCGATCCTGGCCCGGGCCATCTCGGCCACCACGTCGGGGCTGCCGAGCACGGCCCGGTCGCGCATGGGCTGTTCGTGGAACCTGGCCCAGACCTCGCGCCACAGGGTCAAGAACTCCTCGGCTCCGGCCCCGAACCCGGGCACGCCCCGCAGTTCCTCGAAACGGGCCGTGAGCACCCCGCGCAGGTTGCCGAAGCGGGCCAAGAGCTCCTTGGCCAGGGGCTTGGTGTCGCGCCGCGCGTTGACGTAGCCCAGCACAAGCTCCAGCACCTCGTACTCCGCCAAGGTGCGCGGATCGGCAAGCAGCCGGTCCTTGAGGCGGCGGCGGTGGCCGAGGTAATGGGGCGGTTCTTTCTTACTAAGCATGGTTTCGGGTCCGGGCAAGGCGTTTGTCGCCTTTTGGGGGGGAATACTCCGGCGCAAAGGCCCGGCAAGGGCGAAAAACCGGACCGATCATGGTCCCACCCGGCCGGTTTGCCGTCCCTGGCCGCCAAAAAGCCGGAAAAGTTCGGCCGTGAGGAACTCCATGGCCTGGTCGGGCTTGCGCGCTCCGGTCTTGATGCCGGCTTCGGCGGCAAAGGCCGCCTCGAACAGCCGGGTCAGCCCGGCCGAACCCAGCCGTCGGGCCATGGCCTCCTTCTGCCGGCGCACCTGGGGCGGCAGGCGCACGTCGTCGGCCTCGCCCACGGCCAGACGCCACATCATCCTCGCTTCGTAGAGCAACAGTCCGATGAAGGGAAAGATCATCTCCTCCCCGGCCAGTTCCTTGTCGAAAATTTCCTGCCAGACCTTGGCCGGGTCGCGCCCCTCGGACAGGGCATTGAGAAAGGCGAAGCCGTCCATGCCCTCATGGTGGGACAAAAGGGCCAGATCGGCCATTTCCAGGCTGGTGCGGTCGCCCAGGGACAGCTCCAGCTTGGCCAGCTCGTTGTCGGCATGGGCCAGGGAGGCCGGCAAGGCGGCGGCCAGGGCCTCGGCCACGCCGGGCTCCAGCACCAGCCCGCGCCGTCCGGCCCAGTCGGCCAGGCGCGGCCCCATGTCGCGGCGGGTCAGCCCCGGCGAGACAAAGACCCATTTGCGCTTCTCGGCCACCTTGAAATAGGGCTGCTCGGTCAGGGTCTTGGGCAGCTTGGGGCCGCCTTTTTTATCCAGGGGACCCTCGAAGCAGAAAAACGGCCAGACCGCGTCGTTGAAGCCCTTAAGCGCCGGGGTGAGCTTGGGCCAGAACTCCGGCGGGGCCGCCTCGGCCCGGCGCAGGATCACGGCCCGGCGGCCGGCGAACAGGCTGCCCACGGTGAGCGCGCTCCAGAACGGCGCGCCAAGCTCCTCGTCGCCCCAGAACACCTCCCGGGAAAACGGCTGGCCGCTGTCGGCCAACTGGCGTTCCACCCGCTCCCGCACGATCTCCGGGTCCGGGCAGGCGAGAAAAGAAAATCCGGCTCGTTGCATAGGGACACACTAGCCGAGGCCGAGGCGTGGGGCAACGGGAAGGAAAGGCTTCGGGCACGGTCCGGCGGCCAGCCTCGCCGCCCTGCATGACATTTCCGCAACACTGCTCCGCCATGGATTGACAGCACGAAAACAGGCCTTCCATAGTCAAGACCTTTGGCAAGCTGTACTGTTTCAGGCCAAGGAGCGCCCGTGTTGTTGTCCCGGTCCGTACCGCTTACGCGACTCGCGCTTCTTGGCGTCGCCGCCGGCCTGATCTTTTACGCCCTCGGCCTGCCTTCCCTGTGGCTGGACGAGGCCGCTTCGCCGCTTAACGCCCGCTATCCCCTGGACTACATCGTCACGCTCTCGCGCACCCTGGAAGAGCATCCGCCGCTGTTTTACCTCCTGCTCAAAGTTTTTTTGCGCCTGGGCCACGACGACTTCATTGTGCGCCTGCTGCCCGCCCTGTGCGGACTGGGTTGCGTGGGACTGACGGCGGCGGTGGGGACGCGGCTTTTTTCCGCCACGGCCGGCACGGCGGCGGCCGCCTTCTGGCTGGCCATGCCCCAGAATCTGCTGCTCTCCCGCATGGCCCGGCCCTATTCCCTGTGGCTGCTCTTTTTCTTGTGCGCCCTGTATTGCCTGGCCGGCTGGCTGCGCCGGGGACGCCCACGCGACATCGCCGGGATGCTCGTCGCCGTCGCCCTGATGACGGCCAGCCACTATCTGGCCTTTCCCCTGATGGCCGCCCTGGGGCTTTGCCTGCTCGTGGTCCCGCCCGAAAACCGGCCGTCCCCGGCCGCCCGTCTGGCCGCCGCCGGCACCTTCGGCCTGGGCTGCGCCGCCATTGCCGCCGCCGCCTATTTCGGCCTTATTGTCCAAAGCCATACCCCGCAACGCATCGCCGACGCCAACGAGACCGTGGCCGACGCCGCCCAGGCCCTGTGGGCGGCCCTGGGCGGCGTGCTCTACAGCTTCGACGTCTGGCCGGCACGCCTGGCCCTGGGCGCGGCCGCCCTCACCGCCTTTGTCGTCCTGGCCCGCCGCGACCGGCGCAACTTCCTGGTCCTGGCCCTGTTGACCGCCGTGCCGCCCCTGGTCCTGCTGGCCCTGGGCCGGGGCACCGGGCTTTACGCCCGCCATCTGTCCAGCCTGGGCGTCCCCCTGGCCCTGGCCCTGGCCGGCGGCGCGGCCGCCTCGCCACGGCTCGCCCCGTGCCTGCCGGCCCTCGGCCTGGCCGCCCTGGCCTTGGCCGCCCTGCTGCCCCTGGCCGTCCACCCTGACGAATTTTACGCGGTTTCCAGCTATCAGGTCCCGGTCATCGGCAACAACTACAAGCTGGCCGCCGCCGGCATCGCCGCCCTGGACCGGCCGGGCACGATCCTGTCGTTTGGCGACGATTTCTACGGCAACGCCGTTTCCTGGTATCTCGACCAGCACACGCCCGCCCTGCACCTGGCCCATCCCCGGCTGACCCCCGAGGACCGGGAAGCCCGGCTCCTTCTTGCCGTCGGCGAGCACTGGGGCTACCTCACCCCCAACGCGGCGGCCTTTACGGCCCGCTTCGGACCGGGCACGGCCCGTCACGACATCGAGACCACCACCGTCCTGGAACTGGCCGTTCCCCGCGATCCGGTGCGTCGCGTCACGGCCCTGCCGGCCCGCTACGGTCTGCCCATGGCCTATGACCGGGTCTTTGCCGAAATAACCGCCCTTTCAGAGCTGCGCTTCCACCAAAACGCCCGGGGGCCGGGCCTCATTCCCGACCGCAACGACGCCGAGGCCGACGCGCGCCTGACCTTTGCCAACCACGCCCCGCCCCAGCCCCAGGAAATCCGGATCAACGTGCTGTTCGACAATCTCGGCCAGGACAACCAGTTCCTGGCCCGGGTCCGCTTCGATGACGAGCCGCCCCGGACCTTCCCCTTGTCCACCGGCTATGACGCCACCCACCAACGCCAGATCGCCCTCGCCCGGGAGGCCCCCTACGCCAGGCTGGACGTTGACCTGATCCTGCGCTGCGCCCCCCGCACGCCGACCCTGGCCGGCGGCAACCAGCACACCCTGCGCCTGACCGGCCTCGAAGCCTTTTTCTGCCCGGCGGACCAGGCCGGCCCCTGCCTGGACGCGGCCGAACGCCATCTGACCGCCTCGGTCCTGGACAATTACCTGGAGGAACGCTTCGCCGCCCCCGGCGAAACCGATGAGGCCGCCCTCCTGGCGGTCCGGCAGAACATCGCCGCGGTGGTCGACCACCACGAGGCTTCCTGGACCGCCCTGTCCCCGGCCGATCCGTCCCGGCCGGGCATCCTGCGCCTGCCCGTCACGGCCAGGCGCGACCGGCTGCTGCTTTTCCCCAGGGTCGGCCGGGACGGCATGGTCCGGGTCTACGGCTCCCGGCCCGACGGCGCGCGCGAACTCCTGTTCGCCCTGCAAAACACCGGCGAGAAATGGACGCCTGTCAGCGCCCGCTACGAACTGGTGGTGCCGCCCTGGCTGCGCGACCGGGAAACCGAGCTGGAAATCGAACTCACCGGCCGCCGGGCCCAGTTGTGGACCCTGGGCGACGCGGCGCTGTTCTAGCGTCGCCTCCACGAGAAGCGCCTCGGGTTATTCCTGGACAACAGACTAAAATTGTTGACTATCCTTGATAATACTCGTGCATCCTCAAGAATAGCGACACGGGGCACCACCCCGCCGCCCCATGACAAACCTGCAAGGATAGGCTCCAGGCGGGCGTCCAGGCCGGCCGGGCCTTGACGCGCCCCAGGGCCGGGCCTATCCCTCGTCCTACGTCGAATCCCGCCCGTGGCGGGAGCGGGGGACCCAACCACCCGGGGCGCATCGCCAGTCATGGCGTAGGGCAACCTCTTCGGCCCGAGCCCGTCAGCTAACCTCGCAGACGTCGAAGGGGAAACCGCTTGCCGCAAGCAGGTTTCCCGCAACCGGTCGTCCGGAGGGATGCCTATGTCTTCTCGCGCCCATGGCCGTTTGGCCTATCCGCCGTCTTTTATCCTTTTTCTCCCTTGCCCCCATGCCCAGGCCCAGCCGCCCGGAAGGGACGCCTCGTCGGTCTAGGTTCGGCCGCGCGCCGTTTCCCGCGTAGCGTCGCGGGGCGGCGTCGGCCCACGGAACATGCCCCGTCATTGCGGGGTTCGCGCGCGCCCGCCGCCTGACGTCGGCCTGAACGCCAGGGCCGGGGCGCGCCCAGCCAAGGGAAAATCATGTCCAACGATTCCGTCCGGCCGACGAGCCGGCTGCGCCGCATCGTCTTTGGCAAATCCATCGATCTGGGCGACCAGTCCATTTTCCACAATCTCTCGCTGGTGGCCTTTTTCGCCTGGGTGGGCCTTGGGGCCGACGGCCTGTCCTCCTCCTGCTACGGTCCGGCCGAGGCCTTCCTGGCCCTGGGGCAGCATACGTTCCTGGCCGTGTTCGTGGCCCTGGGCACGGCGCTCACCATCGGCGTCATCAGCGCCGCCTATTCCCAGATCATCGAGCTTTTCCCCACCGGCGGCGGCGGCTATGTGGTGGCCTCGCGGCTGTTGTCGCCCAAGGTCGGCATGGTCTCGGGCTGCGCCCTGCTCATCGACTACGTCCTGACCATCACCTTGTCCGTGGCCAGCGGGGCCGACGCCGTCTTCAGCTTCCTGCCGGCCGCCTTCCTGCCCTACCGCCTGCCCACGGCCGTGGCCGGCGTGGTGGCGCTCATTGTGCTCAACCTGCGCGGGGTCAAGGAATCGGTCATGGCGCTGGTGCCCATCTTCATGACCTTCGTGGCCACCCATGCCGTGGCCATCGGCTACGGCGTGTTCGCCCACGTGTCCGACATGCCGGCCCTGGCCGCCCGCCTGGGCCAGGACGTGACCGCCGCCCGCAGCGAACTCGGCGGCCTGGGCATGCTGCTTTTGGTGCTGCACGCCTACAGCATGGGCGCGGGCACCTACACCGGCATCGAGGCCGTGTCCAACGGCCTGCCCATCCTGCGCGAGCCGCGTGAGAAAACCGGCAAACGCACCATGCTCTACATGGCCCTGTCCCTGACCCTGACCGTGGTCGGCATCATCACCTGCTATCTGCTGTTTGACGTGCGCCCCCAGGAGGGCAAGACCCTCAACGCCGTGCTGTTCGAAAACGTGGTCGCCGGCTGGGGGCCGGACCTGGGCGGCGGGTTCGTGCTGGTCACCCTGGTTTCCGAGGCCCTGCTCCTGTTCGTGGCCGCCCAGGCCGGCTTCGTGGACGGGCCGCGCGTGCTGTCCAACATGGCCCTGGACCGCTGGCTGCCGGCCCGCTTCGCCCTGCTCTCCGACCGTCTGGTGACCCAAAACGGCATCCTGCTCATGGGCGCTTCGGCCCTCGTCCTCATGGTCGCCTCCCACGGCTCGGTGGATCTGCTCATCGTCCTTTACAGCATCAACGTGTTCATCACCTTCGTGCTGTCCCAGCTCGGCATGGTGCGCCACTGGTGGGAGGTGCGCGGCCAGCGCGTGGCCTGGAAAAAAGGCCTGCTCCTCAACGGCCTGGGCCTGGCCCTGACCCTGTTCATCCTCATCATGGTCACCTGGGTGAAATTCTTCGAGGGCGGCTGGGTGACCATCCTCATCACCGCCGGGCTGGCCGCCGCCGCCCTGGGCGTCAAGCGCCACTACGACCGGGTCGGAGCGCAGATCAAAAAGCTCGACGTGCTGCGGGCCGTGGTGGACCCGCAAAACCCCTACACCCCGCCCATTCCCGTCAATCCCGAAACCCTCGCCCAGCCGGACCTCACCGCCCCCACGGCCGTCATTTTCGTCAACGGTTTCAATGGCCTTGGCATCCACACCCTGCTGTCCACGGTGCGGCTTTTCGGCAAGGACATCAAAAACTACGTGTTCGTGCAGATCGGCGTGGTGGACGCGGCCGTGTTCCGGGGCGCGGCCGAGCTCTCAAGGCTCAAGGCCGGCATGCAGCGCGACCTGGAATCCTACGCCGCGGTCATGCGCGAGCGCGGCTACCACGCCGAGGCCCACTGGGCCGTGGGCACGGACATCGTGGCCGAACTCACGGAGCTGGCCCCGGCCCTGCGCGAACGCTTCCCCAGGGCGATCTTTTGCGGCGGCCAGCTGGTCTTCGAGAAGGAAACCTTCGTGACCCGCCTGCTCCACAACTACGTGATCTTCGCCCTCCAGCGCCAACTCTACCGCATGGGGCTGCCCTTTATCATCATGCCCGTGCGCCTGGACCTGCCGGAGTGGTTCGCCGACTGACGCGCGGCCAGTCTCTTCCGGGCCGGCGGTTCCTGCGTCGGCCCGGCCAAGTCTGCCCGGCCTTTTGCCAAACCCGGCAAGGCCTTGGCGGCAACCCCTCCCGGACGCCATTGCGGCCATCTGCTAATGCACTGAAATAGAGGATATTTTTACTATCAAAAGACGGCTCCGTCCGGCCAGCGCGCCGCTGGCGAGGCCCGTGCGCCAGCCCGAAAAAAATATCCCACGGCGTGTCGCGGCCTTGGCGCGGGAGGGCAATTTCCGACCCGCGACACCCCCTTGCAATCGTTTGCTCCGGGCGTATGACGGATGCGGCTTGGGGAAGTGTCGGGGTCGTCCCTGCCCTGTGCGTTGGGGAGCGCGCGGGGGTCCGCAACTTCGTTATCATACTGGCATCGTTAAAAAATGACCTATCCATCCGCCTGGGAGCTCGTGCGTGGCATCGAGCCCATGTCCCTTTGCGATTGGCCGGGGCGACTGACCGCCGTGCTGTTTTTCGGCGGCTGCAACCTGCGCTGCCCCCACTGCCATAACGCCGCCCTGGCCTGGACGCCGCACGCCGGCGCCGCGCCCTTGACCGAGAAGGCCGTGCGACGGTTCGTTACTTCCCGCCGCCGCTGGCTCGACGGGCTGGTCATCACCGGCGGCGAACCCACCCTGACCCCGGGGATGCCCGGCCTGGCCGCCGCCGTGGCCGCCTCGGGGCTGCCGGTCAAGGTCGATTCCAACGGCCTGCGCCCGGACGTCCTGGCCACGCTTCTGGAAAGCCATCCCGACATCCACCTGGCCGTGGACGTCAAAGCGCCCTTCGCCAAGTATCCGCTGGTCACCGGCGGCCTGGCCGAGGCCGCCGACGCCGCCAAGCGCCTGGGCGAGGTCTTCGCCCTGGCCACGGCCCATCCCGGGCGCGTCCAGTTTCGCGCCACCCGCGTGCCCGAATTGACGGACGACGACATCAGGGAGGTGGAGTCGCTGCTGCCGCCCGGACACGCGCTGACCATCCAACCGTTTCGACCGCTGCCGCGCCGCGGGGAGGAGAAGGCCGATGCCCAAGCAGATTCGCAAGCGTGACGGATGCCTGGAAACCTGGTCCAGCCAGCGGATCGCCCAGGCGATCTTAAAAGCCCTCAAGGCCAGCGGCGTCCAGGACCCGATCCTGGCGGCGCGCCTGGCCGGCAAGGTCGAAGGCAAGCTTGAGGAACTCGGCAACGACGTGCCCGAGCAGGAGCATGTCCAGGACGCGGTGGAGCTGGTGCTCATGGAGTCGCGCCTTTTCGCCGTGGCCAGGCGCTACATCGTCTACCGCGAAAAACGCCGCGAGCTGCGCGAACAGAAGGCCGCCTTCCTGGACATCGCCGACGTCATCGACACCTACATCGCCAAGACCGACTGGCGGGTGGCGGAAAACGCCAACATGAACCACAGCTTCCAGGGCCTCATGCTCCACCTGTCGGGCACGGTGCAGGCCCGGTACGCCCTGGAAAAATACCCCGAGGAAGTGCGCGCCGCCCACGAGCACGGCTATTTCCACATCCACGACCTGTCCTTTGGCCTGGCCGGCTACTGCGCCGGCTGGAGCCTGCGCGACTTGCTCCTGGAAGGCTTCAACCTCGCCGGCCGCTCCTGCGCCGGACCGCCCCGCCACTTCGACACGGCCCTGGGGCAGATGGTCAATTTCCTGGGCACCCTGCAAAACGAATGGGCCGGCGCCCAGGCCTTCAACAACGTCGACACCTACCTGGCCCCCTTCATCCGCCAGGACGGCCTGACCTACAAAGAGGTCAGGCAGGCCATGCAGAAGTTCGTCTTCAACCTCAACACCACCTCGCGCTGGGGCGGCCAGAGCCCCTTCACCAACCTCACCTTCGATCTTTCCCCGCCCAAGCATCTGGCCAACGAGGCCGTCATCATCGGCGGCAAGATGCAGGACGCGGTCTACGGCGATTTCGGGCCGGAAATGGCGATGATCAACAAGGCCTTCCTGGAGGTCATGGCCGGGGGCGACTACGACGGCCGCATCTTCTCCTTCCCCATCCCGACCTACAACGTCACCAAGGATTTCCCCTGGGACTCCGAGATCGGCACGCTGCTGCTGGAGATGACGGCCAAGTACGGCGCGCCGTATTTCCAAAACTTCATCAATTCCGATCTCTCGCCCGAAGACGTGCGCTCCATGTGCTGCCGGCTCCAGATGGATTTGCGCCAGCTGCGCAACAAGGTGGGCGGGCTTTTCGGGGCCGGCGACCTGACCGGGTCCGTGGGCGTGGTGACGCTCAACCTGCCCAAGCTGGCTTTCCTGGCCCAGGGCGAGGAGGATTTCCTGGATCTGGTGGCCGAATACGCCGAGCTGGCCAAGACGGCCCTGGAATTCAAGCGCAAGATGATCAGCGACAATCTGGAGCGGGGGCTGTTCCCCTGGACCAAGCGTTACCTCAAAAACGGCTTCAAGGGCCACTTCTCCACCATCGGGCTGGTGGGCGGCCACGAGGCCTGCCTGAACCTGCTCGGCAAGGGCATCGAGACCGAGGCCGGGGTGCGGCTCATGACCCGGATGCTGGAGCATCTGCGCGAGGTGACCTCGCGCTTCCAGGAGGAGACCGGCAACCTCTACAACCTCGAAGCCACGCCGGCCGAGGGCACGAGCTACCGGCTGGCGAAAATCGACAAGGCGCTGTACGCCGACATCAAGGCCTCGGGCAACGGCACGCCGTACTACACCAATTCCACAACCCTGCCGGTGGGGCTGTCGCGCGACGTGTTCGCCGCCCTGGAGCATCAAAACAAGCTCCAGCCCCTCTACACCGGCGGCACGGTGTTCCACACCTACTTGGGCGAAGCCGTGGCCGACGTGGAGGCGCTCAAGTCATTTATCGTCAAGGCCTTCACCATGACAAAAATTCCGTACCTGTCGATCACGCCGACGTTTTCGGTGTGCAAGGAGCACGGCTACGTCAAGGGCGAGCATTTCGAGTGCCCGCAATGCGGCGCGCCTTCGGAAGTGTTCACGCGCATCGTAGGCTATTACCGGCCGGTGTCCTTGTGGAACAAGGGCAAGCAGGCGGAGTATGCGGAGCGGTTGACGTACGGGGAGATTTGCTAGAGCTATAAATATCGGCTTTAGCGGCGACGAGTTTCGTCGCCGCTTTTTTTGTTGCCATTTTATATTTAAAAATTTATAAAAAATAAAATTGGCAACATCCAAAGCAGGTACCATGGAAAACTCTACCAATTACTATGAAGCTCTTTACGACGTCAAAAGAAATTTCTTAATTATTGGACTAACTGGCTATACAGGCGCAGGCTGCTCCCAATGCAGAGAAATAATCGAAACCAATGAAAAGCCAATATTCCCAAGTTTTGATGTAATCGGGAAATCACATCTAAGTGAAGGTTTTCAATGTGAATCACAAGATGCGTATTATACAGGAAAATCTGAACGGGACAGAAGAATTTTTGACAAATTAAAAAGGACATGGGATGAAACAAAGTGGTTACAATTCATTCCTATAGAATTTTCAGTAGTAATTTTCTCGTCAGTGATCTATCAATCTCTTTTTTCTGAACGAAAAAATGCCACTCTTGACGCAGTTAGAGCACTCTCTACACCACACAAAGACTCTCTACAGAACTTACGATTACTTTGGGAAGATAAACTTCCTCGTGAAACGAGCACTCTCAAGGAAATAATCCAAAGTTACGAGACGAGCAAAGAAATACTTTCAAAATACAAGGCATGCTTTAAAAACAAATGGTCCTTTTTAAAATTGATGCAATACTTTGGGGATCAGATCAGAAAATATGGCTTGGTATTCCCAGAAAAGGGGACGACACCTCGGAAAGACAACTTATTCAAGATACCTGAAGCGGTTCGGCGATTAATAAAAGCACACTACTGGATAAAAACTGAGACGACGGGCGGCCCATACCATTTTGTTGTAGACGCCTTTAGAAATCCCCTTGAGATCGAATACTTTAAGTGGAGATACAGCGAATTCTATCTTGTCGGCGTCCTTCGAAACGACATCGAGAGGAACAGCAGCCTCGATATACAGAATAAAAACTTCAAAGCTTTAAACAAACGAGAGCAAGGGAATCTATACGCAAAGAAAACGAACAACATAGCCAAATGGATTTCCTCACAAAACGTCTATGAATGCCTGCAAAAAGCCGACCTTTATATAGAAAACAAGTACGACACAAGCCGAACATTTTCTAGCCTCCGTTTTCACTTGATAAAACTAATTACTCTTGCAAAGAATCCAGGATGCATACCACCGACAAAAGACGAGAGAAATATGCAAATTGCAATGACTGCAAAACAAATGTCAGGCTGCATTTCTCGTCAAGTCGGTGCCACTATAGCAAATAGCAAAGGATTCATCGCCGGCGTCGGCTGGAACGATCCTCCATCTGGGCAAACCCCTTGCTCCTTAAGAACTCGTGCTGAATTAATTAACGGAGGCAGCACATCTGCTTTTAGTGAATATGAAAGATCATCCGCCTTTATTCGCCACCTCCAATCCAATGGCAGCCACAACAAACCATTCTGTTTTAGACATGAGCTATCAGAGCTTGAAGGGAAAAAAAAGAAAAACGAATTCACCCGGGCTTTACATGCCGAAGAAAATGCTTTTTTCCAAGCAATACAATCGCAACCCAACGGAACAGACTCAACCACTCTTTACACAACATCACGAACATGCACTTTGTGTGCAAAAAAAGCATATCAACTAGGCGTCAAGCGCATAGTTTACATAGAAGAATACACTGACATAGCTATCGAGCAAACACTTAAAACTGGAGACAAGCAAATCGTTATTGACAGATTCCAAGGGATCACTGGAGCCGCCTTCTTTCGACTCTATTCATCATTGATCCCTGAAAAAGATATCATCCAGCTATACACAGAAAGCGCGTTAAGACACGCAGAAAAAAAATAACTTTCACTCCAGCAAAAAATAATAACAGATTTATCCCTTGGAGAAGTTATGTGCCAAATCTCACCTTTAGTCCCTACCTCTTGAACGCATACAAATCGAACGTGTTCTGCCCAAAGTACGCCATGGGCGCGCCGCGCCAGACAAGGGCGTAGTTGTCCTTGACCCACTCAAAGATGCCCTCGGCCAACCCTGACGGCTGGCCGAAATCGCGCACCCCGTATTCCACCAGGCAGCGCGGCGTCACCAGGACGAAATCCGGCCGGGCCTGGGCCAGGGACACGGCCATGTTCCCCTCGCCAAACATCGCCAGCTCCGGCGGCAGATACGAATAATACGGCACGGGACTGACCCGGCGCGCCAGGAAATTGATGGTCACCCCTTCCGGCAGCACAGCCAACGTCTGCCCGGGGCCGACGTAGCGGGCCACGGCCTCAAGGGCTTCCTGAAAGACCGGCCCCGGCACGGACAACCCTTTGGCCGCCGCGTAGGTCCTGATCGTATCCCGCCCTAGGCCCACGGCATACGTCTTGGCCGTCAAACAACTCAGGGACGCCGTCACGGCAAAGACCAGATCAAGGCACACGATGCACAGGCAAAGCGCGCGCATCCGTTGCCGCTGGCCGCCGTCCGCCGCCGCGATGTCCGGCAACTCGCAACAGACAAACACCGCCAGCAGCACAGCCGCCGGCATGGCCAGCACAAAACCGTATTGCGACAAGCTCGGCGCAAGCAGCATTTTTCCCAACATGGCCAGCGAAAACACCGCCCAGACAAACAGGCCTTGACGCCTAGCGCGCTCCGAGTGCCCGACGCGTCGCGAACAGGCGACGCCGTAATACGCGGCCAGGGCCACGGCCGCCGCCGGCAGCGCGCCGCCCGAGACGATCAGCGGATAGGACGCCTTGACCGCCAACCCCGCCGCCAGCAGCAAAACCGCGCCGCCGGCCGTCAAAACCGTGCGCGTCCCCCAGGGTGGCCGCGCACGGGCCATGAGCGCCACGAACCCCAGCAGGGCGCAGACCGCGAAAAACTCCCGCGCTATCGCCCAAAGGTGCGGCAACGGCGCGTCCAGGCCGATCATGCGACGGTAGAAGTCGAGTTTCGAGACCTTGCCGGCGGCAACGAGCCTGTAGGGCCACAGCACATGGCCCAACCAATCGGCAAAGGTGAAATCGGCGGCGAAAAAGACGTAAAACCCGAAAAACGCCAGGCAACAGCACAAGCCCCCGGCCGCGATTCCCAACCACAACCCGCGTGGCTCCCGGGGCCGGCCGACGATGACGGACGCGAAAACGGCGGCCGTCCCCGCCGCCGCGATCTCGGGCTTGGTCAACAAGCTAAGCCCCAAAAGAAACCCGGCCAGCCCGGCCCGAGACGGCTTTCCGGTTCTGAGCCAGGACGCCAGGGCCAGGACCAGCAGCAAGGCCAGCAGGCCACCCACGGTGAGGTCGCGGGAATACGGGGCGGCCCAGGCGTAATTGCCCAGTTCGTCGAAGTGGGCCAGGCCAAAAAAACAGACAAAGACCAGGGAGGCGACAAAGGCCCCGGCCAGGCCGGAAACCCCTTTGAAAAATCGCCAAACAACGACCGCCGCTGCCGCCGTCAACACCAGGTCGGCCACGAAGGCCACGGCGCAGGACGGGCCAAACAGCCCAAAAATCCGGCCCATGAGCCACGAAGCCAGGGGGCCGTTGAACGAGGCCACGTCCCAATACAGCGTCGCCCCCTGGGACAGTCGCCACGGCCCGTAGAGTTCCCGGCCGTAATCGATGAGCACATCCGACCATTTTCCCCAGCCGGCCACGGCCAGTCCGACGAAAACGGCCGCCACGACCCAGGGGGCCAGGGCTTCGAACACCCTTGGCGAACCAGCCGGTTCGTGCGTCGGCCGCCCGGTCACCGGCTCCCCCGACCGTACAGCACGGACCCCAGATCGCGGCGCAGCTCCACCCAGCCGTCCAGCCGGCGCAGGGCATGGTCCAGGGGCGTAAACGACCGGGCCAGCACGTAATCAGGCGGATATTTGGCCAAAAACCGGGCAATGCCGTCTTCGCTTTGCAGCAGGGCAAAGAACTCCTTGGAAAAATCGTCCTGGTAAACCGTTTCATAGCGGCCGTCGAACGCCACGGTCACTGACGGAGACAGCTCCCAGGCGAGATATTCGCCCCACTCGAATTCCGTCAGCACCTTGCCCGAAAGCCCCTGCTCGCGCATAAACGCCACGGTTTCCACGGGCTGGTAAGGCGCGGTCAGCAGGTTGCCGTCCGAAGCCCGGGCCGGGCGCAGGGCGAGCAGATCGCCGTCTTCCAGGCAGGCCGCCCCGAAATAGGCCGTCATGGCCACGGCCAACAGCGGCAGGCCCGGCCCGGCCAGCCTGCGCCAGCGGCCGGCCACGTCGGGCCGGCGCTTGCTTAACCGCTCCCAAAAACAATCGAGATGCCAGGGCAGATAGACGGCCACGGCCAGGAAGAAAAACACCTGATGGCGCAGATGCCAAAAGCCCATGGCCGCCGTGCTGGCCAGCACCAGCAGCGGCGCGGCGTCGGATTCGTCGCGCCGCCGAAAGAACAGCACGGCCACGAAAACCGTCAGCAAAAACGCGGCGGTGTTGGCGGTCTGATGCCCCATGGCCAGGGCGCGGGGCACGGACAGCCACTCGTCGATGTCCGGCCGGGCCATGGCCAGGGCCTTGGCCAGATAGATCCAATAGTCCAGGCCGTAGGGATTGACGGCCGTGGCTGCCAGGGAGGCCAGGCCGGCCAGGACATAGGGCAGCGCCCGGCGAGGTTCCCGCCAGCAGGCCAGGGCGTAGAGCCCCAGCAAACATAGCCCGACCACGAAGCCGCCATGGGCGTTGCCCCAAAAGAGAAACAGCGGCGGCACAAAGGCCAATAGCCACGGGCGGCGGCGCACCCGGCTCCATTCCAGCAGCCCCAGCAGCACGGCGAAAAGGGCGTTGGTCAGGGCCTGGGCCCGCAGGGAAGCAAAACCGAAGGAGAAAACCGGGGAAACGATGAAGAGACAAATGAGGCTGGCCAGGATCGAAGCCCGGCGCAACCGCGAAGCGGCGTATACGGCCGCTGCCGTCCCCAGCCCCAAGGCCAGCTTGAGCGCCTTGAGCCCCGCAAAGCCGGCGGCCTTGACCACGGCGTAATACAGCACCCCCGTCAGCCACTCGTGGTACACCCAAAGCGCCTTGACCGGGGTGTAGGCGAACACGTCGCGTCGTGGAAACACGCCGGTCTGATCCCAAAGGCGGGCAAAGGCCAGATAGCCGAAAAGGTCCGGATCGGCGTAAGGATAGCCCAGGCGCAGACAGTAAAGGGCGGCAAAGCCGGCGACGGCAAAAACCGCCGTGACGCGCCAGCGCCACGTGGGCATGAGCGGTTGTCGCATGAAGCGTGGCCTTCTCCCCTTCGAAATGACACGCCGGAAGCCTGCGCCGACGGATGATCGGCGACGGTTGCCAAAGACGGTAACAATCGAACCGGCGCGGCTTGGGCGAACCCTACACCGAGGGCGGCCGCCCGGCCAGCCCGCACCCTCCCCTTGCCTCGCCCTTCCCTGCCGGGCTACATGTCGCTGGACGGACGCCGTGTCGCGTCCGCGCCCTTTCACCCCGCAAACAAAAGGATTCCGCCATCGCCGCCAAAGTCGAAGGCAACATCGTCGGGCTCAAGCCCAGCCAGCTCAAGGCCCTGGAACGTCTGGGCACCCGCCGCTATCCGTCGGTCGGCGGCTACACCGTGGACCAGGCCCGGGAACTCGCCGCCATCTCCTACGGCATCGGCCGGCAGGTGGGCCTGCTCATTGACCGCAAGGGCCGGCCGGCCCACATCATCGTCGGCAGCCAAAAGGGCATCCTCATCCCCGAACTCGACCGGGCGCGCCTGAGCGCCGGGCGACTTCGCGGACTGCGCCTGCTCCACACCCATCTGGCCGGCGAGGGGCTCAACGAAGAAGACCTCACCGACATGCTGTTTTTGCGCCTGGACTCCGTGGCCGCGCTCACCGTGGACCCCATGGCCCAGCCGGCGACGCTGCACATGGCCCATTTGCTGCCGCCCGGAGCCGGCGACGCGCCCTATGACGTGCTGCCGCCGCGCCTCTTTGACCGGGTGGAGGAAGATTTCAATGCCCTGGCCGAGGCCCTGGAAGCCGAGCTGGCCCGGGAGGGCGAGCGCATCGACGCGCCGGGCAAGGCGGCCTCGGGCCGGGAAAAGGCGGTGCTGGTGAGCGTGGCCACCGCGCCCAAGGCCGTGCAGGACGCTTCTCTCGACGAGTTGGCCGCCCTGGCCGACACGGCCGGGCTGGATGTGCCGGAACGGGTGGTGCAGCGCGTATCGACCATCAATCCCAAGTTCCTGCTCGGCAAAGGGAAACTCGCCGAAATCGAGATCGTGGCCCTGCGGGCCGGGGCGTCACTGCTCGTCTTCGACGGTGAACTCTCCCCCTCGCAGATCCGCAACCTGGCCGAGGTGACCCAGCTGCGGGTCATCGACCGCACCCAGCTCATCCTGGACATCTTCGCCCAGCACGCGGCCACCCGCTCGGGCAAGCTGCAGGTCGAGATGGCCCAGCTCAAGTACCTGCAACCGCGCCTGGTGCGCCAGGACCGGGCCATGTCGCGGCTCATGGGCGGCATCGGCGGTCGGGGACCGGGCGAGACCAAACTGGAAGTGGATCGGCGGCGCATCCGCGAACGCATCGGCCGCATCAAGGACGAGCTCAAGGAACTGCGCAAGCGCCGGGCCGCCGCCCGGGCCGGCCGGGCCAGGGCCGGGCTGCCGGTGGTGTCGCTTGTCGGCTACACCAACGCCGGCAAATCGACCCTGCTCAATACGCTCACCGGCAGCGCCGTGCTGGCCGAGAACCGGCTTTTCGCCACCCTGGACCCGACCAGCCGCCGGCTGCGCTTCCCCAGCAACCACGAGATCATCCTCACCGACACCGTGGGCTTTATCCGCGAGCTGCCCAAGGAACTCAAGGAAGCCTTCCGGGCCACCCTGGAGGAACTGGAAGCGGCCGATCTGCTGGTGGCCGTGGCCGACGCCTCCCACCCCGAGGTGGAAGCGCAGGCGGCCGCCGTGGCGGACATTCTCCAGGAGATGGAGCTTGGCGACACGCCTCGCCTGTTTGTGCTCAACAAATGGGACGCCGTGTCCGAGGAGCGCCGGTGGGAGCTGCGAAACCTCTTTCCCGAGGCCATCGCCCTGTCGGCCAAGACCCGCGAGGGCCTTGCCGAATTGACCGATGCCGTGCTGTCCCGGGTGCGCTCCGGGCCGGGGGTTCGGGTCTTGCACGAACCGGCCGGCCCGGACGCGCCGCTTACGGACGCGGCAGGGGACGCTCCGCCCACAGACGCGTAAGCCAGGAAGCCGGTTGCGCCCCCGAGGCGAAGGCCGGATTGCCCTTGCCTTTTGCGCGAAGATAACAAGCGTGGCGTTCCAGAGAACTGTCCTTCCGAGGCAGTGCGTCGTCGGCCCCGGGAGCAGACGGCGGTTCAAAGCCCAGGAAGCGCTCGGCATTGGCTTGGCAGACGCGGTCAAAGTCCGGACCGAGAACCGCTGCCATGGCAGACCAGTATGACAGGATATCCGTTTCCATGCAGCTCATGAAAAAATCCGTCCCGAAAAGCACATTGTCACTAATAGGCTTGGCCATCACCCCACGCAACCAATCCGCATAAGCAGCGGAATAGCTGGTCTTTTTGACCATATGGGATTGATAGGACAGATCCGTGAAACACTTCTCCGGCTGCGCTGCCATCAATGTGCAAATATTGTCGCGCCAGACGGTGTTATACGCTCCTGGTCTATTTTGTTCGCCAAAATGGGCGAAATCTATCCTCACGTCATAATTCTCTACGGCATCACCCCAGCTGCCAGGAAAACACTTATCAGGATCTAGCTCGTTCGGACCGCAAAATCCTCCGTCGTTGCAATGCATAATAATGGGCGCATCGTAGGCAGCGCAGATTGCCAGCAGACTATTGATTACAGGTTCATTCGCATCATAGCCAAGCGACGGGTACAGCTTAACCCCCACGCACTCTCCAGCATCGAGCGCATACTCCACCGTTCTCAGAGCCTGCTCCCCGCGCAAGGGATTAAACGCCACGAAGGGCAGCAGCCGTCCCGGATAACGGATGGCCTGCAAAACCGTGTCGCGGTACTGAACGGCAAACTTGTCGAGATCCGCCTGGGATGATGCCGCATCGACGACATCCATCATCAAAGCTGTCGTCACCAGCTCTTCAGCGGTATCCCCCACGCCCGGTGGCCATGGAACGTACCCGCGCGCGACCTGCCCGGAGGACATGCCGTCGAAAAACGCATCCGCCACGGCGCTGATGGACGGCAAGCAGCCTGTTTTGACGAATTGCTCGGCAAAATGATCCACCATACCGATTTTCTTCAGAAATTGCCAAAGCCCTGATTGCCCCACGCCCTCTTGGATGATGGCTTTGAGCAATGTCACGACGGTCTTGGCCGCTGCCGGCGACATGTGGGTGTCCCGCACCAAGCGGCCCCGGAGATTCGTTTCCGCCGCCGCAGTCAAAAACACCTGGAATGTAAAGAAATGTGCATGTATATCGACACGCATAATCCCTCCTGCCCGCTAGGGTTTTCTTGGCTCATACACGCCCATCGATATTATACAATGCTTCAGCAAACGAAACCGAACAGATCGCCTATCCCAGGCAGCGTTTCAGAAACTCCCGTATATTTTTCCAGTATAACGGATTGTCGATGATGTTGTTGTGGGTGGCGTGAGGGATGACCTCGTAGGTCTTGGGGCCGGACCAGGCGGCGGCCAGACGCTCGGACCGGACGGGCTTGATAAGCGTGTCGTCGCCGGCCACGAGAAAGAGCGTCGGGGCTGAAATCTTGGGCGCGTCCGCCGTGGTGTCGAAGGGATGCTTCATGAGCAGCCGCACCGGCGCGTAGGGATGCCCCTCCTGGCCCACGGCCAAAAGCGAGTCATAGGGCGTGACGAGGATCAGCCCGGCGACCGGCCGGTTGGCCGCGACATACGCGGCCACACCCGAGCCCAGGCTGCGGCCCATGACCACGATGCGGCCGTCCGGGCCGAGCTTTTGGACCAGGGCGTCGTAGACCGCCAGGGCGTCGGCCTTGACGTTGGCCTCGCTGGGCTTGCCCCCCGAGCCGCCGTAACCCCGGTAGTCCACGCCGGCAATGGACGCGAACCGCAGCTCATTAGGCGACCACAGGAAAAATCCGGTCTGTTCTTCAAGGTTGCCGGCGAAATACAACACCGCCGGCAACGGCTTGCCGTCGACCAGACGCGGCAGATAGTAGCCGGCAAGCGCCGTACCGTCCCCGGCCGTCACCGTGAAAGGCTCCAGACGCGGATAATAGCGCTTGATTTCCTCGACCCGGGCCGGGTCGGCGGCCCGTCCCGGAAAGACCATGCCGTCCTGGGCCAGATAGAGCATGACGCAATAGCCCAGGTAGGCAAGCATGGCGGCCAGGCCCACCACGGCGGCGATTTTCATGGCGATCCCCGTGTTCTTCATGGGGCCATATGACCGCACATCCCACGGAGCCTCAAGCCCTAATACGCGGCCGAGACGTGTTTTTTTGTGCCTCCGGCGGCCAGGAGAGGCTCTGCCTCTGCCTTACCCTCTCCGGGGGGGGGGGGGGGGGGGGGGGGGGGGGGGGGGGGGGGGGGGGGGGGGGGGGGGGGGGGGGGGGGGGGGGGGGGGGGGGGGGGGGGGGGGGGGGGGGGGGGGGGGGGGGGGGGGGGGGGGGGG
>JAEZMB010000250.1 GCA_023435825.1 Pseudomonadota bacterium | reverse complement strand
CCCCCCCCCCCCCCCCCCCCCCCCCCCCCCCCCCCCCCCCCCCCCCCCCCCCCCCCCCCCCCCCCCCCCCCCCCCCCCCCCCCCCCCCCCCCCCCCCCCCCCCCCCCCCCCCCGCCGGAGGCATCCTCCCTCTTCTCTCCCCTACCCTTCGCTCACACCGGCCGAGGCGAAGGTCGCCATATCGTTATAGATATTGCAGGCCGAGCGCATGAGGAACAGGGCCAGGGCCGCGCCGGTGCCTTCGCCCAGGCGCAGACCGAGGTCCAAAAGCGGCTTTTGGCCCAGGGCGGCCATGATCGGCGCGTAGCCCGGCTCGGCCGAGGCGTGGCTAACGATAGCGTAGTCGGCGACTGTGGGGCAGATGGCCCGGGCGGCCACGTAGGCGGCGGTGGAGATGAAGCCGTCCACGGCGATGGGCAGGCGGCAGGCGGCCGCGCCGATGACCAGACCGGCCAGGCAGGCGATTTCCAGCCCGCCCAGGCAGGCCAGGACGGCTACCGGGTCGCCGCCGGCCACGACGTCTGCGTGCAGGGCAAGCCCCTTGGCCACGATGGCCGCCTTGCGGCCTACGCCCCCGGCGTCCAGGCCCGTGCCCGGGCCGGTGATCTCGGCCGGGGAAAGACCGAGATAGGCGCAAAAAAGCGCCGTGGACGGCGTGGTGTTGGCGATGCCCATGTCGCCCGTGCCCAGGGCTCGCACACCTTCGGCGGCGGCGGCCTCGGCCAGGGACACGCCAAGCAAAAGCGCCCCCTCGCACTGTTCCCGGGTCATGGCCGGGGCCTGGGCCAGATTGGCCGTGCCCGAGGCCACCCGCGCGCCGGCGAACCGGGGATGGGGGGCAAAGGGTTCGCCCAGGCAGCCGGCGTCCACCACCCGCAGGTCGATGCCGGCGGTGGCGGCCAGGACGTTGATGCCCGCACCGCCGGCCAGGAAATTGGCCACCATCTGACGGGTGACTTCCTGGGGAAACAGGCTCACGCCCTCGGCGGCCACGCCGTGGTCACCGGCGCAGACGTAGATGCGGGCCGGGTCCACGGCCGGCTTGACCCCGCCGCCGATGGCGAACAGCCGCTGAGCCAGTTCTTCCAGACGCCCCAGGCTGCCACGCGGCTTGGTGAGATTATCGAGGTGGGCGGCGGCCACGGGGAAAAGCGACTGGTCCACCGGCCGCACGGCGGCCAGGACATCCGAAAGGGCGCGGGACATGAAGACTCCTTGTTGGGGGCAAAAGCCGGGCGGCCGGAAGGATCGCCTTCCGGCCGCCAAGCGCCGTCCGTGCCGGGGAGGTCCCCGGAGGTTAATTACGCAGCAACAGCAGATCGGCCGCCGGGCCGGCGGCCAACTTGGCCGGGAGATTGACATGCCACACGCCCCGGCCGTGGGTGAAGGCGTACAGCCGTTTGGACTGGGATTCAACCATCATGGCCTCGGTGATGACGTTGGCGAAGCCGGTGTTTTCCACGGCCCAGCTTGCCCCGCCGTCAAGGCTGGCGAAAACGCCGAGATCCGTGCCGACATAGAGGCGCTGGCGATTGGTGGGATCGACCACCGGAGCGAAGGTCGGCACGTCGGGCAGGGCCGTCCCCCCCGAGCCGGTGATGGTGGTCCAGGTCGCGCCCCGGTCCGTGGATTTGCGCACATGGGGCTGCCCGAAGTTGGAGCAGGTCATGTAGAGGATGTTCGAATCGCTCGGGTCGAAAGCCAGGCCGGAGACCTGGCCGGCAACCGGCGTGGAACTGGTCCAGGTCGGCAGGCTGCCGGTCTGTTGGCCGTTTGTGGTGACGAGCACATACCCGTTGCTCGCGCCCACGGCCACGATATTGGCATTGCCCGGGGCCACGGCCAGGGCGCTGACCGTGCCACTGCCGGCCAGATCGTTGCTGGCCTGGGTCCAGTTGGCCGCGCCGTCGGTGGTGCGCCAGACCTTGCGGCCGCCAAGCCACAGGGTGCTCGGATTGTTGGGGTCCATGAGGAAGGGCGTGATGAAGGGAAAGGTGGCCGAGGCGTCGGTGATGCCGTTGGTGGCGGCGCTGAAGTTCGCGCCGCCGTCGGTGGACTTTTGCAGGCTCAGGTTGGTGTATTCGCCGTAGAGAATGTTGGTGTTTTGCGGATTGACGGCCACGGCCCCGCCATCGCCGCCCAGAAGCGAGGTCCAGGCGTTGGCTCCGGCGGCGATGGTTCCCCGGGTGGTGCCGTTGTCCTGGGCCCCGCCGAAAAACGTGTCCCCGCCCGGATAGACCGCGCCGTAATAGTACTGGGTGATGCCCAGGCCGTTGTTGAGGCTCACCCAGGCCACCTGGGAAGACGTGTCGGAGCAGGTCTGGGTGGTGACGGCGGCCCGGGCGTTGTCGGTACGGTACAGCCCGCCGTCGTTGCCGCTAAAGAGCACCTGGTTGGTCGTGCCGTCGTAGTTGGGATGAAAAACCAGCACGTGGTGGTCGGCGTGGTTGTAGGCGGCCCTGCTCGTGTTGGCCCACCACATCGAGGCCATGCCCCAGGTCGCGCCGCCGTCGTTGGAACGGAACAGGTCGATGCCGCCGGCCCAGACGATGTTGGCATTGGCCGGGTCCACGGCGATGACGTTGTCGTACCAGCCCTGGTTGGCCAGGGTGGTCAGCGTGCCCTCGCACTGGGCGCAAAAGGCCGAGCAGACGTTGGTCAGCAGCATGTTGGCCAGCACGTCGGCCCCGGAGTTGGTATAGGCGGCCACCCAGGTCGCGCCGCCGTCAGTGGACTTGTAGACGGCGAACAAACCGTTTTCCCACTTGGTCTTGGCGTTGGTGGAGGCCAGGGCGTACATGACGCTCTGGTCGCTCTTGGCCACGGCCAGGGAGGTGCGGTCCATGTTGGCGACGCTGAGCACGTTTGACCAGGTCTGTCCGTTGTCGGTGGTGCGGTAGAGGATGGCGGCGCTGCCCGCGCCCATGTACGTGCCGCAGGAGGCCACCACCACGTCGGCGCTGGTCACGTCGGTGCGCACCACCATGTCGGTGCAGCCGTTTACACTCGCGGCGTCCACCTTCTGGGTGAAGCTGGCCCCGGCGTCGGTGGAGACGTAGATGCCCTTGCGCGTGGCGGCATAGACCCGGTTGGAGTTGTTGGGACTCACCACGATCTTGTTGACGTAATAAAAATCGTCGTTGGCCGTGGAAGCCAGCTGGCTCCAACTCGCCCCCGCGTTGGTCGTCTTGAAGATGCCGGCCCCGCGCACGGCGTCCACGTTGTAGTAGCCTTCGCCGGTGCCGGCGTAGATCACGCTGCTGTTCGCGGGGTCCATGGCCATGGAGCATACGGCCAGATTGGAGAGCAGATCGGTCAGCGGCGTCCAGGTCGTGCCGCTGTTGACGGTCTTCCAGACGCCGCCGGCCACGCCGCCGAGATACATGGTGGCCGGGGTGGCCGGATCAATGAGCAGGGAGCGCACCCGGCCGCCCACGTTGCCCGGCCCCACGCCCGTCCAGCGGCCAAGGGCCTGGCCAAAGGGCGCGTCGGCCTTGGCGTCGGCGGCGGAGACGAGCTTGTTGGCCTGGGTGGAAAAGACCGGCATGGCCTGCATGGCCTGCATGGCCTCGACATAGCGCTGGACCGGGATGGCGGTCTGGCCGACGGGAGCGCGTTTCTCGGCGAAAAAGACTTGCGCTTCCTTGGGTTTGTCAAAGCTCTTCTTGGGCTTGGCCCGCTTTCGCTCCATGATCTTGGCCAAGCGCGCCGCCTCGGCCTGGGGATCCAGGGCGGCCAGCTTCTTGGCCTCGGAAACGCCCGGCTTGAAGGCCGGCTGCGGCGCGGGCTCAGCGGCCTGGACGGCCGGTTTGGCCGCCGGGGCCGGCCCCTCCCCCTGGCTGCAACCCCAAAGTCCAAGCGCCGCGCCGCCGGCCAGCATCAACCAACAAACAACGCGCGGCCCCCAAAGACATCGACGAGGCATGGCCTCCCTCCCGGGTTGCAGGTTCTTGAAACGACCAAACCCCTCCCGTCGGCGAGGCCCCAGGGACGCTCTCGCCCGGGGCCTCATGCCGCGTCCACGAAAAGCGCCTAGGGCCTTTCGCAGAATAAAACGAAAACTCGTAATTTTTCTTAAAAAATACGCTCGTATTGTGTCAGGGACCCGGCACTACCCCCCGGCCTGGGTAAAACGTGGCTGGCCCGTGGAATCGAGCACGGCCTGCCAGTAGTCCGAGGCGATGTCCACGCGCTTGCGCTCGCCGGTGACAAGCGGCAGCGGCACATGGACGAAGCGGTCGTTGACCGAGCCGATCATGAGCCCGGTCTTGCCGGCCATGCCGGCGTGGACGGCCAGACGGCCCAGAAAGCCGCAGTAGACGGCGTCGGCGGTGTTGGCCGGCACGGAGCGGATAATGTAGCTGGGGTCGATGGCCTTGAGCGTGATGGGCAGCCCGGCCGCCTTGCAGTGGGCCTTGATGCGCGCGGCCAGCAAGCCGCAGAAATCGCCGAGCACCGGATTGCCCGAGGGATCGAACCGGCCGGTGTCGTCCACCAGATGCTGCCCGCCGCCCTCGGCCGCCACGATGACGGCATGGCCCCGGGAACGCAGGCGCTTTTCCAGCACGTCCAGCACCCCGCCCGGCCCGTCCAGGGCGAACAGATCCTCGGGCACCAGCACCATGTTGACGTGTTTGAGCCCCATGCTGGCCTCGGCGGCGATAAACCCGGACTGCCGGCCCATGAGCTTGACCAGCCCAATGCCGTAGGGCGCGCCGGAAGCCTCGACATGGGCGCAGGCAATGGCTTCGGCGGCCTGCTCCACGGCGGTGGCGAAGCCGAAGGTGCGCGAGACGAAATGGATGTCGTTGTCCACGGTCTTGGGGATGCACACCACGCCCATGGGCAGTTCGCGGGCCGAGATCTCGGCCATGATGGCCGAGGCGGCGCGCATGGTGCCCACCCCGCCGATAAAGACGCAAAAGCCGATGCCCAACCGCTCCATGGCGTCCACGATCTCGTCCACGGCCTGGGGGCCGCGCGAGGAGCCCAGGATGGTGCCGCCGAATTCGTGGATCTCGGCCACGGCGTCCGGGGTCAGTTCCATGACGTCGTGGCGGCAGGCCGGGATGAAGCCGCGCAGGCCGTAGCGGATGCCGAGCACGGCGGCCACGCCGTAGTGGTGGTGGGCCTCCATGACGATGGAGCGGATGACGTCGTTGATGCCCGGGCACACGCCGCCGCAGGTGACCACGGCCACCTTGGTCTTGTGGGGTGAGAAAAAGAGCTGGCGACGCGGGCCGGCTTCCTCGAAAAAGACCGGCACGGTCTCGGGATCGGCCAGGGTCTGCCGGCTTATGCCGACCAGCACCCCGCACTGGTCATCGATAAAGGCCCCGGAACACTTGGGGCTGTCGCAGGCGGCCTGGCCGAGCTGGGGCACGGCCGCGTCGGCCGGGGTGAGGCGTTCGATCAGGGCGGCGTCCTGGGTGTTGCGCATGAGGACTCCTTGCGGCACAAAAAAGCGTTGGACGAGTATTCCGGTGGTAGCCTTTTGCCCGGTTCCCGGCAACCGGCCCTGGGAGGCGTTTTGGCGCGTACCTGCATTTTCCTGCCGCCGCTTCGGGCGGTCTCCGGGGGCCTGGCCGTGCTGGCCGAGGTCGCCTCCGGGCTGGCCGGACTGGGCCAGGACGTGGCCCTGGTGCTGCGCGATCCGGCCGCGCCGCCGCTGGCCCTGCCGCCAGGGCTGCCGGTGGTTTCCCTGGACGCCGCCGGGCTGACCCCGGAGGACCTCTACGTCGTGCCCGAGGGCTGGCCCAACGCCCTGGCGCCGGGCCTGGCCGCCGGGGCGCGCTGCCTGGTCTACTGCCAGAACTGGGCCTATTTCCATAACGGCCTGCCCGATGGCGTGACCTGGGACCGGCTGCCGGTTTCCTTTCTCGCCGTGTCCGACCCGGTGGCCCGCTATATCGAACTGGCGACCGGAATCCTGCCGCCGGTGCTGCGCCCGGCCATTGACCCGGCGCTGTTTTTCCCGCCCGCCCAAAAGCCGGCCCCCGGCCCGGTACGCGTCGGCTACATGCCCCGCAAGAACAAGGCTCTGGCGGCCATGATCCGCCAGACGACCACGGCCCGGGCTGCCCGGACCGGGCTGGCTCTGGAATGGGTGGCCATCGAGGGGCTGCCGCGTGAAGGCGTGGCCCAGGCCCTGCGCGCCTGCCACGTGTTTTTGGCCACGGGCTTTCCCGAGGGCTGCCCGCTGCCGCCGCTGGAGGCCTTGGCCTGCGGCTGCGTCGTGGCCGGCTTCGCCGGTTTCGGCGGCTTCGACTACCTGCGCCAAATCGGCCCGGGCGGCTACGTCCCGCCCGTTCCCCTGCGCGACGTCCCCTGGGGCGGCAACGGCTTTTACGCCGCCGACAATGACGTTTTCGGGGCGACGCTGTGTCTGGAGGCGGCGGCCCGGCTGTGGCTGGAAGGCGGCCCGGCCTTGACCGCGGCGCTGGAGAACGCGGCCATGACGGCGGCAGCCTACGCGCCTCAGGCCCAGCGGACGGCACTGGCGGCCATTTGGCGTACCCTTATCGGCTAAGCGCGCCCCTTGCCTTTCGCGGCGAATTGTTGCTTACATTGGTAGGAAACAGTCCCCGCCCCAGGCAAGGAGTTCCCATGGCCGGTTTTTTCCATCGTCTCGCTTCCTGGCTGCCGCGTCGCCCGGACAAGCCCGATACCACGCCCGACGACACGGCCGCCGCGCGGCCGGCGCGTCGCCGCTTCCTCTCCCTGGCCGCCCTGGCCCCGGTGCTGGCCGCCGCCCCGGCCCTGGCCACGTCCGATCCCCACGCCGGCCATGCCATGCCGGCCGGTCCCGGCGGACCAGGCGGGCACGGCGGCCATGGCGGCCACGGCGGCGTGATCTTTCCCTGGCGCGATCCGGCCATCGCCATCACCCCGCCCCCGCCGCTCACCGGCAAGGGCGAGGGCGAGGTCATCACACCTCATATCCCGAGCCTGGGCTTTGAACGCGACGGCGACGTCAAGGTCTTTCGCCTGACGGCCCAGCCCGTGACCCGGCTGCTGCTCGACGGGCCGCCGCGTCCCGGCTCGCTGTGGGACCGCTGGCACAAAGCCAAGGGGGCCATGCACGGCATGGACATTCCCAAGCCGGCCAAGCTCTGGGGATTCAACGGCTCCATGCCCGGCCCGGCCATCGAGGTCATCCAGGGCGACCGGGTACGCGTCATCGTCAAAAACGAGCTGCCCGAGGCCACCAGCATCCACTGGCACGGCCTGGAGATCCCCAACGACCAGGACGGCGTCGGGGGCCTCACCCAGCCGCCCATCCGCCCGGGCCAGACGTACGTCTACGAATTCACCGTCAATCAGGTCGGCACCTTCATGTACCACTCCTCGTTTAACGAGAAAAAACAGGTGGGCATGGGCCTGGGCGGCTTTTTCATCATCCATCCGGCCGACGGCACGCGCCGGGTGGACCGCGACTACGGCCTGCTCCTGCAGGAATGGTTTTTCTATCCCGGCAACGAGCACGTGGACGTGACCTCCACCGACCCCAACTGGTTCACCATCAACGGCAAGGCCGCGCCGTCCACCGACGTGCTGACGGCCAAGGTCGGCCAGACCGTGCGCCTGCGCATCGCCAACTTGTCCAACATGCACGCCCACCCCATCCACCTCCACGGCGTCACCTGGCGCGTCACCGGCACCGAGGGCGGCCCCATCCCGGCCTCGGCCCAGTGGCCGGGCAACACCGTCAACGTGGCTCCCGGAACCATTCGCGACGTGGAATTCACCTTCCGCTATCCCGGCTACTGGCACCTGCACTGCCACAAGCTGCACCACACCGTGAACGCCCACGCCGCCGTGCCCATGGGTGTGATGCCCATGGGCGGCATGACCATGCTCTTCGAGGTCGCCCCGGCCCAGGGCGGCCACGACGCCGGGCATGAAACAGGCCACGACGCCGGCCACGGCGGTCACGACGACCAAACCCCGGTCCAGGGCGGACACGACGGCCACGCCCAGCCCGCTCCGGCCGACGCCCGACACGGCGGACATGACAGCCACCAAGGCCACGGAGGCAACTAGCCATGCGACGCGTCCTTTTGCCCGTGTTGCTCGTGTTCCTGGCCGCCGGCTGCGCCAAGGTGGAGCCTGCGGCCGATTTCGCCAAGATGGCCGCCCTGGTGGCCGAGCGCGAAGGGGTCCAGCCCCTGTGGCGACGCACCCCCGAGGACGACGCGGCCGTGGCCGGGCAAGCCGCCGCCGTGGCCGCCCGGGGCATGACGCTGGCCGACGCCGTGCGTCTGGCCCTGGTCAACAACCCCGGCGTCCAGGCCCGGTTCGAGGACATCGGCGTGGCCCGGTCCGAGGTGGTCCAGGCCGGACTGCCCCAGAATCCATCCCTGGCCGTGCTGTTCGGCTTTCCGCTGTTCGCCGGCGGCCCCTTGGGCAGCTTCGCGGCCACGGCCATGACCTCGGTGTCCGATCTGGCCCAGGTGAAGGACCGCACAGCCAAGGCCCAGGCCGAACTCGAACGCGACATCCTGCTGGTGGGACTAAGGGCCTGCGAGACCGCCCGGGAAGCCCGGCTGGCCTGGCTGGAGGTGGCCTACGCCAAACGCGCCCTGACCCTTGGCGGCGAGGTGGCCGGGCAGGTGAAAAAGCTGTCCGAGGCCGCCAAATACTACCGCTCCTTCGGGCTGGCCGACGACGCCCGGGTGGCCGCCCTGGAGGCCGGCACGGCCAAGGCGGGGCTGGAAACCGCCGAGCTGCGGGCCAGGCTCCAGGTGGCCAAGGCCCGGCTGGCCCGGCTGACCGGCCTTGATCCGGCCCAATCCTTCGACATCGCCGGCGAGGTTCCGGCCAAGGCCGTGCCCCTGCCCCCGGCCGGCGAAGCCTCGGCCTACGCCCAGGCCCACAATCTGGCCGTCCAGGCCGCGACCTTCGCCGAAAAGGCCGCCCAAAGCGGCGTGGCCCTGGAGAAAATCCGGTGGCTCAAGGACTTCGACATCGGCCTGGGCTACGACCTCGACATCGAGAGCAACCGGACCGTCGGCCCGGGCGCGTCGGTGCGGCTGCCGCTTTTCGACCAGAACCAGGCCCAAAAGGCCAAGGCCGACCACCTGCGCCGGCAGGCCGCCCGGCTGGTGGAGGAGGCCAAGGGGCGAGCCGCCGAGGAGGCCCTGCGCGCCCTGGAGGAAGCCGGTCTGGCCCGGGCCACGGCCGAGGCCCTGGAAACGGGCGTGCTGCCGCCGGCCGCCCGGGCGGCCAAGTGGGCCGGAACCTATGCCGGGGCCATGCAGCTTTCGGAGCTGACCGCCCTGGAGGCCTCCCTGGAGCTTTTACGCGAACGGCTGCGCCACAACCAGGCGCTCTTGGCCGAACAGCAAGCCCTGGTCCGGCTGGAATTCGCCCTGGGCGGCCCCATCCCGGGAGCCTGATCCGGCGCGCGAAAAATGCTTTCCTCGGGCAACCGTCCAGGCTATCGTCGGGCGACCGGCCGCGTCTGGCGGCCTGTCGCCCGCCAGAACGTCGCGGCCCTCCACCAACTTAAGGAGGCTCACGCCGTGCCCGCTTTCGCCAAACGCATGTCCCAGGTGCGCCGCTCGTTTATCCGGGAAATCCTCAAGGTCACCGCCGATCCGTCCATCATCTCCTTTGCCGGCGGCTTGCCCAAGCCTGACCTGTTTCCCACCGGCCCCATCGCCGACGCCGCCGCCCGCGTATTGGCCGACAACGGCCCCGCCGCCCTGCAGTACTCCGTCACCGAAGGCGAACCGGCCCTGCGCCAATGGATCGCCGACCGCTATAAGACCAAGCGCGGCCTGGACATCGACCCGGCCACCATCCTTATCACCAACGGCTCCCAGCAAAGCCTCGACCTGCTGGGCAAGGTCTTCCTGGACCCCGGCGACGTGGTCGGCGTGGAACTGCCCGGCTACATCGGGGCCATCCAGGCCTTCTCGGTCTTTGAGCCGACCTTCGCCGGCGTGCCCCTGGGTCCCGAAGGCCCGGACATCGACCGCCTGACTGACGTGCTCACCCGGCAGAAGGCCAAGATGTTCTATGCCGTGCCCAACTTCCAGAACCCCTCGGGCCTGACCTATTCCCTGGCCGCCCGCCGGGCCGTGTCCGAGGCCATGCGCGTGTCCGACGCGGTGTTCGTCGAGGACGACCCCTACGGCGAACTGCGGTTTAAGGGTGAGGCCCTGCCGCCGGTGTCGGCCTTCATGACCCAGGACCGCTATCTGCTGGGCACGTTCTCCAAGATCGCCGCCCCGGGCCTGCGCCTGGGCTGGGTGGTGGCCGATCCCGACTCCCTGCCCAAGCTCGTCACGGCCAAGCAAGCCTCCGATCTCCACTGCTCGACCCTGGTGCAGCGCATCCTCGTGCAGTACCTGGCCGACAACGACCTCGACGCCCACATCGCCACCATCAAGGCCGCCTACGGGGCCCAGCGCGACCTCATGGTCGAACGCATCCAGGCCGAATTCCCCGAGGGCGTGGCCTACACCGAACCCGAGGGCGGCATGTTCCTGTGGGTCACCCTGCCCGAAGGCTGCTCGGCCTTTGCCCTGTTCGACCTGTGCATCAAGGAAAAGGTCGCCTTCGTGCCCGGCGAGCCGTTTTTCGTGGACGGCTCGGGCCAGCGCACCATGCGGCTCAACTTCTCCAATGCCGAACCCGAGCGCATCGTGGAAGGCATCCGCCGCATGGGCCGGGCCATTGAAAAGCTCCTGGAAACGCCGGCTTGTCCGGCCGGACCGGGCGCGTAACGCCCCATGCGCCCAAAGCCTTCCGACACCATCGCCGCCGTCGCGACCCCGCCGGGTCGCGGCGGCGTCGGCATTGTTCGCGTCAGCGGCCCGGCCGCCCGGGACGTGGCCGAAAAGCTCTTTCGGTCGCCTCGGCCGGATTTTTCGGGCCTTAGGCCCTACCGCCTGCACCACGGGACGTTCCACGCGCCCGGGGGCAGGCTCCTCGACGAAGGCATGGCCGCCTTCATGCCCGGCCCGGGCAGCTATACCGGGCAGGACACGGCCGAGCTTTTCTGCCACGGCTCCCCGGCCGTGCTGGGGGCCGTGCTGCGGGCCGCTTACGCCCTGGGCGCGCGGCCGGCCGAAGCCGGGGAATTCACCAAGCGCGCCTTTTTAAACGGCCGCCTCGACCTGTCCCAGGCCGAGGCCGTGGCCGAACTCATCGCCGCCCGGGGTGCGGTCCAGGCCGATCTGGCCCTTTCCCGCCTGACCGGCGGCATGGGCGAGGCGGCCCGGGAACTGGGGCAGGCCCTGGCCGATCTCCTGGCCGGCATCTGCCTGGCCGTGGATTTTCCGGAAGAGGAAGTGGAATGCCTGCCGCGCGAGGCCTTTGCCGACGGCGTGGCGGCGGCTGTTGCCCGCATCGACGCCCTGCTCGAAGCCGGACAACGGGCCGCGCCCTACCGGCAAGGCGCGACGGTGGCCCTTTTCGGCAAGGTCAACGCCGGCAAGTCGAGCTTATTTAATGCCCTGCTCGGCACGGACCGGGCCATCGTGACGGCGCTTCCCGGCACCACCCGCGATTATCTGGAAGAAAGCCTGGACCTCGACGGCCTGCCCGTGCGCCTGACCGACACGGCCGGGCTGCGGGCCACCGACGACGCCATCGAGGATATGGGCAAGAAGCGCGGCCTGGAAAAGGCCCGGCGGGCGACGCTTGGGCTTTACGTGGTGGACGGCTCCACGCCCTTTGCCCCGGACCCCGAGGCCGAGGCCGTGCTGGCCGAACTGGGGCCGGGCAAGGTGCTGCTCGTTGCCACCAAGGCCGATCTGCCGCCGGCCGAGCCATCGCCGTTGGCGATGCTGGCCGGGCGCGGCATCCGGGGCGTGGCCGTGTCCTCGCGCACCGGCCACGGCCTCACCGGCCTTGTGGCCGCCATCCGGTCGATACTGACCGCCGAAGCCGGCCCGCCCGAACCGGACACGCCGGCCCCCAGCGACCGCGAGGCGGCGGCGCTCTCCGCCGCCCGGGCCGAGCTGGCCGCCCTGGCCGAGGACATCGCTTCAGGCATCCCCTACGACCTCATGGGCGTGCGCCTGGAGACGGCCGCCGGGCTCGTCGCCGACATCACCGGCGAGACCACGCCCGACGACGTCTTAAACGCCGTCTTCGACCGCTTCTGCATCGGGAAATGACAAGCACGGCGTGAGAAGCGCAACGGCCAAGGCCATCAGCAAGGCCCGCTTCCACAAACAAAGGCCCTGGGCGACACGCTGACCGTTCGCGCCAGGATCGTCCTCCCGCCCGCCTCCTGCGCGGAGCTCAAGAATCTGCCGCCCGATTTTCCGGGCATCCCCGACTGACCCTTTCCGCTGAAATCACTGTTGGCAAGCGCCGCGTCATTGAGTATTTCCTGTATCCAATCCTCGAAGGTTTGGACATGAGCAGGTCAAAGCGAAGCTCCATGGGCAATTGATGCCTCGAATATCCATGAGTATGCGGTTAGTGGAGCAATATTGGCCGCCACTCGTGGCTTGCAACAAACGCCCGTATGAACCTGTGGGAATGCTCCCCGGCAGAGGAGCCAACAAGCAGGCCGTCTCAAGAATATGAGGCAAGAAATTGGATAATCACTTCATAGTGAACATGATTTGGCTTTATGCCGCGATGCTCCATACCTTTGTCGGGCCTGGCTTACTCTTGGCGGTGTTCGTTGCGCTGGCAGTCATGCTGATCGTTTTTTGGCGTATTTCTTTCATACGGTGGATTCTGGTAATAGTCATTATCCTTCTTTGTGGGCCAAGATTATTTATTGATGCGGGTACAATAGTCAACAATAAGGTGAATTCATTCTCCTATCGCTATCGCTTGGCCCTGGAGGTCGAGACGCCCCGAGGATTAAAAACCGGATCAAGCGTCATACAGGTGGCTGTCACGCCGAAGTTTGTCCATTGGAACCCGAGTGCTTCTCCCATAATCATCCGCGTCGAGGGAGAGGCTATTTTTCTTGATCTTGGCCAAGGGAAAAATGTTATTGCTACCCTAGGCTTCGGTCCCTCTGGAGCCAATGAGGGTCGGCTGTCGCGGTTGCCGTCGGAGGTGCTTGGAGGGGACAATAGTCAGTCCTATAAGAGGGCGCGCACCTGGGAAGGGCGGGCCGAACTCCATGGCGACCTCATCCCTACCATGGTCACATTTGGCGATCTCGCCGACCCTTATACGGTCCAAGTTGTTATGCCTGACGAGTTCGCGACCGTCTTCGGTCCGGGGTATCGATTTAAGGGGGCCTGGATTGAGATGACGAGGGATGACGTGACGAGAGCAGGGATCGAAGAAAAATTGCCATGGATATATCATATGAGCAAGTACGTAAACGCTGGTAATGCAGACGCTTTAAGCACTCCTTTTGCCAACAAGCTAGACTACTCTATGCTATTATTCAAGAGAGGGAATTAAATTATTGATGCTTGGCTGATTTCGTAGAAACCAGAAGAAACACTCCTTTATTGAGGAAGCTTTATGACTATCGATAATGATGTCTTTCGATCCATCCTGGCAATGGATTCGTATAACCGGGGCGCTCAGTGAGGATGTTTTCAGATCTATTCTGGCAATAGACACCTACAATCGCGGCATCTTCCGCTTCTCCGCCCTTCTCTTCTCGCCCCGCTCCCCTCAACGATTCTCAATGGCGTCCTGAATCTTTTTCGCCTCCACCAGGGTGGCGTCCAGGTCCAAGGCCCGTTGGGCGTAGTCGTAGGCGTCGTCTTTCTTGTGCCATTTCAAGTAGAACTTGGCGATGTTGAGGAAGGTCATGGGGTGGCCGCCGAAGGTGCGCACGGCGTCGAGGTAGAGGGCTTCGGCCTGTTTGAATTCGCCCAGGGCGTCCCAGGCGTCGATGGCCATGCGCCAAGCCTGCTGGTCCGACGGGCAGCGTTCGATGGCCAGCATGAACATTTCCGAGGCTTCGGGCAAAAGCCCGGCGTCGGCGAAAAGCTTGCCGACCTCGCGGATCAGGCCCGGCTCGTCGCCGTAGTTTTCCACCAGCCGGCGCAGGTAGACCTTGCCCTTGGGGAAGCTCTTCTGGTCCAGGCACTCCCGGCCCAGGGCCAGCCATTCCTCGCGCTGGGCGTTGCGGCGCTTTTCTTCCGTGGCGGCGGCCCGCTCCTCCAGCTCTTCCATCTTGAGGCGAAAAGCCGTGAGTTTTTTAATGAGCAGCGTCTCGTCGCCGGACTTGTAGCGCAAAAACGGGCCGCCACTCACGCCGATGTTTTCCAGGAAAGCGATCACGCGTGGGTGGCGGCTGAAATCGTCGCACATTTCGACAAACAGCAGATCGACCTCGGACCGGCCCATGCCCAGGGCCGAGCTGGTGGATTTGAGCACCAGCGCGTCGTTGGCCGCCTCGATGCAGCGGTAGAAGTCGTCGCGCCGCAGATACCCCCGGGCCCGGCTGATGTTCTCCCGGATGGTGCGGGCATCGGCCAGCATCCGGTTGTGGTCGACCTTGCGTTGCGCCATGTGTCCGCCTCCGTGGATGGCGGCCCGCGCAACCGGCCCCTGGGGCGTCCCGGAAAAGACGCGCCGTTACAGGCTGGAAAGCATGCGCAGGCTCGCTTCGTTGTCGCGGACCCAGTCAAAGAGGTCCGTCAGGACCGTCTCCGCGCTTCGCTTGGGCTTCCATCCGTAGTCGGCCGTCACCCGGCGGTTGTCGCCGATGTAGATGGCCAGATCGGCCGGCCGGTTGACCGGATCGCGCCGTATCTCGATGGCGTTGCCGGTAAGCTGCTCGCAAAGGCGGGTGGTCTCCAGAAGCGACAGGCTGGTTTCCCTGCCGCCGCCGACATTGTACACCTTTCCTTTCGCTTTCTCAAGGTCGGCCAGCTGCATGTCCAGAAGATCGAACAGATCGTCAATATGCAGCAGATCGCGCACCTGTTTGCCCAGGCCGCCAAAGCCGATGTAGGAGAGTTTGCGCTTGAAATAATGCGCCTGGACCCACAGCGAGAACACGCCCTGGTCCACCTTGCCGAACTGCCAGGGACCGGCGATGACGCCGCAGCGGTTGATCACGCTGCGCACGCCGTACATGGCCTCGTATTCGCGCAGCACGAATTCCGAACACAGCTTGGTCGCGCCGTACATGGACTTGGGACCGTTGAGGTCAAAGTCGATGTCCACGCCCGCCTCGCTCCAGCCGCGCGGCCCGTCCCCGGCCTGCCACACGAAGCGCGATTCTTCCTCGCGCAGGCCGATGGCGTTGATGGGATCGTAGGGATAGACCCGGCTGGTGGAGAGAAACACCACGTCGGCGGCGTTTTTGCGGGCCACTTCCAGGCAGTTGATGGTGCCGGTCAGGTTGGTGTTGATGAGATATTTGGGCGAGCCGCCAAAGCCGGCCAGCACCGACGGCTCGGCCGAGCATTCCAGCAGCACGTCAATCTTGTCGTCGAACTCCATGTCCTCGGGATTGCGGATGTCGCCGTGGACGAACCGGATGCCCTCGGCCACGAGCCGGGGGACGTTGAATTCCGAACCGCGCCGCTTGAGGTTATCGAGCACGATGACCGTGCGCTCGGGGTATTTGCGCTTGAAGGCCACGGCCAGATTGCTGCCCACGAATCCGGCGCCGCCGGTCACCAACATGGTCTGCATAGCAACTCCTTGTGGAGAGAGAGGAGAATCGGGGGGAGGAAACCCCGGGCCAAGCGGCCCGCAGCACAGGGAAAACCTGACTCGGGTCCCCTGCGGTCTTCTCCCAAAAATCTCACTGGTGGATACGTCGAACATCAACGGGAAATCAACTGATAAGCGGGGGTGGGGGGGGGGGGGGGGGGCGCCCCCCCCGACGCGGCGGGGGGG
>JAEZMB010000221.1 GCA_023435825.1 Pseudomonadota bacterium | reverse complement strand
CCCCCCCCCCCCCCCCCCCCCCCCCCCCCCCCCCCCCCCCCCCCCCCCCCCCCCCCCCCCCCCCCCCCCCCCCCCCCCCCCCCCCCCCCCCCCCCCCCCCCCCCCCCCCCCGCCGGAGGCATTCCCCCCGCTCACCGATGGCGTTCGTAGTACGCCGTGGCGAAGGCCGCGCCGGATTCGGCGATGAGCGGTCCGAGGTCGCGGCTTTCCAGCACGTCCCAGCCGATGAACCGCAGGCGTTTGCCGGCCGGCATGCCGCCGCCGGTGGCGGGCAGCGTCGGCGGCAGGGCCGCGCCGGCGCAGATGGCCGCCGCTTCCCGGCCCAGGAACAGATCGAGCAGCGGCGTGACGGCTTTTTGGGCCGTGGCCTTGACCATGACGAACAGCGGCGACACCAGCGCTCCGTCCTCGGGCCAGATGATTTCCACATCGCCCTGGCGCGGGGCGGCGTTGGCGAAAAAGGCCGGCATGACGGCGATGGGCGGCGCGTCGGTGCCCGGGGCCGGGCGGAAGACCTGGGCCGGGTGGGTGTCGCAGACCATGGACCGTCCCAGGGCGGCCAGGGCGTCCAGGCCGTGGCGCAGGCGGATATGTAGCAGCAAGGTGGAGTCGCCGGCCGTCTCGGGCGGGCCGCACAGGCCGATCTTGCCGGCATAGGCCGGATTAAGCAGGTCGTCGAAGGAGCGCGGCACGGGCAGTTTGCCCAGGCGCGAGGGCACGGCCACCATCACCAGCGGATTGACGGCGTAGATGCGGCTCACGCCGCGCGGATCGGCCAACCCGGCCTCGGCCAGGGTGGGGTTTGCGTCCTGGGGCAGCCGGGCCAGCAGGTCGCCGCCCGCGAAGCGGTCGCGGAAGCTTTTGGAAAGAAAGCCATTTAAGCCGGCCGACACGACCATGTCCGGCACTTCCTCGGGGCGCGTGAGTTCCGAGGCCAGATCATTAAGCGTGTGCTTGCCGCAGCTGTCCATGAAGATGCGCGGCCAGGGCGCGCTTGACGGCAGGGATTCGCGCAGGTTTTCCAGGGCTATGCCCATGGGGGCCTTGAGCGGGCAGGGCAGGCTCAAAAACAGGCGCAGGCCCGGGGAGAGCGGATTCCAGCCGTCGCAGAAAAGCGGCGTCATGCCGGGCGCGGGCCGGTCGGCGGCGGCGTGCAGCGCCTCGGCGAAAAGCGGGGCGGACAGGCCCGAGACGGACAGCAGCGAAGCCATGGACAGAAAGGGCGCGGCCGAGGCCAGGAATTCGGCGTCGGTTGCGGCCGCGATGCCCAGTTCGGCCAGCACGCCCCGGGCGGCGGGGTGGGCGGCCAGGAATCGGGTCACGGGCAGGGCAAGGTCGGGGAGCTGGGGCATGGTCACTTCTCCTGGGAAAAACGCAGGGAACCGCCCCGGCGCAGGGAGTCGCGCAGGGCGGCCAGTCTGGCGTCGGCCTCGGCCAAGGCGGCCAGGGACGCGTGTTCCTCGGGGCTGGTTTCGATGACGGCGGCCACGGCTCCGGCGGCAAAGACCAGCCGGCGGCCGGCGGTCAGGGCCAGGAGCGGATCGTGGGTGGCCATGAGCACGATTTTGCCGCTGCCGGTCAAAAGCGAAATGGCTTTTCGCCGGTCGATGCCGGCGTTTTCGATCTCGTCCACCAGCACGATGGGCGAGGCGCACAGCCGGGCCACGTCGGCGATCATGAGCGCCCGGCTCTGGCCGCCGGACAGGGCGGTGAGCGCCGTGTCCGGGCCGAAGGGTTCGCCGGCCAGTTCGTTGGCGAGGCCCTCCACCGCCTCGGCGGCGGCCGGGGCGTCGGCCAAGAGCCGGCTTTCGGCGTGGGCGATGAGAAACTCGCGCACGGTCAGGTCCATGACGAAATGCATGTTCTGGGACAGCTGGGCCACCAGCCGCCCGGAAGCGGCCAGCCGGCCGGCGGCGTCGGCGGCCTTGCCGTCCAGGAGCACCCGGCGGCCGGTTGGGGTGTCGGCGTCGGCCAGCCATTCGACATCGGCCAGAAAGCGGCTCTTGCCCGAGCCGGTGGGGCCGACCAGGGCGACCACGTCGCCGGGGACAAGGGTCAGGTCGAGACGCTCGGGCCGGCCGTCCTTGCCTGTGCCGCCGCGCACGGTGAGGGAGGCGACGCGCGGCGCGTCGGCCCGAAGGCGCGGCAGGGCGGCGAGAAAATCCGCGAACCGGGCGGCGAGTGTGGCGGCGTCCGTGCCGACCTCGGCCAGGGCGTCCGGGGACAGGCCGGCGAAGTAGTCGGCCGGCGCGGCTTCCGGGGCGGGCATGGGCAGGCCCTGGGCGGCGAAGAAGTCCCGGGCCGGGGGCAGCGCCTCCCAGATGGCGGCAAAGGTCGGGTAATGGCTGGTCATGCCGGCTCCCGGGGAAAGTCCATCTTGCGCACGTTGCCCATCTGGTGGTCGGTGCCGATCTTGCGCTGGCCCAGGCAGTAGGAGCACACGGCGGCGGGCATGGTGAAGCGCAGGCTGGCCCCGGCGAGGGGGGGCGTGGCCGGCGCGCCGGCCACCACGTGGGCCAGGGCTTCGGCTCCCTGCCCGGTGAGGCCGCTGACGAAAAGGACCGTGGCCCGGGGATTGGCCCGGCGCACGCGAAAGGCGAAGACCTCGCGTTCGGCCTGGGAGACCACGTCGCCCTTGGTGACGGCCACCACGTCGGCCAGGCGCAGCATGGGGCCGATCTTGGCCGGGGTGTCGATGCCCGAGAGGTTGTCGATGACGCACACGGCCAGCGCCCCTTCGACGTGGGGGGCGCAGCGGTTGCACAGCCCGGCGCTTTCGACGGCCAGGACGTCGAGGCCCAGGGACAGGCCCCAGGCGTGGGCGTCGGCAGCGTTGCACACGAAAAAATGGTCCGGGCACAGCGCCCCGGACTGGCCGGCGGCGCAGGGGATGCCGGCGGCGTCGAAGACGTCCTTGTCGCGGCCGGTCAGACAGTCGAACTTGACCACGCCCAGGCGTTTGCCCTGGCGGCCGAGCACGGCGGCGAGCCTCAGCAAGACGGACGTCTTGCCCGACGAAGGCGGTCCGGCCACGGTGACGAGCTGCATTCCTTCAGACTGTTCCCTTGCCGGCGCGGCCCATGACATCCCGCCAGCCCGTTTAAACCCCACCGTCCCCCTTTCAGGGAGGGGCCGGGGGGGGGGGGGTCCCCCCCCCCCCCCCCCGCGGGGGGT
>JAEZMB010000207.1 GCA_023435825.1 Pseudomonadota bacterium | reverse complement strand
CCCCCCCCCCCCCCCCCCCCCCCCCCCCCCCCCCCCCCCCCCCCCCCCCCCCCCCCCCCCCCCCCCCCCCCCCCCCCCCCCCCCCCCCCCCCCCCCCCCCCCCCCCCCGCCGGAGGCACTCTTCCCTCTTCCCTCTTCCCGCTCCTGTCCCCCTCTAAAAATACCATCCCAGCCGTACGACGAACTGGCGGTCGGGGTAGAAGGAATCCAGGGCCACGGATTCGCGCAGGTAGTTGAATCGCGTGGCGGTGAGGTTTTTGCCTTCCAGGGAGACGAAGCCGCGTTTGCCGGGAAACTGGTAGGACAGCCGGGCGTCGAGGAGGCCGAAGAGGGTTTCGGTGCGGCGCTGGCCCAGGCTGTCGAGATAGCGGTTGTCGTAGTAATATTGATGCACCAGGGTGCCGGCCAGGGCGGCGCCGAGGCCGGAGCTGTGCAGGAAATTGAGCGCCAGCACGCCGTCGGCCTCGAAGAAGTCGCTTTCCGGGCTGCGCCGGGCCGTGGATTCGTAGGGCAACAGCCGCTTGGCCGCGCCGTAGGCGGACAGGCCCAGGGAAGGCATGAGGATGCGGTTAATGCCGATGGTGGCCATGTAGCGGGTGACGTCGTACTCGATGACCCGGTCATAGGTCGCGTAGGGGTCGTACTGGGGATTGATGACACGATGATAGTAGAGCCGGGCCACGGTGAAGGTGTCTTCATCCCACTGGGCTTCCCAACCGGCCCCGAGTTCGGTGACGGCGGAGCCGTCGTCGGCGTTGAGGCCGCCGGGAAAACCGGCCACTTCCGAGGGCGCGATGGAGGACTGGAGCAGGGTGTGGGCGTTGAGATAGCGCTGGAAGGCCAGGCGCAGGGTGTGGTCGGCGTTTATCTGCCAGTTGAGGCCCAGGCGCGGGGAAAGTCCCTGGCGCTCGATGGGGTCGGCCCAGCCGGCCCGGGAGGTGGTCACGGCGTTGTAGCCCAGGCCCAGTTCGGCCACCACTCCGGGAACGATCTTCCAGTAGTCCATGGCGTAGACGCCGGCAGCCCGATCAGCCGGGTTGTAGTGGTAGCGGGTGGAGGAATCGGTGAGCAGGCGGGCGTAGTAGGTGTAGAAATCCCGGCTCTTTCGCATGTAGTCCAGTTCGCCGCCAAAATAGTCGCCGCCAACCAGCAGGGTGTGGTCGCCCAGGATCAGTTGCTGCTGGCCCTGGAGGCTCAGGTAGCGGCGTTCCATGCGCCGGTATTGCAGATAGGCTTCCGTGGCCGGCAAATCGTTGTCGGTGAGGCTCACGAAGCTGTAATCCCGGTCCTTCCAGTTCCAGACGCTGTTGGTGGCGGCGGCGTAGCCGATGAAGGCCGCCTGGGGGCTGAAGCGGTGGACGAAGCCGGTTTCGGCGATGCGGCTGGTCTGGACTTGGCGGGTGAAGGGGGAGTTGGCGTAGTTCCAGTCGGTGGGGCTGGTCGTATCGCCGTACCAGGTGTCGTTGCTGGTCAGGGAGGCGAACAGGGAATTGCGCACGGTGGGCTCCCATTTGACCAGGGCGGAGCCGTAGAGGAAATTCGTGTCGCCGTTTTGGTCGCGCAGGCCAGCGTCGCCGCCAAAGGAGCCGTAGAGGTCGCCGGCCAGTCCGGGCAGGCCGCCGTAAGCCTCGGCCGAGGCCGAGCCGGCCCCGTGGCCGCCGCCCCAGACGCCGGCCGAGCCGATGGTCTGGAAGCGCAGGTAGGGGCTCTCGAACATGGGCGTGTAGTCGTTGTACTGGGTGAAGGTGTTCTGGTTGGCCGGGGACAGGAGCCGGTAGAGGAGCAGTTCCGTGCCCGAGGCTCCGACGCGCTGGCGGGTGGCGCTGTAGGCGCTGCTCATGAACAGGTGGGCCGAGGAATTGAGGGGGTCGTTTTTCACGGCCGTGACGGCTTTGGCGTAGGCCCAGTCGCCCAGGCCAAGGAGGGTGAACGAGCGTGCCAGGTCGACGTTGCGCACGGCCAGGTCGCGGTCCAGGGACAGGCGCGAGCGGAAGATGGCCTGGTTGCCGTTCTTGGCGATGGAGGCGTTGATTTCGCGGATGGCCTCGCCGGGGCGGTTGAGGTCGGTGAGCGCGATGCCCTTGTAGAGGTGGGGCGTGGGGTCGCGGGGGTCCAGGGAGGCGGCATAGTCGTAGGTGGCCAGGGCCTTGTCGAAGTCGCGGTTCTGATACAGCGCCTTGCCCAGGGCCGATTGCAGCAGCGACAGGCGCGGGGAAAGCAGCGTGGCGGCCAGCATGGCCTCCAGCCCCCGGGCTTTCTGGCCCCGGGAGAAGGCGACATAGCCAAGGCCGAGCCGCGCCTCGCCCAGGCCCGGGTCGAGGCCGGCGGCCCGGTCGAAAAAGGCCTCGGCACTCTTGAAGTCGCGAAAACCCAGGCGCACGAAGCCGGCCCCGGCCTGGACCACGGCCTCGTCCGGGGCGGCGGCCAGGGCCTTTTGCATGGTGGCCCAGGCGGCTTCCAGTTCGTCCGCGCCCAGTTCCAGCCGGGCCAGATAGACGGCCCCGGCCACGAAACCCGGTTCCAGGGCCAGGGCCTTGCGGTAGTGTTCGCGAGCCGTTGGCAAATCGAAGGCGGCAGCGGCCACGAGACCGGCCGTAACCTGGGCCAGGGCCGAGTCCGGGGCCTGGGTGACGGCTTCGGCGGCCAGCTTTTGGGCCTCGGTGGGGCGGTTTTCGAACAGCGCGGTCTGGGCGGCCAGACACAGGGCCGGCAGGCAGCGCGGATCGGCCGTCCGGGCGGCGGCCAGGTAGCGGCCGGCCGGTCCGGGTTCGCCGGCCATGAGGGCCAGATAGGCCCCGGCGGCCAGCACGGCCGGATCGGCCTTTTGCCCTTCCAGGGTGCGGGCCAGGGCGGCGTAGGCCCCGGCCACATCGCCCTTGGCGGCCTGGCCCAGGGCCTGGCGGGCAGCCAAGGCCGCCGGCCCGGACGCGCCGGCCAGCAGCGAATCGTCGGCCACGGCCGGATAGTAGAGCGTCCACTGCACGGCGTTGGCCGGATTGACCAGCACCTGCTTGGTGGGGGCCTGGCCGGGGCGGGCCGAGCCGATTTCCCCGGCGGCCAGGGGAATCTCGCCCTGGGCATTGAACAGCGTCAGCGAGCCGCGCAGCAGGGCCACGGTGGACAGGCCGTCCGGGCCGGCCGTGGCCACGAACTCGGTGCCGCGAATGGCGGCGGTCATGGCCGGGGTGGTCAGCTCGAAGCGGAAGCGTTCGGCTTCGTTTTTAAGCCACACCTCGCCTTTTTGCAGGTCGTATAGGCTGGCCGGGGCCGGCTTTGCCCCGGCCGGGGCCAGGGTGCCGCCGGCCAGCCGGGCCGAGGGCGCGGCGGCCTTGAGCACAAGTACGGTGTTTTCGTTGAGCTTGATTTGCGATTCGTCCACGCACAGCACGGCAGCCTTGGAGGCCTGGCCGGTGGACAGGGCGTCGCCGGGGTAGAGGGTCCGGCCGGCTTCGGCGGCGAGCCACTGGGCCGTTCCGGCCGGGCGCAGGCTGACGCTGCCCTGGACGGCGATCAGTCGGCCGGCCGGATCGGCGGCCAGGGCCGTGGCCGCCCAGGCGAGCAGGCAGGCCAGGGCGAGCCACGGCGAATGCACGATGCGGGCACGGGACATGGCGTTCCTCCAAAGCCCAATACAGCCGGGCGCGGTGGCTGCAATCTAGAGTCAGTCGCCTGAAAAATCCATTGTTTCAGTAGTGTTTTCCTCTCGGAGCTGGTGTTTCTCGCTGCGAACCATCCTTGCTGGAGCGATTCGTTGTTCACCGCTCATCCGGGAAGCCGTTGATATTGTTCTGGTCGAGCCGGCCGCATTTTCAAATGAAAACAGTCGCGGCGTGCATTGACGCTGCTGTGTCAGGCTATTTTCCTGGACGAGACGAAAGAAAATGCTGTATGCTTGTCGTATCTTCCCATTCTTGAGGACATTGGCGTTTTCTTGGGCGTCATGTCGCCGAATGTTGCAGAATATTTGCGTGTTTTCCGGGCCAAAGCCAGACCCAAGGCCTGCCCGCGATCCCGTCTCGTTTGGCGCTGCGCCTTGTGCATCGACCGCCGCCGCCGGGCAGGCGATCGGAATATTCGGGGACGGGCTTGACGCAAAACGGCTTTTATGGAAAATCATTTTCCATAAAAGGTGTCCTCAAGCCGTCCGCCCAGGCCGGGGCGGGCCGGCAAACCCGTAAGCCCCCATCAGCCCAAAAGGAGGCCTTCCCATGACCAAGAAATTGACCACCAACGCCGGAGCCCCTGTCGTCGACAACCAGAATGTCCTGACCGCCGGACCGCGCGGGCCGCAACTGCTGCAAGACGTCTGGTTCCTGGAAAAGCTCGCCCATTTTGACCGCGAGGTGATCCCCGAGCGGCGGATGCATGCCAAGGGATCGGGGGCGTTTGGCCACTTCACCGTCACCCACGACATCACCCGTTACACCAAGGCCAAGATTTTTTCGGCCATCGGCAAGAAGACCGATCTGTTCATGCGCTTCTCCACGGTGGCCGGCGAGCGCGGCGCGGCCGACGCCGAACGCGACATCCGGGGATTCGCCATCAAGTTTTACACCGAGCAGGGCAACTGGGATCTTGTCGGCAACAACACGCCGGTCTTTTTCCTGCGCGATCCGCTGAAGTTTCCCGACCTCAACCACGCCGTCAAACGCGACCCGCGCACCAACATGCGCAGCGCCAAGAACAACTGGGACTTCTGGTCCTCCCTGCCCGAAGCCCTGCATCAGGTGACGGTGGTCATGAGCGACCGGGGCATACCGGCCAGCTACCGCCACATGCACGGTTTCGGCAGCCACACCTTCAGCTTCATCAGCCCCCAAAACGAGCGGTTCTGGGTGAAGTTCCACTTCCGAACCCAGCAAGGCATCAAGAACCTCACCGACGCCGAGGCCGAGGCGCTGGTCGGCAAATGCCGCGAAAGCCATCAGCGCGACCTCTATGAAAGCATCGAGGCCGGGGACTTCCCGCGCTGGACCATGTTCGTGCAGATCATGCCGGAAAAGGACGCCGAAACCTGCCCCTACCATCCCTTCGACCTGACCAAGGTCTGGTACCACGGCGACTATCCGCTGATCGAAGTGGGCGTGCTGGAACTCAATCGCAACCCGGAGAACTACTTCGCCGACGTGGAACAGGCGGCGTTCAATCCGGCCAATGTCGTGCCCGGCATCGGGTTTTCGCCCGACAAGATGCTCCAGGGACGGCTTTTCTCCTACGGCGACGCCCATCGCTACCGCCTGGGCGTCAACCACCACCTCATCCCGGTCAACGCCGCCCGCTGCCCGGTTGCGAGCTTCCACCGCGACGGGGCCATGCGCGTGGACGGCAACCACGGCAGCACCCTGGCCTACGAGCCCAACAGCTACGGCGAGTGGCAGGAGCAGCCCGACTTCCGTGAGCCGCCCCTGGCCATAAACGGCGCGGCCGACCACTGGAACTTCCGCGAGGACGACGACGATTACTACACCCAGCCCGGCAAGCTGTTCCGGCTCATGAATCCGGAACAGCAGCAGGCGCTATTCGGCAACACCGCCCGGGCCATGGGCGACGCGCCCGAGGAAATCAAATTGCGCCACATCCGCAACTGCGCCAAGGCCGACCCGGCCTACGGCCAGGGCGTGGCCGAGGCCCTGGGGCTGACGGTCGCCGAGGCCATGGCCTAATCGCGGTTCAGGCCACGCGGTTTCTGGTGGATTTGCGGCCAACGTCTCCTTTCGGGGAGGCGTTGGCCGTTTGCCATGTCTGGAAGTTGGCGCGTTCTCGAAAGAGCAGCCCGGGCCTTGGCCCAGGGCGGCGACCCCGCCCGGGGACAGGCGCGCTTTGCCAGGACGATGCCCATGGTGGTAACGCCTTTGGCCGGGATGGCTCCGGCGTGATGTCGCGCGAGGTTCCATCCGTCCCCTCTTTCAGGGGGATGCCATCGCGGATGGGACATGCAGGGGCGACACGGTCGTGTCCCGACCCGCCGCCGACAACAAACCTGGCGGGAGGCCGCCAGCCAGCATAGGGAACTACCATGGCCCACGACACTGACCAGCCCAACCATTCGGGGGGTCCGGGGGGG